>CAJWVY010000051.1 GCA_913048135.1 uncultured Verrucomicrobiales bacterium
TCCTTGGCCAGTGGCGCGTCGCCAGAAGCTCCCCTGATCAACGCAGGCGTTCGGCCAACCTTCGGCGTGCGCGGCAACTCTCCACTGTTGTCGGCAATCGCGGAGCGCCTCACGTTCCTGGGTCTCGAACGGAATCTTACACACCCGGACGTCTGGTTCGCCGACGCTGCTGAGAATCTTGACGGCAGAGTGATCGTACCGGGCGCGCTTGGCCCGGCAGGCAGTGACCTGGAGCTTCCCGTACAGCAGCAGGACCTCGAGGACATCATCACCACGCTGGAGCACAGGCCCAGCCTGGTACAACGGCTGTACATCCTCGATGCAAGCGAGCAACGCACCGACGCCTACGCACGCGGCGCCGAAGCTTCAGGCCGCTCAGCGGTCACCGGCATCACGCCCGACGCGGCAACCCCCGAGCTCGACCGGTGCGACGCGATCGTGCTGGACGCTGAAGACCCGGGCTTCGTCGAATGTCTGCGGCGGTGGCGGCGTGACGGCTGCGACGCCCCGCCCTTGCGATCCTGACACACAGCGAGACGGACGCCCTGCGCGCAGTCTACGAGCTCGGCGTCAGTGCCCACGTACTCACACCGGTGGACGCCCTGACGCTGGCCGAGGCCCTGGCTAGGCACACAGACGGCACTGAACCCGTCTATGACGAACAGGAGTCTGTGCAGATCGCGAACGAACGTCGGGAACTCGCCAACGAGATGGTCACCATGCTCGTCGGCGGACTGGACGATGACCTGGGGCGAATCCAGAGGGGACTGGTGACGCGGGATCCCGAATCGTTGCGCACCAACATCCATCGGCTGCTTGGCGCTGTCCAGTATTGCGCGGTTCCCCGCCTGACGCAGGCAGTGCAGACACTGCGCGGCTCGGCGCACGATCCGGCCCATCAAGCATGATCGCGGAATGCGGCCGCATGTCCGCCGCGGTTTTGCTCCTAGCTGTCTTCTTTTTCGCAGTCTTCTTCATCGCAAACGAAGGCCGGGGAGTCTCAACAAAACCTCAGGTAAAAACAAGTCGGCAGGAGGATGTTACGTGTTTGACAATTCCGGCCCATTTGCGAGATTTGGTTTGTATGAAACTCTTTTCAGCACTCCTACTTACACTCGGTCTGGCTGGCGCTGCCAGTGCGGAAATATCCACCCTCGACATCGCGTTGAAGGACATCGACGGCAAGGCAACCAGCCTCAAGGCGCACAAGGGCAAGGTTATGCTAGTCGTAAACGTCGCCAGCCGATGCGGCCTGACCAGACAGTACAACCAGCTTCAGGCCGTACACACCAAGTACGCCAAGAAGGGCTTCACCGTACTCGGATTCCCCTGCAACCAGTTCGGCAAGCAGGAGCCCGGCACCGAGCTGGAGATCAAGAAATTTTGCACGGACAACTACAGCGTCACCTTCCCGCTCCACTCAAAAATCGAGGTAAACGGCAAGGGCGCCCACCCGCTCTACAAGAAGCTCAAGAAGGAATCCGGTGGCTCAGACAAGATCGGCTGGAACTTTGAAAAGTTTCTCCTCGACGGCAACGGCAAAGTCATCAAGCGCTTCTCGCCGCGCACCAAGCCGGACGCCCCTGAGGTGATTGCTGCCATTGAGAAGGCGCTGAAGTAAACTTTAAATATTTACCCCCCTCGAAGCCCGGCCAAGCGCCGGGCTTTTTTGTGCGCTTGGCCAAGCGGGATCAGAGACCCCAAATGATCGGGACGAAGAACCAGACGAGGAACGCCATTAACAGCGTCAGACCCAGCCCGGCCTTCACGTAATCAGTAAACCGGTATTTGCCCGGCCCAGAAACAAGGATGCAGGCCGGCTCGAACGGCGCGACAAATGACGAGGATGCCCCCAGCATCACGGCGATCGCAAACGTCTGCCCGCTGACACCGAGCGTCTCTGCGGTTTGCATCGCCACCGGCAAAACCACCAATGCAGCGGCGGCGTTGGACATCGTCTGAGTCAGGAACATGGTCAGCAAAATAAACCCGGCCAGCACTGTACTCGGGCTTTCGAACGCGCTCTGGATTCCGGCCGCCAGCCAGTCTGCCGTGCCGGATTCACGCATGGCCACACCGAACGCCGTCATGCCGCCGATCACGATCAACACGCGCCAGTCGATTACCTCGTAGGCTTTTTGCATGGTGATACACCCTGTCGCCACCGTTACTGCCGCCGCTGTTAAAAAACAGATTGGTAACGGTGCCAGCCCAAAGCCGCCGGCCAACACGGCCACTCCAAAAAAACCCAGCGCCATGAAGCCCTTTTTTCGCCGATCCGCACTTGGCGCCTCGCTGGCCTCGAGCCGGACGAGGTTCGTATCGTGCTCAAGCGATTGCAGGCGTTCCTCCGTGCCCTGCACCAGCAGCAGGTCGCCGGCACGGAGCTTGATCATTCCCAGTTTGCGGCCAAGCGATTGGCCGTGCCGATAGATCGCCAGCACCGCGAGGCCAAAGCGCTGGCGAAAGAGCGCCTCCTTGAGCGAGTGACGGATCAATGTGGACTTGGGCGTAATCAGCAATTCGGCGATCTTGGTTTCCTCCGTTTGCAGCGAGTCATCTTCCAGCTTGGTTTCGGCCTTGATCTCGATGCCGCTGGCGTCCTTCACCGCCATCAAATCGTCCACACGGCCGGAGACGAGCAGCACGTCGGCTTCCTCAATCTTCGAGCGTGAGTTCGGCACGAAATTGCGTTTTTTTCGGAGAATCTTGATGATGCGAAACTCCATCTCAGCCAGCGAGGACTCAAACACCAACTGCCCGATGAGTTTTGAGCCGGGCATCACGACGATCTCAGAAACGTATTCGCGGATGTTAAAATCCTCGGTCAAGCTCTCGTCGGGGTAATCGGGTAGCAGCCTCCGACCAACCAACATGAGGTACGCAATGCCCACGCCCATGATCAACAGGCCAAGCGGCGTGATCTCAAACAGGCCAAGCGGCTGGTAGACGTTGAGCTCGTTTTTCTCCGCATAAATAAGATAGTCATCGGCACCGACTACGCCGTCACTATTCAGGTCCGTGCCGCCATTGCTCTTCCACTTGGCCACGTCTACCTCGTGCTTTTTTGCGATCTCGCCGCTGACTGCGACGTTGGTCGAAGTGCCAATCAACGTGCAGGTGCCGCCGAGGATCGATGCGAAGCAAACTGGCATAAGTAGTTTCGACGGACTGGTCTTGAGCTTGCGCGCCACGGACATCGTCGGTCCGATGAAGAGCGACGTCACCGCAGTGTTGTTCATGAACCCGGACAGACCGCCCACGACAGTCATCGTAGTCAGGAGCAACTTGTTCGTGCTCCCCGCCGCCACGCGCAGCAGCCAAGCGGAAACCACATCCAGCACGCGCCCCTCCAACAACGCGCCGTTGATGATGAAAATAGAGCCGAGGATAATGATGATCTGCGAACTGAACCCGGCAAAAGCCTGCGCGGTGTCAAGAATCCCTGTGAGCACCAGCGCCAACAGCAGGAAGATGGTGACCAAATCAACCGGCAGCGCCCGCGTGGCAAAGAGCGCCACGGCCACCACCAGCAAACCCAGTACAATGACAATTGGATCCATCGCTTGGTTCCTTTTCCTCCGCTTGGCCAAGCGGAACGCGGGTCAGTCCTCCCGCATCGTTTCGGGATCGATGCCCACTTTTTGGCACCACTCCCGATAGGCTATCGGAGAAATCTCCGACGGCTTGATCTCACTGCGCCCACCCCAGAACACGTTTGTATAACTGACCGGGATGCCGACACTGTCGAGGTGCTGATCGATCGCAGCCTTGTGCTCTAGCACCATTTCCTTGTCGGTGCCGTGTGCCACTCCCATGACGTTCACGTTGTGAAAGTCCGGACCGCCCTCGCGCCAGTAGGCGTGTGTCATGATATCGTGCCGCCCCACCTCGCCGCCAGCCTCGATCTCGCGCCCCGCCGGCACCGCCCAGTGGAACAGTGCATTGAACTTGGTCACGCGCTTGCCGGACGAGTGCCGTTTGACATGCTCCAAAAACGTGGAAAAACGGCCGACCACCCGGCGCTTGTCGAGATCCTTGGCAATGCGGAAAAAGTCCTCCAGCGACACACCCGCCTCGGCCGCTCTCGCGGTCCAGATGTCCTCGATGATTTCCTCCGGCTCGAACTCCCGCTTCACGGCGGTCATCACCCGCCACTCGAGATCGTTGAGATCCGCGATCGCCACCTCCATCGCCTCCGCCGGTTGATCCGCCCGGCTGCCCGGCGGCATCCCGCGACGGCGCACATGCCCCACGCCCAGCGCAAACAAGCGCTTGGCCGGCATCAGTCGAAAATGATCGCCGCCGATTTTGTTCAATAGCCAGTTGCCATGTTTCTCCATCGAGTAACCCTGCGGCACCTTGAGCGTCGTCCAAAGTTTGTAGTTCGACCCCGCCGAGACGGTGTCCGTTGTGCGCGTGACGACGTGCCCGGAAAAGGGATCCTCCTCGAACAGGTAGTTGAACGCCGCGTCCATCCGCTCCGTCGGCACCTTCCAAGCCACGAGCGCGCCCTTGGCCAGATTGGTGGCCAGCAGGGTCTGGCGCACGCGCCGGATCGCACCGGCCCGGAGCATCGCGCGGATGCGCTCGATCACCACCGGCGCCTCGACACCCGAATGCCGCACGATCTCGCCAATCGGGTCCTCCTGAAATCCCTGAAGCTGATCCTCCGATACCGCCAGAATCCTAGCATTGATCGGGTCATTGAAATCGATAGGTATTTGCCCCTCACTCATTCGGCGGCGAAGTATCCGGCAACGACTCCACTTGGCCAAGCGCATTCCGGATTGATTTATATTGCGCGAACCCCAACCATCCGCAGCGCGTTCATGAAGATCAGCAAAATCAGTGTTTATCAGGTTGGCCTACCGTTATACGAGGGCACCTACAATTGGTCCGGCGGCAAATCCGTGCAGGTGTTTGACAGCACCGTCGTACGGATCGAGACCGACGAGGGCATCACCGGCCACGGCGAAGTCTGCCCGCTTGGCCCGGTCTACCTGCCGGCCTACGCCGAGGGCGCGCGTGCCGGTATCCAGGTGCTTGCCCCGGCGCTGATCGGCGAGGATCCCACGCAATTGGCGAAGCTCAACCGCCACATGGACACCACGCTCAAAGGGCATCCGTACGTTAAATCCGCTCTCGATATGGCCTGCTGGGATATTCTTGGCCAAGCAACCGGCCAGCCGATCTGCAACCTGCTCGGCGGCCGCTACGGCGAAGAGTTCCTGCTCTACCGCGCCATCTCGCAGGAAGCCCCCGAAGCCATGGCCGGCAAGGTCGCCGGCTACCGGGCAGAGGGATATCGGAAATTTCAGCTCAAGGTCGGCGGCGATCCGGAGACAGACATCGAGCGCATCCGCGCCGTCTCGGCCGAGTTGCAACGCGGTGACGTCCTCGTGGCCGATGCCAACACCGGCTGGCTCATGCATCAGGCCGCCCGTGTCGTCCGCGCCGTCAGGGACATCGACGTCTACATTGAGCAACCGTGCGAAACGTTCGAGGAATGCTATTCCATCCGCAAGCTGACCGATCACCCGTTCGTGCTCGACGAGAACATCGACGGCCTGCCGATCCTACTCCGCGCTAACAGCATGCAGGCGATGGACGTCGTGAACATCAAGATTAGCAAGTTCGGCGGACTCACCAAGGCACGACAGGCGCGTGACCTCTGCGTGTCACTCGGCATCGCGATGACCATCGAAGATAGCTGGGGCGGAGACATCATCACTGCGGCCATTTCCCACCTTGCCCACAGCACGCCGACAGAACTGCTGTTTTCATCAACCGATTTCAACAGCTACGTCACCGTCTCCATCGCAGACGGCGCCCCGCAACGTCAGGACGGAAAACTAGCCGCGTCCACCGCCCCCGGCCTCGGCATCACGCCAAAAATGGACGCTCTCGGCGATGCGGTGTTCGTGACAGAATAACGGATATCAATCCTTCAGCCGGCCGGTGACCCAGAGCAGGCCACGGGCGATCATCTTCTGGAAAACCGGATCGTCGAATGTGGCGTCCGAATGCCCGTAGGTCGTGCCGAACACCTTGGCCTTGCCGTACTGATTCGTCCAAGCCACGGCGTGATCCTTGCCATCGCGCTCGCTTTTCGAGGTCGCCAGCGGCTTGGCCGTCGGCCAGACCTTGTCCACGATGTACAACTCATCCTTCGGTGTCACCCAGTTGTCCGGCATGCCCTTCAGGATCGGGTGTTTCGGGGCAACCTTCTTCACCGGGTAGCGGCTCTGGTGATCGTGCCGGCGACTCGTGACTCCGAGAAACTTTCGCCACTCATCAATCTTAGCAGCACGGTATGTGTGCATCGCGCAGTGGATCACCACCGCCGGCACACCGGCCTTGTGCACCTTGGTGATCTTGCGAATGTACGCCTCATCGGCCGTGTTCGCGAAGCATTCGTTGTGCACCACTACATCGTAGCCCTTGGCCCAACGCGGATTGTCGTACAGCGCGATCTGCGCCCGTGTGCCGCTGCCGCCCTCGTTGACCACCTTCCAATCCACCTTGGCCTCCTTGGCCACCCCAGCGATGAGTGCCTTGGATTGATATTTGTAGTTATGGCAACAACCGCCGGTCACGAGCAATGCCCGGATCGATTTCGATTTTTCCTCCGCCTGTGCAGACGAGACAAAAAAACCAAGTGCCGCGACAAAAAGAAAACGAAGCGAATTACGCATGATCAAACTCCCAGCCTAGAGCCACCCCTCCCCGCCGTCAACGCCCCCTCGCTTGGCCAAGTGAGCAATCATTTTACTGACCGCGAACTGCACGAAGACGATCCGTGAAAATCCGTGGCATCTGTGTCTCGGCGTTAGGACGGCTGGGACAGCCGTCCCTACCCTGCGCTTGGCCAAGGGCGGTTGTTACGCTGGTTTCAGTGCGTTTACCACGGCGTCGCCGACTTGGGTTGTGTTGGCGGTGCCGCCCATGTCGGGCGGCAGTGCTGCGCCTTGCTCAACCACCGACAGCACGGCCTTTCGAATCGCCGCCGCCGCTGCCGCTTGGCCAAGATGCTCCAGCATCATCGCCGCTGACAGGATTGCCGCCAGCGGATTGGCCAAGCCTTTGCCCACGATGTCCGGCGCACTACCGTGCACCGGCTCAAACATCGACGGATGGTCGCCCTCGGGATTGATGTTGCCGCTGGCCGCCAAGCCGATGCTCCCCGTGATGATGGCCGCCAGATCGGAGAGGATGTCGCCGAACAAATTGCTGGCCACTACCACATCGAACGATTCCGGCCGGCGCACAAACTCCATCGCGGCGGCATCGACGAGCAGCGATTGGGTCGAAAGTTCAGGGTACTCCGCCGACACCCGTTCAAATGCCCGATCCCATACCACCATCCCGTAACCCTGTGCGTTGGACTTCGTGATGGAGGTCACCGGCTTTTTACTGCCGCGACTGCGTGCCAACTCGAAGGCGTAGCGGATCACCCGTTCACAGCCGTGTCGGGTGAACACACCGGCCTGCACTCCCATTTCGCTCGACTGATTTTCGAACTGAATGCCGCCTACGTTGGCGTACTCACCCTCAGTGTTTTCGCGGACAAGCGTGATGTCGATCTCTCCCGGCTTTGCCTTTTTGAGCGGGGAATCCATCCCTGAAAAAAGCGTGTTGGGCCGCAGGCAGACGTACTGGTCAAACCGCCGTCGAATCGGCAGCAGCAACTCGTTGAGCGTGACGTGGTCGTGAATCTCCGGATGCCCCACTGCGCCAAGAAAAATCGCGTCAAACCCGGCCAACGTCTCGAGCGCATCGGCCGGCATCATTGCGCCGTGCTCAAGATAGTAATCCGATCCCCAGGGAAACTCGGTGAACTCAAGGCAAAGCGCGGCTCGGTCGTCCACCGCACGTAACACCTTCAGCCCCTCCTCGACGACCTCGATCCCGATCCCGTCCCCGCGGATCACCGCGATACTAAAGTTGCGATCGCTCAATTTTTCTTCGGTTTTTTTGGTGCATTTCGCCATGCGTTTCCAACGAATTGTGGCCCGTTGTCGGGCGGCATGGACTTGTGCCAGGCGATGCAGGCCTTGGTCAACCGAACCACGAGCTTGGGGTGGTTCGCTGCAACATTGTTCTTTTCACCAACATCACTTGCCATGTCGTATAGCTCAGGCTCGGAGCCGTCGTATTCGCAGAGGAATTTCCATTTGCCATCGCGCACAGCGAGATCGGGGAGATCTTTGTCGCCGTAAAACGAATCACGATCGGGAGGGCGACGGAAGAAGATCGGGGCATTTCGGGACGCGTTGCCTTTGCCAAGCAACACGTTCTGGAGTGATTCGCCGTCATACTTCGCCCCCTTTGCGTGGAGCGTGCCGGTTATGTCCAGCAGTGTCGGCACAAGGTCGATTGCGGAGAAGACTGACTTGCGGTTCACCCGGTTTTTCGCCTTCACCAAGCCCGGCCCCCAAGCGACCAGCGACGAGCGCACGCCACCCTCGTACAGGTGGGTTTTGTACCCACGAAACGGCCCGGCCACACCGGCGCCGAGTTCCGGCCCGTTGTCGGAGCACACGAGCACAAGCGTGTTGTCACGCAGCGATTCGTTGCTGCGGATGTGATTGAACAATTTTCCCAACTGCTCATCCATCGCCTCGAGGACGGCAAGGTACAGTTCGCGCTTGTTGTTGCCCCACTTGGCAACCGGCGGCCAGAACGGACTGTGCACATCGTCCGGCCAGAGGTTGATGTAAAACGGTTTTCCATCCCCGGCTGCCTTGTCGATGAACGGGATGGCCTCGTCAACAAATCCACGGGTAATCTCCGAGCGCTGCATCCAGCGTACGCCTTGGCCAAGCCGCTCAGCATTCGCCCAGATGCGACCCGGCTCGGCCGGATCCTGCCCCGGCTTGAGAGTCAGCGGCAGCAGCTTGGGCCCCATGCCCTCGAAGTTGGTCAGGGAGGCATCGAAGCCGTACTCGGTGATCGCCGGGGCGTTGTCCACATCCCGCTGGCCACCCATGTGCCATTTGCCGAAGTGCCCTGTTGCGTAGCCGGCCTGTTGTAGCGAGCGCGCCAGCATCGGTGCCGCGGGATCAAGCCATTGCGCCATGCCGCGCCGCTCATTCGCCGCCCGATGCGCGAGGTACGAGGTGATGCGCCAGCGCTGCGGATATTGACCTGTCGAGATCGCCGTACGCGACGGTGAGCAGATTGGTGAGTTCACATAAAACTGCTCAAACCGAATTCCCTCATTGGCCAAGCGATCGATGTGAGGGGTTTGTGCTGCTTGATTCCCGAAGCAGGAAAAATCCCCCCAGCCCATGTCGTCGATAAAAACAAGAATGATGTTCGGCTTAGCCGCTAATTTGAGTGGAGCTTGTAATAAAAAGACAAAACAAGCTAAGAATAACAATCTCATGATGTGCAGACTTGATGCCGTAAAAATCCAACCATGGCGAGTTGTTTTAAGGTATTGCCCTGAGTAGGAAACCTCATTTTAGCAAACCACTCTTCCTCGAATTAAAAAAAACGTCATTACCCAAACTAACCCCTGCTAACAATTCAAATTTTATTTCATAATTTGAAAACGTATCCAATATGTGATTTGCTTGAAATGTTATCAATTAAATCAAATTAACAGATGGCTCAGTAGTGGAAATAACATCAATTATATCATCAGCTAAATTCAGGGCATAATGATGTATTGGGTCATAAATGAGGTCGTTAACTAAACTAATCTGCTTTAGATGCTCTAGATAATCTGAACCAGTTTGTTGACAAAGGACTGGACTGGCCAATTCTTCCAGTTTATTTGAAGACTGGGATACATAGTAAGATTCATCGATAACTTGATATGCCAAAACTTTTGAAAACTCTTTTCGCACACACTTACTTTGCTCAGTTACCTCTACGGCGCGAGCATCTGGAATTATTCCAGCACCATCAATTGTGACATCTTCAGAAACTGAAGACACACACCCTTCAACCATTTCGACAATCAAACTTGCCCCCAAATAATCTAATCGCTCTAAAAACCACCATTCTGAATTCTTAAGTATTTTTTGAAGAGTTTTATTCAATTTCATTTAGCTTAAAAATTTTCGCAAGACTCGTTTTCAACATGCACAATAGACTGATAGATTACGAACTGTAGGACTTTACGGTTAAATCCCCTTCACATTTACTTCGATGGCCTTGCCTGAGGTTTGGACCAACGAATTATGCGCGGCGGTGTTGCCCTCGCCTTCGCCGATGAATCGGATTGCGTGTTTGGCGATGGGGCGCTCGCGGGTGTCGTGCAGAGTGTTGCCGGTGAGGATCACATGGCTGCAATCGTTGCCGGCTACGCCGATGGCGCCATTGAGGAACTGGCTGCCGCTGATGTTGATGCGCTGACAGCGTTCGAGTTCCAGCAGGGCGGTGAGATTGGGTTGGCCTTCGGCGGTCTCGTCATGGATGCCGCACCCGGTGAAGGTGATGTCGCTGGAGCCAGTGAAGCGCACGCCGGTGCCGTACCGTGGGGTATGGCGGCGGAAGGTGTTGCCGCTCACGTTGATGAGGCGCGAATCCTCGATGAGGAGATTCCGGTTTTCACAGGAGTAAATCGTGTTGCCGCTCAGGGCGATGCCGTAGCAGCCGGTGAGGTGCACGTTGTTTTCCTGGCTGCCGATGATGTTGCCGCTGATGGCAAAGAGGCCGGGCGGCCGGGATTGATCGGGCGTTTCCTTGATGCGGATGTTTGCACCCTCGGGCGAGCCGGTGGCTTGAATGGTGTTCGACGCGATGGTCACTTCGTTCACGCTGGCACCTTCGGCGGTGGTATCGATGTAAATTTCGGCGGTCGGCTCAGGCTCGGCCCCGTGCGATTTATGGTTGTTGTACTCGATGTCGTTGCCGGTGATCTGCAGATTGCGCACCTCCGATCGATCGAGCCGGATGCCGCCCAGTCGATTGTAGCTGATATGGCTGCTGGCAATGTTGATCTGGTGCAGGTTCACTCCATCGAGATACACCCCCACGCCGGTATTAAAATAGATGTGGCAATGACTGATGAGTACGTTGCGATTGCGTTGGATGAGATGAATGCCATGCCGACAGCGCGTGACTAGTACGCCTTCGAATACGGATTGCATGGTCTCGATCAGTTCGAATCCATCAGCCTCCGCGTGCGCGCCTTCCACCTCGATATTGCGGATGGTTGGTAGGCGTTGATGTGAGGCGACGTTGCCCTTGCGGCTGCCCGGATCGCCCGTGCCGCCATGCGTTCCCACCAGCCGGAACGCCGGCCCCTTGCCGTTCATCACCACTCGCGCCGTGCCGCCCGTACCGTCGATGCCCAACGGCCCGCGTTCGGCGAGCTTGATCTCGATGGGCTGCGTGATGCGATAGGTTCCCGGCGGAAAATGCAGCACGCCATCGCCCTGCGTCACGGCATGTTGAATCGCCTCGGTATCATCCGCCACGCCATCGCCGATCGCGCCAAACCGCGTCACATTGCTCATGGCAAAAAACTGCCCGTGCGAACGGGTGCTGTCAACGGTGCGGGCTGGTCAGGCTTGAAGCCCCGCGATCTTGCCAGTGCTGTCCGCGTAGCGGTCTTGGGCAATGCCGAGGGCGTGCAGGTGCGTGAGCCAGAGGTTGGCCAGGGGTGTGCCGCGGTGGCAGTTGATGTGTTGGCCCTGCCGGAGACCAGTGGCGCCACCGCCGGCGACGACGATGGGTAGATCATTGTACTGGTGCGTGGTGCCGTCGCCCATGCCGGCACCCAGAGTGAAGATGGTGTTGTCCAGTAACGAGGTGCCGTTGGCTTCCTCAATCTTGTCCATCCGCTCTAGCAACCGCGTGAAGGCCAGCACATGAAACTGATCAAGCTTCAGCAGCTGCTCCACATGACGGGCGATGGAGTGAGTCATGGCATGGTGACTGTACGGTTTTTCGAGGATGCCTTCCCAGTTTGTGGCGGTGGTCCAGCGCTCGGGACCAACCATGAGGGTGCCCACTCGGGTGAGGCCGGCTTGTAGCGCGGTGACGAGCAAGTCGCCCATGAGGTGAATGTACTCATTGCGCGGTAGATGCTCAGCGGGCCGCTTGATCTTCGCGGCGGCAAGCTGGGTCTTCATGTTTTCGATTTTATCCATGCGCGTCTCAATGGTGCGCACGGCTTCGAAATATTCCTCGAACTTGCCGCGATCGCCGGTGCTGAGGCGGCGCTGCAGGGCACGGGCATTTTCCAGTGCGAGATCGGTGATGTTGCGCGATTGCGTGTGGGCCTGCGTGCCGAAGAGTCGGTCATAAATCTTGCGCGGATTGCGCATGGATGGCGCCACATGACCGGTGGCGTACCATGACATGTTGTCGAAGTAGATCGATTCGATGTTGTTCTTGTGATCGTTGCAGCTCAACTCCAGCGTGGAGTAGGGCGTGGCTTGGCCGATGTGATCGGCGACGATGTGGTCCAGCGTGCGCGCCAGCGGATACGCCGAGCCTTTCACCTCAAACGGCGCCACGCTGGTAAGGAAGCACGAGGCACATTGCGCGTGCGAATCGGTGCCGTGCTGAAAGGTACGGTCGAGCCCGGTAATCAGCGAAATCTTTTTGCGCATCACATTCAGCGGCGCGAGCGTGGGGGTGAAGGTGAGCGGATGGCTGCCGACCGGCACGGTCTTGCCCTCGAACCGCCACACGTTGTTTTGCCCGGCAAACTTCGGCAGCGCGCGGTCGCCTTCGCCCGGGAAAAACCCGCGGCGCGTGATGCCGTTGGGCAGGTAATAAAACGCCATGCGTTTGGCGGGGCGGGCGTTCTTTTCGCCATTGGCATGCGCGAGGCTCTCCAGCCATGGCAGGCCGAGCATGGCGCCACCGGTGCAGGTAAGAAATTGGCGGCGGGAGGTGTGGGCAGTGGGATGGTTCATGGTTTCGCGTTCAACGTGTTCTTGTGATGAAATGGTTCGCTCAGGGCCACGGCCTTGAGGATGGAGCGGAGCTGGTCATCGCCGGTTACAGCCTGGGCGGCCATAGCCTCGAGCGCCGGCGTATCGGCCGGACCCAGATCGCGGCCGAGGGCGTAGCTCAGCAGATGCGCGATGAAGCCGCGCACAAACCGCGGTTTCTGTTGTACGAGCAGTTTTTTAAATTCGTTGAAGTCGGCGAACTTGTGCTGATTAAAGAGCACGTTGCTGACATCCACCTCGCGACCGTTCTCATACTTGTCGCGCCACACACCGGTGGGTCCGAAGTTTTCCAGCGCAAACCCGAGCGGATCGATCTGGTTATGGCACCCGGCGCAATCGGCGCGCTTGCGATGGGCCGCAAGGCGTTCGCGGATGGTGAGCTTGGCGAGATCTTCCTCGTTCGATTCATCGAGCGGCGGCACATCGGCCGGTGGCGGTTTGGGTGGGTCATTGAAAATCACGGCGTTGATCCATGTGCCGCGCGTGATCGGCTGCGTGCGTGAGGGCGTGGAGGTCATCGTTAGCACTGCCGCGCTGGTGATTAACCCACCGCGGCGCGGATCGGTGACCGGCACGCGCTTGAACAACTGCACCTGCACATCGCGCCCACCGCGGTTATGGCCGGCGTAGTTGGCCTTCAGCATCGTACTTTCCCAAGTGAAATCCGGCGCGATCAGGTCCATGACCGAGCGGTTCTCCACCAGTACAGTTTCAAACAGCAGCAGCGGCTCGCTCATCATGTGCATGCTGGTGCGGTAGCCGTGGTAGTAAAAATACGGGAACTGTTTCGGGTCCGGAATTGAGGTCACCAACCGGTCGAGCTGTAGCCATTGGGCGGGGAAATTATCGAGGAACCGACTGACTTTTTTGTCGTTCATCATCCGGTCGATCTGGGCATTGAGCACCTGCGGCTTGCTCAGCTTGCTGGCCTCGGCCAGCTCCAGCAACGTGTCATCCGGAATGCTGCTCCAAAAAAACTGCGCCAACCGCGTGGCTAACTCGAAATCATTGATGCGCTGTCGGCCGGCCGGTTTGCTGCCGGGATTCGGGCTCTCGTAGATGTACAGGAAATCAGGCATGCCCAGCACCGCGCTCACCACTCGGCGCATGGTCGTTTCCCAGGTCGCGCCGGCGGCCAGTTGTTGTTCGGCAAATTTCGCAAAACGCTCCACGGTGGCCGGTTCTGCCGGTTGGCGGAAGGCCCGGCGCAATAGTCGGGTGATGCGATCGCGCACGGCCTGGGCCTGTGTGGTTTCCGCCGACGGCTTGGGCGCCGCCTTCAGGCCGGTGTGATCGATTTGATCTAGCCCAAAAAAGAAGCGCTTGGATCGCTCATCCTTGCCGGTGCATTTGAAGGTGAGCGTATGCGGTCCCGGCGCGATAGCGGCGGTTAACTGATGTTCCATGCGCGTCACGCGCGTGTCGTACAGGTTCACCGTCGGCCCGATCTTTTTGCCATCCAGATAAATATCGAACATGCCGTAATCGCCCGCCCGCGTGAAGCCGAGCCGCAAACCGGTGGCCGCTTCGGTGGCGTTCCATTTCACCTGCAACTCGCGATCGGCTCCTTCATTGCGCCAAAACAACTGCGCATCCCCGCTCCATTGATTGCCAAAGCCTTTCATGTCCTGTCGGCCCGCCGGATCCTTGGGCGGATGGGTCACCTGCACTTGAGCCGCCGCTTCTGCTTCCAGCCGACCCCGCACTGCCTCGCGTACCGGCTGGCCTGGCGCGGCAAAGAGCCAGTTCCAGCTTTTGCATTCCTTCGCGTTGATGTCCGGACTCTCGGCGATGGTTTGGCTGAGCTTGAGGAACGACTCCATCAACAACGGCGACATCGTCAAGTGATCCGCGCGGTTATCGAACCCATGCTCCGCGCGTTTGTCCTGCGGAAAGGCCGATACGCCGCGGAATCCTTCCGGCCGCTGGTTGTCGATATCCTTGCTGAGCGGCCGACTCGACACGCGCACTTCGTTCGGCATCTTTTTGGAAGCCGGATTAAAGTACTCACTACGCCGTCGCATCAGCCGCTCGTTCATCTGGAAAATATCGCGGTCCAGCTCCAGCAAATCCACCACCGCGTTGTTGTACTGAAACCGGTTCATCCGTCGCATCGGCGTCGCCAAAAACGCCTGCTCCTTCGCCGCCGAACTCAACAGGCCGCGCAGGGCTTCGATCAATTGCTCTCGATCCGCCGCCTGCATGACCGGCTCGTCTTCCGGTGGCATCTCGCGATCTTCGAGTACGGCAATCATGTCCTCCAATAAAACCGGCCGCGCCTGCATATCCGCCAACGTCTTGAACGGCAGAAGATTGACTTTCCCCTTCACCTTACCGTCCTGCCCGTGACACTTCACGCAATGCGCCTGGACCAACGCCAATGGCTCCGCCGCACACGGTTGCAGGGCAAAGGGAGCGATCAAGGTGAAGATGAGGAAAAACCGATTCATGCCATCAATCGGGTTTCAGTGTGGTGGCCCCAATAAGGGCTGTCAAATGCTTACGGACTGCCTGCGAATTTCGCCCCGGAAAAGATCAATTAACTTTTTGAAGTTCCTTCAGCATTTCCAGCAGATTACGCGTGAGGAGGGGGGAGGCGTTGGGGAGGAAACGAGAAGTGCCCAGCCAGGTTTCGTAGCCGCCGAGCTCGTGTTGGTTGGGCGGCGGGAGATAGCCGTAGCCGCCGTTGGCCAGTTCGATGAGAAACGTATGTGGAAACGGGCTCTTGTCTTTGATCTCTAAACCAATCTCCACCAGCACTTCAAACGGCATGGAGACAATGGCTTGGTCGCCGATGCGGATAGCTTGGATGATGACCTTCTCCGTGCGAGGGGCGTCCGGTTCGGCGAATCGCATCGTGTGTGTGGCGTAGGAACTGGCCTTGCTGTGAAGCTCCGCGCGTTCCTTGGCCGGCAGCGCAAGAATCTGGCGGGCGCGAGCCACTTCGGTGTCCGTGGGCACGCGGTAACGCAGTTCCACCTCGCGCTGGCGCATGGCGATGATGGGGTTTTCGTGATAGGTCTCAATGTCTTTCACGGCACGCCAGGCGGCGGTGGCGGTCTTGGTGGCGACCACGCGCACCTGCTCGAAGGGCGCGCGCGGCGGGCGTTTGCTGTCGAAGTCGATGTTGTTGATGTCGCCCGAGGCGCCATTGCTCATCATGGCTACGAAATTGTCCGGCGGATTCAGGCCGCCCACGCGGTGCGGCATGATGCGGGCAAATTCCCCAAAGTAATCGGCCGAGGCCATGCCGACCACGCGGCCATCCTTTTCGGTGACGCGCGGAATGCCGCCGACGTAATGCAGGGCGTAGTTGGCGATCAAACCCAGCGGTTTGCCGCGGTTCGTGCGGGCGTAGATCACACACAGCTGGGGATCAATCGGCCCGGCCGGTTTTACAATTGCATCGCGCGGCGGGTTCATGCGCACTTTATCCTGAAGCCCCCAAGGATTGGGGTCCATCCGGCCGGGCTTGAGATACCAGCGGCGGTTGTACACTTCGCTGGCTTCCTCGGCAGAGCCGAAGCCGACCTTCGCCGGTTCCAATGATTGGATGGCTTGGATGAGCGCTTGGCGCAGGCCCTCGCGTCGGGTCTTCTCGTAGGCGATGCGTCCGGGCGAGGTGTCGCCGCCTTTGGGTGCGGTGTGCGTGTGCGTGCCGGCGATGAGCATGTGCTCAGGCTTCCAGCCGGTGACCTTGGCGGCGGCGGTCTTGGCTTCGTCGCACATCTCGCGGCCCACGCCGATGGCGTCCATCACGGCAATCACCGCGCGGCCCTGGCCGTTTTCAAATGCCACCGCCCGCACATGCAAGGGATCGTGCACGTAAGTCGATTTGCCCGAGCGCAACTGGAACGGTTTCACCGTCGGCGAAATATCCACCACCGCCGTGCCCACCCGCAGGCCATCGGCCCGGAGGGGGAGGGTGATGAAGAGGAGGAGAAACAGTGGGGCGAGGAGGGGGTGGCGGTGCATGAGGTTGGGTTACTTTTTCAATTGGTTCAGGAACAGGATGGTGTCGACCATGGCGCGGGCTTCCTTGGCGGTGTGCTGGGGATGCGGTGCCATGGGAATTTGGCCCCACTCGCCAACGCCGCCTTGGAGCACTTTGTCCGCCAATTTTTTTGGAGCCGTCTTGTCGTCGCGGTAGCGTTCGGCGATCTCGAAGAACGTGGGGGCCACCAGCGGGCGCGTCCATTGATGGCAGTTGAGGCAGTCGCTCTTGGTCATAAGCTGGAGGCCACGCTTGGCGAGCGGGGATTTCTTCACGTGGCGCGGGGGTTGTTCCAAACCATGGACGAGCGCCTGCGCAATGGCACTCTTGACGGCGCCTTTGTTTTCGATTCGCACGAGGGCACCCTGATCATCCTTGGTGTAGTACAGCACGTGCAGGCGGCCTTGCGGGCCGAGCTTGAGGTTGGTGGGCTTACCGAGTCGCAGGGGCGGAAGAACAGGATGGATGCTCTGGAGTTTACCCTGGGCATCCAGTTTCGCGGCCTTGACCCAGCCGCGGGCGTATTCGCCGATGAACCAGCAACTCTCGTAGCGCGCGGGCAAGGCGAGCTTTGCGGGATACGTTTGGCGGTGGCGATAGATCGGTCCGGCAATGGCGGATTCGCCGCCGTTGCCGAGTTCGGGAAATTCTTTCTGCAATCCGGCGTACCAGATAAGCGGCGGCTGGGAAGGTGGCAGGTTGCGGATGCCGGTGTTTTCGGGATGCCGGTTTTCCGGCGCCTTGGGGTTGATCACGGGGCCGGTTTTCTTGGTGGCAGGATCGTAGTGGGTGAAGGGTTCCTGATTGGCGATGACCAGCGGGTAGCCATAAAATCCGGCGCGTTTGGCGAGGTTGAATTCGTCGTAACCGAGCGGGATGCTTTTTTGTTTGTCCAACGGTGTGCCGGGCGCCCAATGGTTGGGCGGTCCGTTTTCGCCCCAGAGCAACCAGCCGGTCTGGGGATCCACGTGGATGCGGAAGGGGTTGCGCAGGCCCATGATATAAATCTCCGGCCGCGTCTTGGGCGTGCCGGGCGGGAAGAGGTTGCCCTCGGGAATGGTGTAGCCGCCCCCGGCCGTGGGTCGGATGCGGAGAATTTTGCCCCGGAGATCATTGCTGTTGGCCGAGGTCTTGCAGGAAAACAAATACTCCGATCGGATTTGGTTATCGCCCACCGAGAGGTACAACAGGCCGTCCGGCCCGAAAGCGATGGAGCCGGCTTCGTGGATGCGGTTCTCCGCCGACGCACGAATTTTCAACAACACCTTTTCCGAGGCGCGATCAATACGGTCCGTACCAACGGTGAACCGGCCGAGGTGATGCACGTACACGGCGGGGTCATCCGGCGCGGGCACGGTGTGCTGAAGATAAATCCAGTTGTTCTTCTCGAAATTCGGATCCAAGGCGATGCCCATCAGGCCGGCTTCACGTCGGGTGTCGGACTTGAGGTCGATCAATTCGGTCAGTCCACCGGGCCGATCTGGGTGCCACAGCTTCACCTTGCCGGGGCGTTCGGCAAGGAACACGCGACCATCCCGGGCGATAGACATCTCCATGCCTTCGCGAATACCCGTGGCGAGCAGGCTCAATTCCAGATCGGGATCCGCCGCTAGTTGGGCGTTGGGCGCGGCGGTTAATGCGCCTCCTAACGCTAGCAGAATCGGAAGAAGGGCGGGATTTTGTCTCATGGTTTACTTCTTGGGATAATCTTTTTCACGCAGGCTGTTGAGTACGGAGCGTTGCCAGGTGCGGAGTTCGCGGGAGAGCCGGTT
>CAJWVY010000052.1 GCA_913048135.1 uncultured Verrucomicrobiales bacterium
ATGCCAAAGTTGTCGTCGAGAACCTTGGCGAAGGGCGCGAGGCCGTTGGTGGTGCACGACGCGTTGGAGATGATCTTGTCGGAGTGCTTGTAATCGTCCGCGTTGACGCCCATCACGTAGGTGGGGATGTCGTCGCCCTTGGCGGGGGCGGTGATGAGAACCTTCTCGGCGCCAGCCTCAAGGTGCTTGGACGCGCCGGGGGTGTCGATGAAGACGCCGGTGCCCTCAATCACGAGCTGCACGCCGAGCTTCTTCCAGGGGAGCTGGAGGGGATCGCGGGAGGACACGATCTCGATGGACTTGCCGTCGATGGAGATGTGGTTGTCGTCGACGATCTTCACCTCCGCGTCGAAGGTGCCGAGGATGGAGTCGTACTTGACGAGGTGGGACGCCTGCTTGACACCGCCGGAGTCGTTGATGGCGACCACCTCGAGGTTGGAGGAGTCGCGTCCGTGCCAGCAGCGGAGGAAGTTGCGGCCTGCGGATCATCGAGGGGGTTGGATCGGTCAGCGCCCGGCGGTTTCTAGGGTGAGGAAGGAAAACGACCGATCTCGGAGAAAAAAAGCCCCCTCTGCTGCGAAGCCCCCGCTCGCGGCAGTTGCGATCGGGGATGGAAATCCGACTCGGAGGGCGCGGTGACGGGGACGCACCGATGCGGCCGAAACCGTTGATGGCGACCTTGACCTTAGCCTCGGTGACGGTGTTGACGGCGGCGGCCTGTGGATTGAGGGGGCGATCGGGTCAGCGCTCGTTCGCGACGACGGGCGAAGGGAGACGCGCGCGGGTTCCGTGGCGGGGTGGTAACGAGATATTAGCAGCAGGTCGATGGATAAAATTGGGAGGAGCGCGCACCTTGACGGCCTTGCCGCGCTTGAGGCCGGCGGTCTGACCGCGGAACTCAGCCTGCGAGGAAAGGGGAAGATGGATGACGGGGTGTTTCATCAGTCGACGCGTTCGTCGCGCGTGAACCCGGGTCGGGTCGGGACGGTCGGCGCGATTTCCGCGACAGTCCCGCGCGGATAGGGCTTCCCCGGAAGCGAGGAGCTCCCAGCCGATTGGACCCGACGCGGAAAGCGCGCGCGTGCGACCCGCGCGGGTCGTTCCGTGCGCGTGATCGGCGGCTCACCTTCAGGGAGGGGGTGGTGGTAGCGAAAGCGGCCATTTTAAACTAAGTGGCGCGTGGAAGCGTGCGTGTGCGTTGAGAGTGCGCGACGGATCAGGTCCGCGAATGGCAGAGTCCCGGGGACCGCGTTTTGCCAGTTGTACACCCGCTCGAGGCTCAGGATGGGCGCCCAATCCTATCCGGGTGCCGTATGGGCGCCAGTCACCCGTTTCCCGCCGAATTGGCAATTCACCTCGCAAACCCTGGACTGTTTGCTCAGTCATGGTTTTTTTTTTCAGCCAATCGCGTCCCGGCGCGCCCCCGTGCCACATCGGATCCCAGGTTTGGTTTCTCAACCGTCGACCCACCCACTTCCCAGCGGGAGAATTTGGAAAAAAAGAAAGTCGAGAGTCGAGTCCAAAAATCGGAGATTCCAAAAGGGGCGGATTTTTTCCAAGAGCCAGATACAGAGAATCGGGACTCGGCCAGCGGGTTGTGCCACGTCTGTTTGTTCGGGCGGCGCGCGGACGAGAAAAAGCGACCCTTTGGAGACTGCCTGACTTGGCGGTGAACTTTCAAGGGCTTCACACGTGCGCGCGCGGCCGAAGGGGCGGCCAGCACGCGGCGGCCGGTACTGTTCGGAGCGGCGAATCCGAACGGTCGAGTAGGGAACGGGGCGGGCACCCGGCGAGGTGCGCCGTTCCGGGAGCGAGCGAAGCGAGCGCGGCGTCGCGCGGCGCGGCGCCATCGAGCGCGTCGGCGGTTAGTTTTTCGCAATCGAGTGACGTCGCTGGGAGACGCGCGACGATGGCGAGCTCCTCGCCCGAGGACGTGCACGTGCTGCTCGTGGACGACGACAGGACGTGTCGTACCCTCGTCGCGGGCATGCTCAAGAAGTGCAACTACCAGGGTGAGCCCCGAGAGTCGCCCCGCGCGCGTCGACGCGAAGAACCACGTGACGTCACTGCAATCGGTCGACGTGGTTTTTCCACCGCGGTGGACCCCCCCCGCGCGCGCGCCCGAACGGCGTTCCGACTGACCCTCCCATCCCCAAACGCATCTCCCAATCCATCGCAGTCACCACGGCGAGCAGCGGCGAGGAGGCGATGGCCCTCCTGGAGCGCGGCACCCAGTTCAACCTCCTCCTCACCGACGTCATGATGCCCGACGTCGACGGCCCGACACTTTTGCACTACGTTCGCAACAACCCCTTCTACCAGGAGATGCCGGTGGTCATGATGTCCTCGAACGAGCACGCGGACACCGTCATGAACTGCATACGGCTCGGCGCCGAGGATTACCTCCTCAAGCCGGTCACCAAGAAGGCGGTCAAGCACATGTGGGCGCACGTCTGGCGACGCAAGCAGAGGTACCAGATGGTGCCCCAGTTTGAGAATGGCCACGAGGTCGTGGAGGACGACTACCCCGTGGGCATAGGCGCGCACGGGCTCGAGGACGGGCACCACAGGGGATTCGAGGACCACATGGAACCCCAGGTGCCCGAGGGCGAGGAGTACTCCTCCGACGGGGAGGAGATGGACGGCGACCGCTTCGAGGGAATGATCGGCCGCTCCTTCGCCATGCAGACGGTCTATCGCATCCTGCGCAATGCGGCGCCGACCAATGCCACCGTGTTCATCACCGGCGAGAGCGGAACGGGCAAGGAGCTGGTGGCACGTGCGATTTACAGTCACAGCCAGCGCAGCAGCCAGCCGTACCTCGCGATCAATTGCGCGGCCATTCCGGAGAACCTGCTGGAGAGCGAGCTGTTCGGCCATGAGAAGGGCGCCTTCACCGGCGCCAACACGCAGCGGATCGGCAAGTTCGAGCAATGCGACGGTGGTACCATTTTTCTGGATGAAATCGGCGACATGACACTCGCCACGCAAACCAAGATCCTGCGCGTGCTGCAGAACGGCACCTTCGAGCGTGTAGGGGGCAATCAACCGGTGAAGGTGGATGTGCGCGTGATCGCCGCCACCAACAAGCCATTGGAAAAGGCCGTGGAAGAAGGCGATTTTCGCGAGGATCTATTTTATCGACTGAACGTCGTACGCATCCAGTTGCCTGCCCTACGCGAACGGCGCGAGGATATTCCGCAGCTCGTCAGTTATTTTCTCTCCAAAAATTCACCCAACCCCAAACAGCCGAAGACCGTGCAGCCCGATGCGCTTGCTAAGCTGGAAACCCACGATTGGCCCGGCAACGTGCGCGAACTGGAAAACGCCGTGCAACGCGCACTGGTGATGGCCAAAGGCGATGCGATCCTGCTGGAGAATCTCCCGCCGGAAGTGTTGAACGTGGCCAATGCCGCCTCGCCAGATGTCGATGGCGATGATCTGGCCGGACTGGCCTCGAAGCTGTTTAGGTGGGCGCGTAATAATCCGGACCTGAAGGTGATCCCGGCGGTGGAGCGGGAGCTGGTGATCAATGCGCTTAAGGAAACCGATGGCAATCAGGTGCAGAGCGCCAAGCTGCTCGGCATCACGCGCGCCACCTTGCGCAAGCGGATTGAGAAGTTTGATATCAAACAGGGTTTGACGGTCGAATAATCGGCCGCGTCAGTCGCTGCCCGGGAAACGATCGGTCTCCACCACCTTCAGCGGACCCTGCGGGTCGGTCTCCGGAAACAGCAAAAACCGAAAACCCACCTTGGCCCCGAGCAATTTTTGGCTTTGCGTTACGCCCAATACGCAGGCGGCTGTGGCGTAGGCGTCGCTTTCCATGCAGGTCGCGGCCGTAGCTGTGCAGCTGCCGATACCTTGGACTGGGTAACCCGTGCGCGGGTCTAGCAGATGCCCGTACCGGCGGCCGCCGATCTCAAAGAAGTTCTCGTAATTCCCCGAAGTGCTGAGCGCGCCGTGCCGCAGCTTAATGAGCGCGCGCCGACCTTGTTTGCGAGGGTCCTCAATCCACACCACCCAATGGTCCAGCCCGGGCGGCAGGCCGATCACGCGTGTATCGCCGCCGGCCTTCACCATCGCGTGCCGGATGCCATGCCGTTGCAGTACGGCAATCGCTCGGTCCACCGCGTAGCCTTTGCCGAAGCCTCCGGAATCGATCGACATTCCCGGGGCATTCTGGATGAGCTTGTTGCCTTGCAACTTTATCTGACGGTAGTCGACCTTGGGGAGCACGCTTTGAAGTTCAGTCTCTGTTGGTAGCCTGTACCCCTCCTTTTTGATGAAGCCCCAAAGCTCGGCCAGGGGTCGAATGGTGGGATCGAAGGCCCCTTCGGTTTCGCGGGCTATAGACAGAGCCTTTTTCAACACCGGCTTGAGTTCGGCCGAAACCGGCATGCCTTGGTTGGCTTTGGCCAGATCGCTGTCGTCGCGGTGGATGCTGAGCAGGCGGTCGACGGCGCGGATTTCGGCGAAGGCCGCATTGATGGCCGGTTGTGCCTCATCCGGTTCAGCGTATACTGTGACGGAAACAAACGTACCCAGAAGCGGCTGTAGCCGCGTAACTGGCTCGGTTGCAGTTGACTTACTGCTTAGGCAACCGGCCGGCAGCCACCAGAGCAGGACGCACCACAACGCCCCACGTGTGACAAATGCGTTTAACTCCACGCGAAACGCCTCGGCAAGAGAGGGTGGCTCCACTGATGTTGGTGATTCCATTGTTGTGATCTAACTTGGAAGTAGTATCTTTGCCAACGAATTGGTTTCGCCATCCTTCGCGGCGAACTTCGTATCCCCAGCTTTCACGGTAATTCAGGATTTCAACCTGTTTAACCCGGCCATCCGGGGTGATGGCAATGACAAAGTCGATAAATAAGTGCTTTCCGATACAACGATCAAAGGCAATTACCCCAACCACTTTATTATCTTTGTATGCGGTGCAATACCATAGCCCTGGATCGATCACTTTCAGACCGCTGGCATCATAAATCTTTTGGATTTCATCACGCGAGTAGCGATGGGTTTTCCATTCGAATTTGTCGGCAGTGGGGAAACATACTTTTTCGGCCTGTGTAGGGGTAAGGTAGGTCTTAGCTTCCAGCGAGTAGTTTGACGTGCAAACAATTACCAAAGCCAGAATTAAGTATGTTTTGACAACTAACGATTTCATAAATTTAAGGGCAAAGCCGGCACCCGCAAAAACGGTGTACCGACTTAAATGCAGTATAGGTTTCTTTGAATACAAATGACCTAAGCTATTTTTTAGGACGGTGGCACCCCTTTCGGGGTGCCACCTTTTTGGTTTATCGCAATTGACTATTTATAAAAGCCTACTGCAAATGGGTTGTTTAGAACTGCATGCCTACAGAAAGCTGAATAGTATCAGTCTCTGTGCCAGTTCCGCCATCGTCTTTCCTCTCTACGTTGGCTTTGACCTCCCAGTTATCACCGAATTTGTACATAGCACCAAAAGTGGTGTACTTATCAGTTTCTTGGGAGCTGGTGATGTCATCATCCAATTCCTCGTAACGGAGGAACGGAGTCAATGTGTTATCACCGTGAGCAATGTCATAGGATATCTCTAAACGGTAACCCGCGTATTCGTCATTAACGACAGTGTCGCCTGCGTTATCCGTTAGAGCGTTTGGATTATCAAAATCCCACGCCGCATATTCGGCGAGAAGTCGCAATCCGCTCTCAAACTCGTACTTTGCATGCACATTGTACAAGAGAACATCCGTGGCAGCCCCATTGCTGTTGGTGTATTCCTGCATGTAGGCAGAAGTACTGGTGTATAGGCCTCCGGTTTGGTAGCTGAACTTGATCGTATGAGCATATTCCTCAATGTTCTTATTGTTCAAGTCCGGCCGGGCACTCTTTGGTGTCCAGGTTGTATCCGTTCCAGCGGCGCCGTAAGGATGAAGACCTTGAGAGAGATAGTACTCGTACTTCAGGCCATCAATGGGTGTATCACCGTTGAAACCGGTACCCAATTCCATCCATGTAGTTGGAATGATGCTCTTGTAGAGCTGAGGACGCTTTGAGGAGTAGAACTGGTCTGGCTCGTGGTACTGATTGATCTCACCAATCGGAATCAGTGAGACTCCCAGAGAGCGCCAGTTCACATACTCATTGATGTTTACGTCAATGTACATTTGCTCCAGCTCAAGTGCACCGGAGAAACGGTCGTTATCGCCGTCCTTCAAGCCACCATGCTCTAGTTCGAATTCCGAAACAAACTTAGCATAGTCGCTGAGTTTGTAGGTCGGGATAAGCACATAACGATATGCATCGGCCTTGGTGGTTCCGCCACCGGACTGCCATGTGATCTGACCGTAGAAGTTGAATTGTAGACCTTGGGCTGCAGCTTGATTGAGGAAGTTGGGTTGTGCCCCTCCGTTTTCAACCTGTTGCTGCAGTTTTAGGATCTGCTGCTCCAGTGCATCTATTTGTTCCTGGGTAGTTTGACCCATGGCCACGCCTGCACCGGCGATAAAGGTAGCCATTCCCAGTTGGATTGATTTGTTCATTTTTTACTAATTAGTATTTTTGTGACGTGTCCTCGGCCCTCTAACTGTGAGAGCGAGCTCGCGAAAACGAGTCTCATTCGCAACACGGCGCACCGGAGAAACTGAGACTCAGTATCAGATGCACGAAGCGAAGATATTGAGACTCAGTATCATTGTCAACCGGAAGTTTGAATTTATTTAAAGAGGGTGTAGGAGGGCTAATTACCCTTGTTTTTACACTCTCCGAGGCGTTTCATTTCCTCGCAGGAAGCATTGATCCGAAGTTGTTGGGATTTAACTTTGAACCCTAGGCCGGTAGAAATCTCATTTTCTAGTTGATCCAACCGGTCACTTTCAAATTCAACGATCTTGTCACAGTCATCACAAATAATGTGATTGTGATTAGGGTGATCCGCGTAATTGGGGTCGTAAATCTTGTAGTCTTTGCCGAAATCCATCTCGTGTACGAGCCCACTTTCAGTGAGGAGGGGCAGGGTACGGTACACCGTTGCACGCGAAACGGAGGAATCTTTCTCTCTAGCCCATTCGAGCAATTGTTCGGCAGTGAAGTGTTGGTCAGTCCCAAAAACCGTGTCTACGATAGCACGACGCTGAGCAGTTATCCGGAGATTTTTTGCTTCAAGGAAGCCTAGAAACTTCTCCTTGGCGGCATTTCTGTCAGGTTCAGCCATCAGCAGCCAGTATAAAAATCTTATTAGCTAAGTCAATGCCATCTAATTCCAAGTAACCATGGAAAAGCTGCATGGTGTTGCGCCCATTTTGTGCACATGCGACCCTAGGGGCGTGCGAGTGGAATTGATCAATACCGGAAGTGAACTCCTCGTAGGGCGCGTACTTAACACCCATCAACAATGGCTGGGCCAGCAACTTTCCGATGCCGGTTATGAGCCCAGCTATCAGCAAACTATTCCGGATACAGGAGATGCAATTCAGTCTGCGGTGCGCGAGGCCATTGATCGTAGCGAATTGGTGATTGTGACCGGAGGTTTAGGGCCTACCAGTGATGATATCACCCGCCAACGTATTGCGGAGTTGCTTGATGTTGCTTTGGAGGAGCACGCCCAAACTCGTGAACGGATCATTGCCCATTTTCAAAAACGCCAACGGCCGATGCCGGAGGTGGTGTTGGTGCAGGCGCAAGTACCACACGGTGCCACGGTATTGCCCAATGACCACGGTACAGCCCCGGGCTTGGCGCTACAAACCGGGCGTGGCTGGCTGATACTGTTGCCCGGCCCGCCGCGCGAATTGCGCCCCATGTACACCAGTTATGTGGCGCCGTTGCTCACCGAGGAATTGCCGCCGGAAAACCCCGTGCTTATTCGCACGGTGAAAACCATGGGGATCGGAGAATCTTCCGTGGAAGAACGAATTGCGCCGGTTCTGCAGTCGCAGTGTGCTGAGGGGCTGGAGATAGGTTATTGCGCACGCATGGGCGAGGTGGATGTGCGCCTGTCCGCGCACGGCAGTGGCGCGGCCGCCTTGCTGCAGCAGGCTGAGTGTATCGTGCGAGAACACGTGGGGGATTATGTTTTCGGTGTGGATCAGGAACGACTGGAGGATGTGATTGTCCGTGAACTGAACCGCCGCGAGCAAACGCTCGTGCTGGCTGAGTCGTGCACAGGTGGTTTTTTGTCGCATCGCATTACCAATGTGCCGGGCGCCTCAGGCATGTTTCTGGCTGGCCATTGCACCTACAGTAATGCAGCAAAACAAGATACACTGGGCGTCAGTGAGGATTCTCTGGCGGCTCATGGCGCGGTGAGCGAGGTGGTGGCACGCGAAATGGCAGAAGGAGCACGGGCTGCGCACGCTGCGGATTACGCTCTAGCTACTACGGGCATAGCGGGCCCCTCCGGCGGCACGGAGGAGAAGCCAGTGGGCACGGTATTTATCGCGCTAGCCACGGCAAAGGGGACGCGGGTCTTGAACCCCTGCAATCGTTGCGATCGCGAAACCTTTAAGTTTGTCACCACGCAACAAGCCTTGGGCCTGTTGTGGAAGGCATTGGCATAAAAAAAGCCCGCCGGTTGGCGGGCTGAAAAATGGGTGAGAGCGTGTTAGTCTGCGCCATCGTTGCCGATGGCTTCCACAGGACAACCTTCCATGGCTTCCTGACACAGGGCTTCTTCCTCCTCGTTCTCCGGTTGTTTGTAGAGATAGGAATAGCCGCCATCATCGTTCCGGGTGAAATTCTCCGGCGCCGTTTCGCGACACAGGTCACAATCAATGCACTCAGTGTCGCAGTAGTATTTACCTGCTGCGTTGTCTTCGTATTTATCTTCTTTAGTTGCCATGATAAACCAATTGTCCTCGGGTAAGGTAATGTTTTTTCATGATAAATCAAGACGATTCATCGGCGAGTTGCATAAAATGATGGGCGCATGCGGGGAATAACCTCGCGCCGTCCGTACCCTTTCCCTTAACTTCCAGCTTGTGGATGGAAATCGTCAAACCCGTATTTTGGCTACGCTCGGCCCAGCCACTGACTCGGTGGAAGCTATTGGCAAGCTGCTAGATGCCGGGGCCAATATCTTCCGGCTGAATATGTCTCATGCTGCGCATGATTGGACCCGAACTACGACTGTAAACATTCGCGAGGCCGCAGCTCAGCGCGACCTAGTGCCTGGAATTCTCATGGACCTGCAGGGGCCGGCCATTCGTACTGGTGATCTTCCGGAGCCTGTGGAATTGCACCAAGGTGACCGATTTGATTTTACCGTTGATTCGGCTGTTCAAGGTGAGCGTGTCGTTGGGGTTAATTATTCAAATTTTCTGAACGACATCGAGGTTGGTGCCACTATCCTGATTGATAACGGGTTGATTCGCATGAAAGTTTTGACCAAAACCGAATCGGTTGCCGAATGCGAGGTGGATATTGGCGGCACCATGGGCAGTCGTCGTCACATCAATTTGCCGGGCACCAAGGTGGGGTTGCCGGCGCTAACAGACAAAGATCGCAAAGACGCAGCGCTCGGCTTGGAGTTAGAGGTCGATTACATGGCTCTCTCATTTGTGCGTGAAGCTGCGGATGTGGAAGAGTTACAGGCACTAATTAAAGTCGGTGATCACCCCACCAAGGTGGTAGCTAAGATCGAGGATCAACATGCTGTGAAGCGCATTCGACGCATCATTAGGGCGGCCGATGCTATCATGGTGGCTCGCGGTGATCTGGGTGTGGAATGCCCATATGAGGAATTGCCCATTATTCAGCGACACATCGTACGCGAATGTCTTACTGTTGGTAAACCGGTGGTTGTGGCTACGCATATGCTTGAGAGTATGATCAACGAACCCCACCCGACGCGCGCGGAAGTCACCGATGTGGCTAATGCCGTGTTCGAGCAGGCTGACGCGATCATGTTGAGCGGAGAAACCTCCGTTGGTAATTTCCCTACGATGTGTGTTGAGGTGATGGATCGGATTGCCCAGCGAATGGAGCAGGAGCGCGGCGCTAGATTTCATCGTGAAGCAAAGCTGGACGACCAACGCCAACGATTGGCTAAGTCAGCCGTGCGGATGGCCGATGATTTGTCAGCAGAAGCCATCGTTATGTTCACGGTCAGTGGTCGTATGGTACGCCAAGCTGCTTGGATGCGTCCGCGCCACGCGAAGATCCTGGCCCTGTGCGCCGACCCGCGGGTGGCTGGCGCTCTGGCGCTACATCGCGGTGTGACCCCGGTGATCATCGATAACTTTTGCCCCGACTTCCCTGTTTTGGACGCTATTGCCACGTTGAAGGAACGCGGGTATTTGCAGGTCGGCCAAACCGTGGTGGTGAGCAGCTCTACCAAAGCCGTTCAGAAAATCGCCAACTCCGTGCAGGTGCACGAGGTGAGCTGAGGTTTTAATTTGCGGAGAACAGATACTCCGTGGCTTCGCCGGCGATGAAGAGGATCGGTTCAGGGAAAAGTCCCAGTCCGATCAAGCCGAAGAGGCAGGTCAGGAGCACCACTTCCGCTGCACGCGGGCAGAGCAAGGGCTCGGTGGAGGGAGCTTCCTCCGCCCAGAACCGGCCTTTGCCCCAAAAGATTTCACGAATGACGGTGAAGTAATAGTAGAACGAAATCACCACACCCACCAACGCCGCGCCAATGACCCAGGGCATGACCGGGTGTACGGCCACCGAGTCAATCGCCGCGCGCAACAGGGCGAATTTACCCATGAAACCCGCCAGCGGCGGCACGCCGGCTAGGGAGATAATCGAGAGCGTCAACACCGTAGCCATCAACGGCGAGCGTTGATGCAGGTTGGCCAGCGTGCTGATGTCTTCATCGCTGCTTTCCTCGGACACCACGGAGATCACCGTGAACGCACCGACTACTCCAAAGACGTATGCGGTGAGGTAAAACAATACCGCTTGTGCGCCTTGATCACTGAGAGTCACCAGCCCCAGTAACACAAAGCCTGCGCTGGCGATGCTGGAATAACCGAGCAGCCGTTTCAGGTTGCGCTGGCGCAAGGCGCACAGGCTGCCGTAGAGAATCGTGGCCGCCGCCATCAATGCCAGCAATTGCCGTAGCCAAGCTTCCCCCAGCAGCGGCGGACAGGCGTCGGCCAGTAGGCGCAGGATCAACACGATACCGGCCGCCTTTGAGCCGGTGGAAAGAAACGTCGTCACCGGTGTGGGCGCGCCTTGGTAGACATCCGGCACCCAAAGCTGGAACGGCACAGCCGCCAGTTTGAAAAACAATCCGCCCAACGTCATCAACACGCCCAGTTGATAGAGCAGCATCATGGAGTCATCATTCAAGCCATTGGCGGCCCGGGCAACCCCATGGAAATCCAGTGCTCCCGTGCTTCCGTAAATCAGCGCGATGCCGAACACCATGATCGCCGAAGAAGCCGCGCCCAGGATTAGGTATTTGATGCCGGCTTCCAGAGAGCGCAACCGGTGGCGCTCAAAGCTGGTCAGTACATAAAACGTAATGGTGATCAATTCCACCGCCACAAACAACAGCACCAGACTGTTAGCCCCGGCGGCAAAAGACATGCCCGCTAAGGCAAAGCAGGTGAAGGCGTATAGTTCTGAAATGCCCGAGCGAATTCGTGCGGCATAGCTTTGGGTCAGCAACACCACCAACACGGCCGACAACACAAAGTATCCCTGAAAATAAACCGCCAAGCTGTCCTTCACATAGCCCGTGGCGCCCGTGCCGGTGCCTTGATCGAATATGGTGAAGCTGTAGCAGAACACGCCCACCAATCCGCCGGCCACCCACCAGCCAAGTTGGGCCTTGCGTTCGGCCGGCGTCCAGAGATCCACCAGCAACACCATAATACCCAGCAGGCACGCACCAATCTCAAGGCTAACCAGTTGGAGATCCATTATTCAGTCGCCTCCTCAGTTGGGGTCTGACCTTTTTTGGCCTGTTCAAAGGTGGCGTTGGATTTGCTAATCTTATCGGTAATCAGTTTCGGATAAAAACCGAAGAGCAGCAGCACGGCCACCAATAATGCATACGGCAGGCGCTGCCAGTGTTTGAGATCTTCCACTTCCGGGGTTTGCTCGCCTTTCATGCCGTGCAGCAGCGTGCGGATGGCGCGCAGCATGTACACGGCCCCGATAACCAGCGCGCTCCAAATGCCAATGGTGGTAATCACTGGGTACACCTTCCAAGCGCCAAAGAATACCGTGAGTTCGCCGGCAAAATTTGCAAAGCCGGGCAAGCCGCAACCGGCCATGAGCGCCATGATCATCAAGGTGCCCCAGAACGGCATGCTCGCGAGCAGGCCCTGTAATTTTTCCATGTCCAGCGTGCGCGCCTGCGAATACAGGTAGCCGCTTAATCCGAATGCCAATCCGGCCAGCAGGCCGTGGGCCACCATCACCATCACCGCGCCGGTTAGGCCAATGGTCGTGACGCTGGCGATTCCGAGAAAGACAAAACCCATGTGCGCCACGGACGAGTTGCCAATGAGCAGGTTCAAGTCTTTCTGGCGCATGGCCACGAGTCCGCAGTAGAGGATGTTGCCCAGGCAGAGCAGGGCGAGGATCGGCAGCCATGTTTGTGCGCCTTGAGGTAATAACGGCAAGGCCACCTTGATCAGCATGAACAGGCCGAATTTTTTGATCACGCCCGCGTGCATCATCGCCGTTGCCGTCGGGGCCGCGCCATAGCCCAGTGGCGCCCAGGTGTGGAAGGGCCAAAGCCCGACCAGAATTCCGAGGCCAAACATGAGCAGGGCAAAAATGACATTTTGCTCCGTCGCACTGAACGCGCCCGCTTCGGTCCCCGCAAATTGGGTTGCGTGATCCATCATGCTGAGCAGGCTGAATGTACCAAACTGCAGGTAGAGCATGATCACTCCAGCGAGGGTCAGTAACGCGCCGAGGCTGAGGTAGAGGGTGATTTTGTAGGCGGCGAAATCCTTGTCCTGTCCGCGCCCCCAAACGCCGATCATGATAAACGTAGGCACCAACGCCAGTTCATGGAGGAAATACATCAGGAAAATATCGAGCGACATAAAGGCCCCCAAAATGCCACCGGTCATCAGCAGGAGCAGAATGTAGAATTCCTTTTCACGCGTTCGAATTTCCTGCGCGCAACAGGTCGCGGCAAAGGCAACCAATGCCGCCATCAGCACCATCACAATGCCGATGCCATCCACGCCCACGTAATAGTGGATGTTCAGCGACGGAATCCATTCCACACGCTGAGTGAATTTATAACCGTACTCGTTCTCCAGAGCAGATTCCTCGGTGCCTTGAGCCGGTAATGGGGCTGGTTGGTCGGTTATTGGCGGATCGAAAGCGGAGAAGACATAGATGGCCAACAGCAACGATCCCAGCGTGGCCATTCGGGCGCCCCAGCGGAAGAACTGCCGTTTCTCACTGGGAACCACAGCCAGAATGAGGGCCATGGCCAGCGGTAATCCCATTATGTAGGTGAGCGGTGACATCGTTAGAAAAGTATCCAAGCGAGGATGCCCAGTAACCCGATTACTGTGAGCAGGGCGTAGGTTTGCAAATTGCCCGATTGAAACAGGCGAATCAGACAGCCGGTCACGTCCACCGCGCCGCTGGTGCCTTTCACTCCCAGCCCGGCAATGATCCAGCGATCAAACCAATCCGAGGCGAAGGATAGTTTCTCCTGTGTCCAGTGGTTGAGGAAGGCGTACAGTTCATCGAAGTAAAACCGATCCCGCATCCAGCGCGATACCGCTCCCAGTTTGGCCGGTAACGGATCCTTATCGGCGTTCCGGTAAATCATGTAGCCACCAATCAATCCCACGGCGGCCGCGACCGTTCCCCAAATCATGGCTGCATGATGCGAAGCTTTTACTTCTTTTAAGTTTAAAAAGTCGGCCAACCCAATTTGAGGGGCTCCCAAGAAAACGCTGAACAGCGCGAGGATGATTAAGGGCAGTAGCATTTCTCCGGGCACTTCGTGTGCCTCTTTCGCTTGATCTGTCCGGGCTTTGCCAAAGAACGCCACCAACACACAACGCATCATGTAAAACGCCGTCAAGCCGGCTACTATCACCCCGATAATGAACAACGGTTTTTGGCTTAAGTGCGCCTGCATTAAAATGGCGTCCTTACTGAAAAAGCCGCTGAGTAACGGGAAACCAGCCAAGGCCAATGCGCCGATGATAAAAGTGATGGAGGTTCTAGAAAGATTGTGCCGGAGGCCACCCATGTTCCAAATATCTTGTTCATGATGGCAGGCGTAAATCACCGCGCCCGCTCCCAGGAAGAGCAATGCTTTGAAGGCCGCGTGTGTCGTGAGGTGAAACATTGCTGCTTCGGCACCCCCGCAACCCACCGCCATTACCATGTAGCCGAGCTGCGAAAGGGTGGAGTAGGCGAGGATTCGTTTGATGTCATTTTGTTGTATGGCCATGAGGGCCGCCAACAGCGCGGTAATAGCTCCGATCCATGCGATTGTTACTAGCGCTACATCCGTGAAAATGGGGAACACTCGGCACAACATGTACACGCCGGCCGCCACCATCGTTGCCGCGTGGATGAGGGCGGAAACGGGGGTGGGACCTTCCATGGCGTCCGGTAGCCAGACATGCAGTGGGAACTGCGCGCTTTTACCGATGGCTCCGCAGAAAATTAGGAGACCGGCAAGAGTGGAAATTTCTACGCTGTTGATGTACGCGATATTTACTGAGCTGGTTTGCTGCCAAATTAAGATAATGCCTAAGAGGAAACCGACATCTCCAATGCGATTGGTGACAAAGGCTTTTTTACCGGCATCGGCGGCCGCCGGTTTTTCAAACCAATGGCTGATCAAAAGATAGCTGGAAACACCCACCAGTTCCCAAAAGATGAACATCATGACCAAGTTGGAGGAGAGGACGATGCCCAGCATGGAAAAAACGAAAAAGCTGAGGGCTCCAAAATATCTCGAGAACCCTTTGTCTTTTCTCATGTACACCAGAGAGAAAACATGGACGAGTGTGCCAATGAAGGTGACGATGAGTAGCATTAAGCGGCTCAAGGGGTCGTTCAGGGATTGAATATCTAGGGCAAAATTTTCCTGACCACTGGCAGTGGGTAGCGGGGAATCATTCTGGGCCAAGCCAATGGAGAGCCATGTAAATTTAGGGTCGCTACCTGCTTCTGAATTATCCGTGCCTTGGGAGGCAAATAGGAAAATGCTGATTCCCAATCCAATTGCCACAGCGCCCGTCGACAAACCGGCACTGAGTTTGCGGTAGCGCTGGGTAAACAGGAGAATGAGTGCCGCAGAGATTAACGGCAACAGTAGAACTATCGTGGGCAAAAATCGGATGATTTGTTCCTTGCTCATCTACAATTTCATTGAGGTGAGGTCCGTCACGTCGTTGGTTTGGCGTTTGCGGTAGAGGGCGACGATCAGGGCGAGACCGACGGCGACTTCGGCGGCGGCGACGGTGATAATGAAGAACACCATCACTTGTCCATCCAAGTTGTCTCGAAAATGAGAAAAGGCCACGAGAGCGAGGTTGGCGGCGTTGAGCATGAGTTCCAGCCCCATGTACATCACAATCAGGTTGCGGCGGATGATCACACCGAGCAGTCCGAGGCAGAAGAGCACAACGCTGACGATTAGGTAATGTTCGAGTCCGATGGTCATTCGGCTTCGGCCTCCGCAGTTTCCTCGCGTTTGCTCAATAGAATGCAGCCCACCATCGCGACGAGAAGCAGAATGGAGACAATCTCAAAGGGCAGCAGGTAATCGGTAAACAGCAACTTGCCGAGCGGCTTAGTCTCGGCCACGCCATCGCCGGTGAGCGCTTGGCTCACGCCGGATTGTTTGATGGTATTAATGATTAGCATGGCCAGGCCAGTGACGGCGGCGAAGCCGAGGAAGGTGCCGAATTTTTGGTAGCGGCGGCGTTCCTCTTCTTTGACGTCCAGCAGCATGATTACGAATAAGAACAGCACGATGACGGCGCCGGCGTAGACGAGAATTTGCACTGCCGCGAGGAAGAAGGCCTTGAGAAGGACAAAGAGGCCGGACATGCTGATGATGGTGAGCACGAGAAACATCGCACTGGTGACCGGGTTGCGGCTGAAGGGGTTGAACACCACCAGCAGCCCGCAGAGCAAGGTGAGCGCGCTGAAAATGTAGAAGAGAATCTCCTGCATTACTGGTCAGTCGACTCCTTGTCATTGGCTTCAGGTTGATCCACGGGGAACGTCTCCTGAGCCTTGGCTTCCTCGGTTTTCTTCTCCCATTTCTTAATGCGGTCGTGGTGAACGCCGCCACGTTCAAGGAGCTTATCCTTGTGAAAAATCATTTCCTCGCGATTGCTGCCGGTGAGGGCGTAGTCGCGTCGCATGGTTTTCTCGTCGTAGCCCTCGTAATAATCCTTGGCAAGGTAAATGGCCTGTTCTGGGCAAACCTCTTCGCAGAAACCACAGAAGATGCAACGGAGCATGTTGATCTCGAAATCCTTTGGCATCTTTTCGGCGCCCTCGCGATGCGCGTCCTCGCCGTCCTCGCCTGGGGGCGTGATGCGGATGGCCTTGGGCGGGCAGACAAATTCACAGAGTTGGCAGCTCACGCACTTGGTGTTGTCCTCCTGGTCGCTTACCAAATACGGCGCGCCGCGGAAGCCTTCAGGTACGGTCCAGAGCTCCTCCGGATAATTCAGCGTGGTCTTAAACTTGTTGTCTTTGTTTTTCTCCTCGTAGACCTTCGATTTCTTGAACGAGAAAAAGTGGCCGAGTGTGACTTTAAAGCCGTTCAGGAATGTGGGAATGTACAGGCGCTCCCACCAGCTCAATTTCACGCGTTGGACTTCTTTGGCCATATTATTTTGTCAGGGTAAAATACAGGTAAAGGGCGGTCACGACAATGTTTGCCAGCGCGAGCGGCACAAATCGTTTCCAGCCGAGATCCATAAGCTGATCGTACCGGAAACGCGGCAGCATCCAGCGCACCCAGATGAACAGCCCCATAAACAGCAGCAGTTTGCCGATAAAAATACCGACCTGTAGCAGGCCGATACCGAGTGTGCTGGCGGTTTCATTTAGGCCCGCGAAGGGCAACGTCCAGCCGCCGAGGAAGAGCACCACCATCATGGCGCTCACGGCGATCATTGCGGCGTATTCGCCGAGGAAGAACAGCGCAAATTTCATGGAGCTGTATTCCGTGTGATAGCCACCGACCAATTCCGATTCACTCTCGGGCATGTCAAACGGCAACCGGTTCGTCTCCGCAAAAGCTGCGATTAGGAAGATTATAAATGCCAACGGTTGCTTGAAAATTAGCCACGCGCCGGAAGCTTGATATTCCACCACCTTGGTAAGGTTTAATTCCCCTACAAGCATGAACACTGGTACAACGCTCATGCCCATGGCTATTTCGTAGGAAATCATCTGCGCGCTACTGCGAATGCCACCCAGAAACGGATACTTTGAGTTACTCGCATAACCCGCCAGCACGATGCCGTACACACTGAGGCTCACGATTCCAAACGTGTATAGGATGCCCACATTGAGATCGGAGATGACTGCGCGTTGGTCACCAATCTTTGTTCCGAAAGGGATAACTGCCAAGGTCATGAGCGCCGGCACCATGCTCACGGCGGGTGCTAGCCAGAAATATACCTTCCGCACATAAGCCGGAGTGAAATCTTCCTTAAGAATGAACTTCAGGCCGTCTGCCGCCGGTTGAAGCAAGCCCCATGGGCCAACGCGGTTTGGACCGACGCGGTCCTGGATCCAGGCCGAAATGCGCCGCTCGGCAACCACCGAGTAGGCCACCATCGGCAACACCACGGCAAACACTGCAATCACGATCTTCAGCAAACTGAAGAGTGCGAACTGCTGTCCTGCAGGCAGGCTATTAAACCATTCGGTCACAATTCGACGGTCACGCCAGTGTCGCCCAGCGCGGACCAAGTTAATTCCTTCGACTTGAAGGCCTCCACTTCGTCGGCCATTTGGTTGAACAGCCCCTCGATGGTGCTGTAGCCATTTTGGCCGGTGGTGTTTTCGACCAGTTCATGCAGGAATTCCCATTCGGGCCGGGCATCGCCGGGCGCTTCGAGCGCTTTCATAAATTTCTGCACACGCCCCTTCACGTTGGTGAACGTGCCGCGCTTCTCGGCATGCGCGCAGCCGGGCAACAGGTAATGCGCCTTGGCGGTGGTGGCGTTGGGCAGGATGTCGCTCACCACGAGCAGATCCAGCTTGTCCAGCAACGCCTCGCTGAGGCCGGATTGGGTGACGTCTTCGCCAAAGACAATCAACGTCTTGATCGTGCCGCTCTCAATGCCCGCGGCAATATCCGCAAGGCGGCTGCCGGGTGTTTCGTCGGCGATACCGATCAGGCGTGCGCCGGTGGTGTTCGGGTTTTTATCCGCGTTCACCAGCAGACGATCTGCCTCGCCGGTGCGGGCAATGGTGTCGGTGGGCGCCTCGAGTTTGGCGGCCAGTTTCTTGAGCAGGAACAGCTCTTCGTTGGTCTGGCGCGCGCTGGCGATGATGGCCACCGAACCGGGCGCGGCTTCCTCGAGCCT
>CAJWVY010000053.1 GCA_913048135.1 uncultured Verrucomicrobiales bacterium
CTTGATTAATGAGACACAAAGCTTTCACTTTAATAGAACTCCTAGTCGTTGTAGCTATCATTGGAATTCTTGCAAGCATGCTGCTGCCAACTCTGGCTAAAGCTAAGAAAAAAGCCAACCGCATGAAGTGCGCTAACAATGTTGGCTCAATGGCTAAGGCTTACAATGGGTTTGCTGGTGATATGGAAGTCTACCCATGGCACGTGGCCTCTGACGCGGACTTGATTGCTACTTATAATGCTGATTATGAAATGATTGGTTATAATAAATTTAGTGGTTCTCATATGTCTAATAGTGAAGCCGCTAGTTACCCGGCCAACTTTAAGTTCATACATCCATATCACACTTGCGACATCCGGTTTGTTATCACTAACCCCCTCATTAGAGGTGATTTGCAAAACGTTGCCACCATACATTCTCCATCTGATCCAAAAATGAAGCGATACAATGCACTCGAAAAAGTGCAAGGCAAACTTAAGGGTAACGCACCGGGTTGGGCGCGCAATAACTATGGGGCCGTCAACGGCAGGTGTAACTATGTTTCAACTTTTGCTGGAAGCTATGGTCATCACACTGGGGGTGACTCCCTTGTTGGGGGCACGGTCCTAATTAGCACACGAAATGTGGCTACCCACTGGCGGGGCCTTAAGAAGGATATGCCTCGTGGTTATGTATACGGCTACAATCCGCGGACCACTGGCGGTATTTCTGGAACCGATCAATCGGATGTAAATTGGATGGGCACAGCATACAATTCGCCTGCCTCTAGGTTTTTAGGTGCTGGCGATGAGGCCTTAGAATACACATGCTATGTGCAAGGCGGATGGAAAATGAAAGGTGAACAAAACATTATGTCTGGCTTAGAGCAAAACCAGGGCAATTTTGCAACAGCTGACGGAGCGGTGCAGCAGGGATCCGATGCCGAATGGCAAGCAGCACTAGTTAAAACGGAGCAAACAACAGGAGGATGTACCTCTGGAAAGAATAGTCAGCTATTTAGCAGATTTTATCGTTAAAACCCCAATATGATCATATGGAGATATGAGCTAGGCATCGCCGGCCATATCTCCATATGAATTTGCATTTTTGAATTCCTGAAAATCTAAATATTAATCTTTTATTTAAAATGAAATTATTTTTATTATTTCTCCCCGTTTCGCTCTTTTCTTTTTGTATCATAGGATGCGGTGCTCCTGAAGATGAAGGGCCTGAGGAACCACCAGCAGGCACCGAAGAATCAATAGCTGAAGAAACGACCGTCGAGGAATAACAGAATTCCCCTAGTTAATTTGCCAATGGGTATCTTGATGGATACGAATTAGTGGCTTTCGTTGTGGTGAGGCTGACTAATTGCTTTGCTTAAAATCCAACAAAGTCCCCTAAAACAGATTTTCTAAATTCTCCTCGCGCTTGCACAATACATCTGTAGCGCAAACGCCCGGAGGACTTTAAATTTAGGGTGAAAATGGTGGTCTGTACTGGATTCGAACCAGTGACCTCTACCATGTCAAGGTATTGCGCTACCACTGCGCCAACAGACCAACCGTTGCCCGAGGGGCCTTGAAACTATGGCTAAAAAGATGTCGAATTCAAGCAAGAAGGCGCGGGGTTTACCTGTGTGCATCGAATACAATCCGAACGCAAAAGTCCTTATCCCTTAAGCCTCCATTCTAGAGAAACCCTGCGGCCCGGATGCAAGAAGCAAAAAGATTCCAGACAACAACTGACAAGGGATGTCCCCGAATAGGCAAGAGAGGCTTTGAGGCTTACGCTCTCACGCTTCGGGGAAGTGGATTTCGATTAAGCTCCTTTTTATCCTCTCCTTTAATTTGATATGTCACAATTTCCTGTTGGGAATCTACCTCGACAATTCGGTAGCCCTTGGGTGCTCCCCAGCTGCCGCCGACATGGCTATCAAAGAAATAGCGGCGTTCTCCTGAAACCCACATCTTGGTTTCGTTATGATTGTGGCCGTGAAATACGCCTCGAATATTAGGCGTTGTCTCCAAAAGGTCCATCACTGCTTCGGCCTTTTCAACTTGATCAGCCGCACTTACACCATGAGCAGGCCAGCCTTCTTTTTTGTGTGCTCGTTGCTGGATGTGAATGAAGCTAAAAATGGCGGGAGCCTGTGCGTGTTTCTCAAATTCCCCCGCTAGCCATTTCTTGTCGGCGGCAAGGTAAACGTTGCTCTTAGCAGCCACCGTTGTATCTGCCATCACAAATGCAAAACCCTTGTGCTCTACAGTGTGGTTCGCGCTATAACCCCAGACTTTGCTCCAGGACTCCGTAGGTGATTCAGGCTTCTCATCAACATAGTCATGGTTTCCCTTGATACAATAATAGGGAAGATCAAGATTCTTCAAGTGTTTGTCTCGCAACTGGATTAGCATTCCTGGCTCATCATGGGTGATATCACCATTAATAAAGAACAGGTCAAGACCCTTGTCCTTCTTCTCCGCATTGATCCATTCGACCATATTCTCAGCGAACTCATCGAAGGGGGTATTGCGCTGACCATAATGTAGGTCAGAAGCAATTGCGAAGCGAAGCTTAATCTCTCTCTCGCCATTAACGTCCCTAGCATTTGCCCAGCGAGCAGGCAAAATGCTTGCAGCGGTGGAAATTCCAGCTCCAGTTATAAATGAGCGACGTGAAATATTCATGGGGTTACGCTGCCTTCGAAGGCCACAGAAGGCCAGAGTTAAGAATTGCGAATTTTAACTGCCTTTTGATGAAGTCGGTAAAACCCCGCATCATAAGAATGATGCAAATGAATTTATGAATGTGATTAGGTTTTAGAATGTTTTTCCACCTTCTTCTTAACAATACGGTGATGCTCTCTCACTAAGTTAACCGTGCCGAGAGGGCGCCCTGTGGTCCAATGGCAGGGGCCGAAGAAAGCTCATTCAACCCGTGTACAAAGCGGCGCACCAACATTCAGATTGTGTTTCAGGCAATAGGCGGCGTTGTCCACGTACTTTTGAGCCCACGGCTTGAGGTCGGAACGTTCGGCCTCGGTGAGTGGGCGCACAACTTTGGCGGGACTGCCCAAGACCAATGAGCCGGGGGGAATCTGTGTGCCGCCGGTGACCAAAGCATTGGCGCCCACGACGGATTGCGCCCCGATTTGAGCGCCATCCAAAATGGTACAGTTCATGCCGATCAGGCATTCGTTGCCGATTTCGCAGGCGTGCACCACGGCGCTGTGGCCGACGGTGACCCAGTCCCCGATTTCGCAGGGGTACTCATCGGCCAAATGGACCACGGCGCCATCCTGAATATTGGTGTAGGCGCCCACCCGGATATAGTTGATATCCCCCCTTAAAACCGCGTGATACCACACACTGGAATGATCACCGATTCGGACATCCCCCACCACCACAGCCGTACTGGCCAAATACACCCCTTTGCCCAAAGAGGGCTGTTTTCGGAGAAATTGGTCGAGTTGCGGATCGAGATCGCCCATGGCTGGAGAATGGCAGGTTTTTCGGGTTTTGTCGGCAAAAAGTGGTGAAAACACAAAAAACCCGCCGGTCTGTTTCCAGAGCCGGCGGGCTACCCAACCTGTCTATATTGTCTTTTTCCTCCTCGTGCGCGGCAAAAGAAAAGCTGCCGCACGTCAAATAAGACGGTTTTCGAGGGGCCCTATTCATTTTGTTCACCGGTTTTTAACCGATGTTATGTCATAAAATCAGGGTTTTGGACTGTTAATGCTTCGGGGCTGGGAGAGGAGATTTTCCGTAACAGCCTTGTTACGCCTTGTTACGTGTACGTGATTTTTTTTAATTATTAACTTGAATGAGATCACTTATTTACCTATCTAAAGCCCCGTTAGCGCCTTTTTGGGCGTGGGGTTTTGTCTTTAAGGCAGGCTCCAACTACTGAAACTGCAGTATAATAGTTAACAACCTATCGCAAAAGGAAACAAATGATGAAAATGAATAAATGGACCATGGCTCTCGCCGCCGCTGGCGTGGTGAGCCTCTCGTCTGTTGCTCAGGCTCAAGAAGCTGCCGCGGGCGCCGACGCCCTCGCCGCCTCCACGACTCTGAGCGGTTATGTGAGCACCAGCTACACCATGAGTGACACTGCTGGCGCTAACCTTGGTAAAACCAATGAAGACGCCGACAAGTTCAAGCTCGACGTTGTGAGCCTGACTCTCTCCAGCGCCCAGGGTGCCGGCGAGTACGCAACCGGCTACACTGTTGGCATGTGGATTGGTCCGGATGATCAGCACACTGATGAAGACTTCTCGCTGACTCAGGCTAACATTGACTTGCGTTTGCCTGTTGGCAACGGCATTGACCTGAAAGTTGGCTACATGCCGACTATCGTGGGTTACGAAGTTTATGAATACACCGGCAACGCTTTCTTCCAGCGTGGTTTGGGCTTCTTTGTTGAGCCTACTCACCACACTGGTGTGCTTGCCTCCTACCAGGTGAGCGATGCGCTGTCCGTGTCTGTTGGTCTGGCAAATAACCAAGCCAATCAGACGGCCAACAATGAAGCTGGTGCTGGTGGTGGTAACGCCATGCTGGCCTCGGTGAGCTACACTGTGGGTGACGGTGCGGGCGCTTTAAGCGGCACTGAAATCTACGGTGCTACCGTTCAAGACACCGCCGAAGTTGACTACTGGTACGCTAGCATCGGTCTTCCTATTCCGGTTGAAGGTCTTACTGTAGACTTGGCCGCTGACTGGGTGGATGCTGACGCTGGTGGCGACGATGAGGTCTATCAGATCTACGCCGCCTACGCCCTGTCAGACAAGGCGACGCTTAACGCTCGTTACGAGTTCGGTGACATGGACAACGTTGACTTCGATCAAGCTACCGCTGGCACTCAAGCCGGTGTTAACGTTGAGTCTGTTGCTATAGGCGTAACCTACGACCTGTGGGATAACGTTACCTCCCGCGTGGAGTGGCAGAGCACTTCTGCCGACGGTGTGAATGACGACGATACTCTCGCTATCAACCTCATTTACAGCTTCTAAGTTTTCTTAGAAACCTTTGAAACCCTCTCCGGCAACGGGGAGGGTTTTTTTGTGTCTTGATGCTTCGTGGCGCTTGGCCTTGAATGCCGATGGATGTGGCGCGGTTGGGTTATCTTCGTATCTGTGATTTCGCTAGGAGCAACGTGGGCGCAGGCCCAGGAGGCCCCGGTGGGCGCGGATGCCTTGTCGGCTTCCTCCACGTTATCGGGCTACGTAAGCACCTCATACCACGGCGGCTCAGGCTCGGGAAAATATCCCTATGCGTTATCTCATGAAAACCGAAGCTCTTTTACTCTAGACGTCGTCGGCCTGTCTCTGAATCGCCCTTTAAACGAATGGCTGTTTGATTCCGGCTATAGAGTTGATCTATGGGTGGGGCCTCAGGCTTCCGATTTAGGAACGAATGATTCGAGTGACTCCGAGGTCGCTATTCGCCAAGCTTTTATAGACCTGCGAATTCCCCTTGGAGATCCCCGTAACGCAGGTTGGGCTAGAAGCGTTGATCTACGCTTGGGCACGTTTGACTCTCCCTTGGGTTTTGAGTCCACTGACCGCACTCTCAATAATCACTACACGCATTCCTGGGGTTACTCCATTGAACCCACCGTTCATACCGGTCTCTTGGCCATGTATCCCGGCGTGGATGCTCTGGAAAATGGTGAAAGTGACTTCCTGTTGTCGTTGGGGGTCGCCAATTCGGTCGATCCCCGAATCAACGGCGCGCCGGCCAATGAAGATCGGAAGGCGTTTCTCTCTGGCCTCACATGGTTGTTGCCGGAACAATTTGGGGCACTAGGCGGTACGGCGTTGTCGGTGGGTTATGTGAATGGCCGGGAACGCTCCGGCAGCACGCCAGTGCAAAACCTGTATCTAGCAGCCGGCTTCCCCTTGCCGAACGAGGCTTGGGATTTGGCGGTCACCTATGATGCACGGATGTTGAATGGCCCGGGCAATGATGACTCCGTTGTGGGCGCGCACTTGAGTTATACGGCCAACGAACGAACAGCCTGGCACCTGCGCGGAGAATGGTTTCAGGAGGGGGCCAAATTGTTTTCCTCTGAGAGCGTGGCCGAGCAGGGGGATGGCTATGGGCTAACGGCAACATTGGAGTATCAGCTTTGGCCAAACACCCTCTCTCGGGCCGAATGGCGCTGGGATCACACGGAGGTGCGCGTGAACGGCCGCCACAATGATCAATCGTGGCATCTGAATTTGATCTATCAGTTTTGACTAGGGATTGCCGTTGGGCATCTGGGCCTTAGCGGCGAATGACGCGGACTCGATGGGTGTTGGTGTCTCCCACATAAATGGCGCCTTGCGCGTCTACAAAGATGCCGTGTAGTCGGTCCATTCGGCAGCGAAGCGGGTTGTTGCCTTCGGGGCCATCGCCTTTTTTTCCATCGCCAGCGAGGAGTTCCAGTCGGCCGGTTTGTCGGTTGATCATCCGCACGCTATGGCTCTCGGTATCGGCCAAATAAATATTTCCCTTGGGGCCCACCGCGATGCCCTTAGGGCCAGACAACGTCGCGGCCTTGGCGGGACCGCCATTGCCGGTGAAGCCTTTTTTGCCAGTCCCCGCTTCGTGGTGGATGGTGCCGCGCTTAAGATCCAGCCGATAGACGGCGTTGCCTTCGCGGAGGGCAAGCCACATTTGGTGTCCCTCAAAATCAATCGCCCGTGGTCCGTTCAGCGCAACGCCCTGAATCGAGGCCCCGTCCGGCGTAGGATTGCGTTCGCCCGTGCCGGCAAAGGTGGTGATGCGGCCGGTCTTCGCATCCACCCGCCGAATGCGATGATTGCCGATGTCACAAATATACAGGTGTCCGGCGGGTCCATACTGAATGCTGTGCGGCCGGTTCATCGTGGCTTTCGTGGCCGGACCGCCATCGCCGCCGAAGCCGCGTTTGCCGGTACCGGCAATGGTGCGAATGCGGCCCGTTTGGGCATCCACTTGACGTACGAGATGATTTTGCATTTCTACAAATACCATATTGCCTGCGGCATCGAAACGAACTTCGTATGGTTCATTTAACCTCGCCTGGGTCGCTGGGCCTCCGTCGCCGCTGTAGCCTTTTTGGCCAGTACCGGCGACGGTGGTGATGTTGCCGTTTGGATCCATCCGGCGAATTACGTGATTGTAGGTATCACATATATAAAGCCCGCCGTCGGGGCCCTTGAGCACCCCAAACGGGCCCTTTATCTGTGCTTCCGTAGCCGGACCGCCATCGCCGCTGTAGCCAGCTTGGCCGGTGCCAGCGATGGTGTGAATGGAGGCGCTCCATAGGGCGGGAACCATCAGAAAAATCCAGAGAATGCGCATGACTTTCTTTTACAGGCTCTGGTGACAACGAAAAGCCTGTTTTATCACGGCCTCTCTTGTTTCGCGTTTTTCCGTTTTCGGGGGCTTAAATGGGCCCTTTGAAGGGATGTGAATAAATCGAGGAAAACCGCCGTTTATCCGCCTTTGCCTAAATAAATGAGGATTACCGCCCCGAGTATGATGCGGTACCAGCCAAAGGCTACGAAGTTGTTTCGTTGCAAATACGTGAGCAACCATTTCACCGCGGCAAACGCTGTGATCGCTGAGACTACCGTGCCCAGCAACAACATCGGCGCCTCGTCGCGCACTGCGGTCGGGTTATCCTTTATCGCTGAAGCAAGTTGATACGCGCCGGCTGAAAGCAAGGTGGGCACCCCAAGCAAAAAGGAATACTCCACTGCCTCTCGTCGCATCATGCCCAGGCATAAGCCGATGAGAATCGTGGTGCCACTTCGTGAAGCACCCGGAAAAACCATGGCCACCAACTGTGCCAACCCAAAGGCCACCGCCAATGTCCAGGTGATCTGCGGCAGTGAAAGAGCTTCGGTTGATGGTTTCGTTTCCTTTAATGCCTGTTGGCGTTCGATGACGATAAAGAGCACGCCTCCCACCAGTAATGCCCAGGCGATGGGTGTTGCATTATCGGGCAATTCCCATCCGGCCGCCTTGAGTGAGAGGCCTCCGATCGCGGTGATCACGAAGGAAACCCCCATTTTTACTAGGTAATCGCTCGTGTTCGGCTGTTTCCATTCGGTGGCCAATTCACGCACGCGATCCTTGAAAACGGCCAACACGGCCAGCACGGCGCCGCTTTGGATAAAGACCGTGAAATGTTCGGAGCGTTTCCCAAGCCATTGTTCTGCGAGCAAGAGGTGGCCGGTAGAGGAGATGGGCAGGAATTCCGTGATGCCTTCAATGAGGCCGAGCAGGATGACTTGAAGCCAGTCTGGCATCGCGGCGGAGTATGCAGTAAACACAGGCCGTGCGCACGATTTATTTGGATTACAATGCCACTACGCCGCTGGATGCCCGCGTGCGGGAGGCGATGCAGCCGGCTTTCGAGGAGGCTTGGGGCAATCCTTCCAGCGTACATCATGTCGGCCAATCTGCGCGCGCCCTGCTCGATGAAGCCCGTGAACGGGTGGCCGCCACTTTGAAGTGTAAACCTAGCGAACTCATTTTCACCAGTGGCGGCAGCGAAAGTACGAACCTCGCGCTCCTAGGGATGGCCCGCCAATTACGCTCTCATGGGCGGCATATCATCACCTCGGCCGTAGAACATGACGCTGTGCTTCATCCCTGTGAATATCTTGCGAATTATGACGGTTTTGAGGTTACCATCCTGCCGGTGGACGGCGTGGGCCGTGTGTCGCCTGATGCCGTGCGCGGGGCAATTCGGCCGGATACGGTGCTGGTGAGCATTATGGCCGCCAACAACGAACTGGGCACCATCCAGCCGGTGGCCGAGATTGGTGCGCTTTGTGCCGAAAATGGCGTCCTTTTCCACACCGACGCCGTCCAGTGGTTCGGCAAACTTCCCCTTGTTGGCGTGGCCGATTTTCATGCGGATTTGGTTTCCTTATGCGCCCATAAATTCCACGGGCCAAAAGGTGCGGGGCTGTTGTACGCCAAATCGCCGCTCAATCCGGATCCCATTCTGCACGGTGGCGCACACGAAAATGAACGCCGCGCGGGAACTGAAAATCTCCCCGCCATTCTGGGTTTAGCCGAAGCTATTGTTCAATTTGTGCCGGCTCCTGTGTTTCCAATGGCCCAATTGGGTGAATGGTCCAATCTTTTGATCGATTCGGTGGACTCCATCGAGGGTGCCTCCTTCATTGGCGATCGTGACCCAAATGGGCGTTTGCAGAACACCGTTTCCTTTATCGTTGAAGACTCTGACAGCATTGCTCTTTTGAGTGGATTGGATCTTGAAGGAGTCTGTGCTTCGAGTGGTTCGGCCTGTTCGAGTGGTTCGGTGACGCCTTCGCATGTTGTTAAAGCTTTGGGCGCTCCGGATTCGGCCGCCAATGCGTTGGTCCGGTTGTCTTTGGGGCGCGAAACTTCCCTGGAAGAAGTGAATTTGGTGGCCAATTTTTTTCCTCGCGTGGTGGCTCAGGCGAGGGGGACGAATAAGTAGCGAATTGTACCGTGAATTTCTCCTCAATAAATCCTTTATGCTCACAAGAGTCCAAGATGTTGTGGCTTGCCCGCATCCTTATGCGCATGGGCTGTGTACAAGAAACCCCTGTGTTTTCGGTGCGCTTTCTTGACTCCCGGGGTTGTTTGCCTTATTCACGGCCCTTAATAATACTTTGATTCTTTAAGAATTCATCTTGTAGTAAGCACCCGTGAAAATCTCCGTTTCCAAGGAAGACCTCTCATCCGGACTGCAATCTGTGCAGAACGTCGTGGGAGCCCGCTCGACTCTCCCAATTTTGTCCAACGTGTTGTTGATCGCCGGCGAAAACAAGCTAGAGCTGCGCGCCACCGATTTAGAGGTAAGCATCAACGCCACCGTTCCCGCAAAGGTGGAAGTGGAGGGGGCATCCTCATTACCGGCAAAGCGATTGTTTGGACTCGTGCGCGAGATCGAAGCAAACGAGATCGAGATCGATATAAACGACAAGGAAATCGCCACCGTTCAGGCTGGAGCCGCCAATTACAAGCTCCATGGGCTTGGGGCAGACGAGTACCCCCCAACAGCGCAGTTTCAAGAGAGCGGCAAGATCAAGGTCGCCCAGGCGAAGTTTCGCGAGATGATTCGCAAAACCTCCTACGCGGTGTCTACTGACGAATCGCGCCACACGCTCAACGGCATCAACATAGTGGCCGAACCCGAGCGACTGACACTGGTGGCAACCGATGGACGCCGACTGGCACTGGTGGAGGAGGAAATCGAAGGTGGCGCCAAGGCGCAGTTTATTCTGCCGACCAAGGCGGTAGCCGAGTTGCAGCGGTTGTTGACCGCCGAGGGGGATGTGGAGATTGCCGTGGGCGAAACACACGCGGAATTTAACGTACCGCAGGAGAGCGGCGAACCCATACGCATTCACAGCAAGTTGGTGGAGGGAAATTTTCCGAATTACAAACAGGTTATTCCTGCCGAAAGCGAGCAACGCATCACACTGGTTAAGGAAGAGTTGAACCACGCACTGCGACGAGCAGATCAAATCACAAGCGATAAGGCCAACTCGGTGAAGCTCAAGTTTGCCGACAACACCTTGGCCATCACCGCTAACACGCCGGACATCGGGTCAGGACGCGAATCCATCGCAATTCAATACACCGGACCGGAAATCGAAGTGGCATTTAACCCCGTGTACCTCATGGATCCACTCAAGATATTGGAGGGCGACGAGATATACGTGGAGTTGACCGACAGTCTCAGCCCCGGCGTGATCAAGAGCAACACGCCGTTCCTCTACGTGCTCATGCCCATGCGCACGAACTAGGCCGAACGCGTGCTCATGAATTCAAACGACGCCACGGAACCCAACGGGCCCGTGCCGTTCCTGAAGGAAAAACGCATTCTCCTGACAGCCGCCCTCGTGTTGCTGGCCGATCAACTCACCAAGCTGATCGTCATCAATTGGATCGATCCTAGCCAACAGGTTATTATAATTGAGGGATTTTTTAAATTCGTGAACTGGCACAACACCGGGGCAGCGTGGAGTCAGTTTCAAGGAAAGAGCCTGCAGCTCGCGGGGATTTCAGTGATTGCCTTGGGGGCACTCATTTACTGGCGGCAACAGTTTGAAATTCGTACACCAACCGGCAAGCTGGCGATGGGCATGCTCATCGGCGGCATCGTGGGAAATCTCATCGACCGCGTGGCCTATCAGCACGTGGTCGATTTCATCCGTTTTTATCTCAAGCAACGAGGAGGAAACGAGATTGGATATCCCGCGTTCAACATCGCGGACATGGGAATTTGCGTGGGCGTTGGGTTGTTGTTTGTGATGGCATGGCGAGAGCAGGAGGCGGAGGGATCTGACGGAGAGGATCCGAAGCCCGAATCCAAGGAGGAATAGGTGGGAGCGCCCATCTCCATCGCCGGCCCCACTGCCAGCGGCAAGAGTGCCGTAGCGATGGAAGTGGCCAAGCAACTTCAGGCCGAAATCATTTCGGTGGATTCCATGCAGGTGTACCGCGGGTTGGACATCGGCACGGCCAAGCCATCGGCCGCCGAGCAGGCAGGTATCCCGCATCATCTGATCGATTGCGCAGGGTTGGAGGAAACCTATGACGCGGCGCGGTTTGTACGGGAAGCGACCACGGCCGAAAGGCAAATTGAAAGGCCCATTTTTTGCGGCGGCACAGGACTTTACTTTCAGGCCTGGCAGGAGGGGTTGGGGGAATCGCCACAGGCCGATGCGGCCGAGCGGGCCGCCATCGAAGCGATGCGTCACGAGGAACAAATAGCCGAGTTGAAGGCGGCCGATCCCGTGACGTTCGAATGCATTGACCAACAAAATCCCCGGCGGGTTGTCCGGGCCTTGGAGGTCATTCGGTTGACGGGGAAACCGTTTTCCGGGCAGCGCGCGGAGTGGCAGAACACGGTGGCGGCCAACTTTTTTTTGATCGAACGCGAACGCGCCGATTTGCGTGCCCGCATTGAGGCGCGGGTGGATGCGATGTTTGCGGCCGGTTTGGTGGAGGAAACTTGTTCCCTGCGCGCAGCCTTGGAGGACAATCGCGTCGCGCAACAAGCCCTCGGATATCGACAGGTTATTGGGCACCTCCGAGGCGAACAGGACTTGCCGGACACCGTCGCGTTGGTTAAATCCCGCACATGGCAATTCGCACGACGACAGAAGACTTGGTTCCGCCGCTTGCAGGGAGCGGTGTGCTTGGCGGTGCCGGCGGACGAGGCGCCATCAGAAACCGCCCGTCGCATTTTGAGCCATTGCCGCATTGACCCGTGAAATCCCTCGCTGAACAGGAAGGCAAAACCGAGCGCGTCTTTCTCGTGGGCGCCGAGCTCAAGCAGGGGAACACCTTCGATGTAAACGAATCGATGGAGGAACTGGCCGAGCTGGCCACCACGGCCGGGGCCACCATCATCGGCGAAGGCACGCAAAAGCTTGACCGACCGCATGTCGCCACCTTCATCGGCAAAGGCAAGGCCGGCGAATTTGCCGAACTGGCCAAAAAGGGCGGGGTGGACACGGTGATATTTGATGACGAATTGAGTCCGGCGCAGACCCGCAACTTGGAGCGGATCTTTGACTGCAAGGTGCTGGATCGAACCGCGCTGATCCTCGACATCTTCGCCCAACGCGCACGCACGCGCGAAGGCAAGATGCAGATCGAGATGGCGCAACTGCAGCACATCCTGCCGCGATTGACCCGGATGTGGACGCACCTTTCGCGGCAGAAAGGCGGCATCGGCATGCGCGGGGATGGGGAATCGCAGCTGGAGGTTGACCGCCGGCGCATTCAGGAACGCATCGCCCGATTGCGGCGCGAGCTGGAGGAAGTGAAGCGCGTGCGCTCCACACAACGCAGCGGGCGCCAACGCAGCCAGTGGCCGTTGGTGTCGATTGTCGGCTACACCAACGCCGGCAAATCCACGCTGCTCAACAAACTCACCGGCGCGGAGGTGTTGAGCGAAGATAAACTCTTCGCGACGCTGGACCCCACCACGCGCCGCCTGCGGTTGCCCACCAACCAAAACGCGTTGCTCAGCGACACCGTTGGGTTCATCCGCAAGTTGCCGCATCAGCTTGTGGAATCCTTTAAGGCGACTTTGGAGGAAGTGGTGGAGGCGGACATTCTGATGCATGTGGTCGATGTGTCCAACAGCGCGGCCGCCGAACAGATTCAGGCCGTGGACGAAGTGCTCAAGGAAATTGATGGGGACGATAAGCCGACCCTCATGGTATTCAACAAGGTCGATCAATTGCCCGAACGCAACGGCAACCTGCATTGGCTGCGCGAGTACGATCACGCGGTCGCCGTGTCGGCGCGCACGGGCGAAGGCTTGGAGGAACTGATGGCCGAACTCGGCACCATGCTCCGGCCCATCCGCCAATGTCTGCACCTGCGCATTCCCGCGGCCAACGGGGCGGCCCAGGCGCGCGTGCGGGCACTGGGCCAGATTGATGAGGAACATTACGAGGGCGAATGGGTGCATCTGCACGCTCGTATCCCCGCTCATGCACAGGCGGAATTTGAGGCGTTTCGGCAGGAAACGGAATAGGCTTGCGCGGCCACTATAAAAGTTCACGATTCCTATCGTGACTCTGCCATCCCGCATCAAGGATCTGCCGCAGCATGAACGCCCGCGCGAACGGCTGGCCGAGCATGGAGCCGATGCGCTAACCGATGCCGAGTTGATCGCCATCCTGCTGCGCACCGGCTTGCGCGGCCAATCCGCGGTAGATGTGGGGCGCGCGTTGATCCAACGGTTTGGCACCTTGAGCGAATTATCCCGTGCCACGCTCGAAGAACTTCAGGAAATCCGTGGCGTCGGCCGGGACAAGGCGATCGCCCTGAAAGCAGCCTTCACTCTGGCACGCCGTATGGCAGCGGAGATTCAGGCGGCCGCACCGTTGCTGGATCGACCGACGGCCGTCGCCGACTTGCTGCGAGAGGAATGTCGGCCGTACACCGTGGAGCATTTTTATGCGCTGCTGCTCGATACCCGACGGCGGCTCTTGCGCAAGGTGGCCCTGACCCGCGGGACGCTTGATGCGGCCATTGTTCATCCGCGCGATGTCTTTCGGCACGCCGTGGCGGCCAATGCCTCGGCGGTAGTGCTGGTGCATAATCATCCCAGCGGCGATCCCACGCCGTCCAAGGCGGACATCACGGTGACGCGGGATCTCATTCGGGCCGGGCGATTGCTCAAGATTGAGGTGCTGGATCACGTGATCCTCGGGCGACGGACAGACGAGCGGGAGCGCGATTATTTCTCGCTCAAGGACCACGGGTACTTTTACGAATGATCGATTTCGAGCTTGGGCTTTGAGGCGTCCTTCGGTATTGGGGAGACCGAAATGATTCACCCTACCGCAGTGATAGATCCGAAAGCCGAGCTGCACGAATCCGTGCAGGTGGGGCCGTATGCGGTGATCGATGGGGATGTGCGCGTGGGCGCCGGCAGCCGGATTGGGCCGCATGCGCATCTCACCGGGCATACCGAGGTGGGAGCGGACAACATCATTCACACGGGCGCGGTGATCGGTGATGCGCCGCAGGATCTCAAGTACGAGGAAGAGCCCACCCGGCTACGGTTGGGCGATCGCAATGTGATTCGCGAGCATGTGACGCTGCATCGATCCAACACGCTGGAGGAGGAAACGGTGGTTGGCTCGGGGAATTTTTTCATGGCGCACAGCCACGTGGGCCACAACGCGGTGATCGGCAACGACAACATTTTTGCCAATGGCGCATTGATTGGCGGCCACGCGGTGATTGCCAATCGCGTGTTTCTCTCCGGCCATTGCGCGGTGCATCAGTTTGTGCGCGTGGGCACGCTGGCGATGATGCAGGGTAACGCGGCGGTGAGCCAGGATCTGCCGCCGTACACGATGTCCTTCGGGGTGAACAAATTATGCGGCCTGAATATCGTGGGCATGCGGCGCGCCGGATTTAACGCCGAACAACGGCGGGAGTTGAACTTCCATTACAAACGGATTTTCGTTGAAGGGAATAACGTGGGGGCAACGGTGGCGGAGGCGCTGGCTTCCCAGCCGGGAAACAAGGCGCGGGAGATGCTGGAGTTTATCGCGGCCAGCACGCGCGGCGTGTGCGCGCACGCGAGCCGCAAGCATTAGCCCACGGCAACGAGCGGTTTGCGCACGAGCTTGCCCTGCAGCTTGAACCCCGGTAGGCGGGTTTGGGTGATGGCGGCATTGTCCCCGGCGGATTCACCATCCGGCAGGGCGTGCTCCTCAGCATTAAACGGAGCGCCGTTCTCCGCTTCGAACGCCACCAAACCCACGCGCCGGGAGACCTCGCGGCATTGTCCTTGGAACTGGCCCATGGTCTGGATGAATTGTTCCTTGCCCGAAGCGATGGCCGATTGTTCGAGGCGATACACCAGATCGAGCACGCCGACCAGCGTGTTGGCCCAGTCGGCCTCGACGCGGCGGAGTTTTTCCACCTCCAGCTTGAGGGTGCTCAATTCCTCGGTGTTCGCATTGGCCATGAAGTCATCGTGATCTTTCACCGTGGCGGCCATGCCGGAGGCAATCTCCTCGGCGAGCTTGGCGGTTTGTTCGGAGGTTTCCTGAACCGACGACCAGTTCGCAGATGCCTCGGCGATCAATTTGGCGGCCTCCTCCATTTTGTTCACCTCCTTGGCCACCGTGGTCAGCTGGGCGATCTCCACGGCCTTAGCCTCGGCGCGGTATTCAAAATAAAACGGCGCCACCGCAAAGCCCGCGCCGAGCCCGGCGCACACGAGAATGCTGATGATTTGCCAGGATTGGGGTTCGCCCTGAATTAGAGTGCTGATCCAGTAGCCGAGCCCGATGAAAATGATGTCGGCGGTCAGGAATGGCCATTTCGGCACGGCCACCGGCAGGGGTAACGGCTTGAGCTTGCCGCCACCGGTTTTACGGGGTTTGCTGGCGGGCGCGGATTCCGTTTTCGATTCCTCACTCATGCAGACGGGACGTTGCCGATTGGAAAGCCGCGCGTCAACGGCCAATCGCTGAGCGGTGTGGCGCATTGACAGCGCGGGGCGTGATTCGTAGCGTGGGGCTTTGCATGGAGCAGCTTTTTGAGTCAGTGATCGAGATTGTCCGTCGCACGTCCGCGGAGATTCCGGATGATGTGCAGCGGGGCGTGTTGCAGGCGTTGGAGAACGAGAAAAAGGACACCATCGCCGAGAATGCGATGAAGATCATTGAGCGCAATATTGCACTGGCGAAGGAGAAATCCCAGCCGATATGTCAGGATACCGGCAGCGTGCTGTTTTATGTCGATTGCCCGGTGGGGTTTGACCAGATGGCCTTTGAAGAAACGGCGCGAAAGGCGGTGACTGAGGCGACGAAGCGCGGATATCTCCGGCAGAATTCAGTGGATTCGTTGACCGGCAAAAACGACGGCACCAATGTGGGCCCGGGCGCGCCGGCGTTTCATTTTCATCAACATCGCGAGGCGCACGTGGCCGTACGGCTGATGCTCAAGGGCGGCGGCTGCGAGAATGTGGGCGCGCAGTATTCGCTGCCGAACACGCCGCTCAAGGCCAACCGCGATCTCGACGGCTGCCGCAAGGTGATCCTCGACGCGGTGCAACAGGCGCAAGGCAAAGGTTGCGGCCCGGGCATCCTCGGCATTTGCATCGGCGGCGATCGGGCAACGGGGTATGAGCGATCGAAGACGCAGTTCCTTCGCATGCTGGATGACCGTAATGACCATGCGGAACTGGATGCGCTCGAGCAGGACATTCTCACCACGGCCAACAAACTCGGCATCGGTCCGATGGGGTTTGGCGGCAACACGACGTTGTTGGGCGTGAAAATCTGCGCGGCCAACCGCGTGCCGGCGTCTTATTTTGTGAGCATCAGCTACATGTGCTGGGCCTTCCGTCGCCATGGTGCGGCGCTGGGTGCCCAAGGCGAAATCGACAACTGGCTTTACTAAGATGATTGAACTGACCACCCCCATCACCGAGGAACAAGTGCGCGATCTGAAGGTCGGCGATCAGGTTTCGATTTCCGGTGTTGTGTATACCGGGCGCGATGCGGTGCACAAATATTTGCACGAAGGCGGCGAGTTGCCTGAGGGCGTGAGCTTCGAGGGTAGCATCATTTATCACTGCGGCCCGGTGGTGGTGAAAGATGAGAATGGCGACTGGCAGGTTACGGCCGCCGGGCCCACGACTTCCATTCGCGAAGAACCGTATCAGGCCGATATCATGAAACGCTTCGGCATACGGGGCGTGATTGGCAAGGGCGGCATGGGGCCGAAGACGCTGGCTGGGTGCGCGGAAAATGGCTGCGTGTATTTGCACGGCATCGGCGGTGCCGCGCAGGTGTTGGCCGAGCACATCACCAAGGTGCGCAACGTGTATTTCAAGGAGGAGTTTGGCAGCCCCGAGGCGATCTGGGAATTGGAAGTCACCGGCTTCCCCGCGGTCGTCACCATGGACAGCCACAACAAATCCCTCCACGCCGAGGTGGCCGCCGCCAGTCAGGCGGTGTTGGATGAGAATCTCTAGAGGGCGTCCTGCTGCCCGCCGTTGACGAGATAGAGGACGGCCATGCGGACGGCGATGCCGTTGGTGACCTGTTCGAGAATCACCGCCCGATCGCCATCGGCAATTTCACTTTCGATCTCCACGCCGCGGTTCATGGGGCCGGGGTGCATGATCATGGCCTCAGGCTTGGTGAGCGTGAGACGTTTGCGGTTCAGGCCGAAGAGCCGGGCGTACTCGCCGATGCTCGGAAACATCGTCTTGCGCTGGCGCTCGTGCTGGATGCGGAGGAGATTGATCACATCGGCGTCGGCCAGTGCTTCGTCCAGATTATAGGTCACCCGACAGCCCATTTCCTCAAACACCCGCGGTACGAGTGTGCTGGGGCCGCAGAGCGTGACGTTGGCACCGAGCTTGCGTAGGGCCCAGATGTTGGAGCGGGCCACGCGGCTGTAAAGAATGTCGCCAAGGATGGTTACGTTGAGGCCGGCGATGGTGCCTTTCTTTTCACGAATGGTGAACACATCGAGGAGGGCCTGAGTGGGGTGCTCGTGAGCACCGTCACCGGCGTTCACCACGTGGGCGTTGAGAAAGCGCGCGAGGAAGTGCGGCGCACCAGCGGCCTTGTGGCGGATGACAATGATGTCCGCATTCAACGCCTCGAGATTGCGCGCGGTGTCTTTCAGGCTTTCCCCTTTTTGAAAGGAGGACGCATCGGCGGAGAAGTTGATGATATCCGCACTGAGACGCTTGGCGGAGAGCTCGAAGCTCACGCGCGTGCGGGTGGAGGGTTCGACAAAGAAGTTCACGACCGTCTTGCCCTGTAGGGCGGGGACCTTCTTAATGTCGCGCTCGCCTACGGCCTTAAACTCGCGCGCGGTGTCGAGCACGGCGGTCAGTTCCTCGGCGGTGAGGCTTTCGATATCCAGCAGATGTTTGCGATGCCAGCTCATGGGGTTTGGAGGACGACCGCCTCAGGCGCGCCGCGATCGTCGCAGCGCACTTCCACGCGTTCGTCCGGGTGGGT
>CAJWVY010000054.1 GCA_913048135.1 uncultured Verrucomicrobiales bacterium
TCGCCAACTGGCAGGCCATGACGGAGCAGGAGCAGAGGGTGACGGCGCGACGGGTGGCCAAGCGGAACCAGGAGCGCCAGGCGGTGCTGACGGCCGCCGAGGAAGAGGGTTTGCACGGGCAGGGGCGATTTGATTGGGACTTCGATTTGGAGTTGGCCGTCGAGGTACACGCGGGCGGAGTCGGTATCGCGGGCGAGGGTGGCGTGGTGCCAGTTCCAGCGTGGCGCGGGCGTTTTGCCGGTGAAGGTTTTATCGCCGCTGCGAAAAATGAGTTGGCCCTTGGCGTTGAGGCCGAGGGATTCGCCGGAGCCGAGGGCATGATTGCGGCCGCGGCTGAACATCCAGCCGAGCACGGCACGCGAGTCCTCGGGCATGCCGTTCCAGAACCACAGCGAAACGCTGTAGCTCGTGCCCAGCTTGGGCAGGCGCGCCTGCATGCGTTGGCCGACGAAATGGGCGGCGCGGTTGACTTGGCCGGGCGTAAAGTTTTCCGAATGCGGTCCGGCGAGTTGGTAGGCTACTTGCGTTTCGTAAATGCCGTCATGCCGGTTCATTTCATCCTCAGCGCGCGGGCCGATGAATTCGTCCAAGCGCCACCACGCGGCGGGCTTGAGCTGGGCAATCGTCTCGGCAGCGGGGCCTCGCGGAATTACGGGTGTGCGGCGCGGTTTGCCCGCCACTTTCTCGAGCAACTGAATGCACGCCTCGGCGATGCGCGGCTCGGCGCTGGGCTCGAGGCCGGCGGTGCGCGCGGCCCACGTGTTGTAGCCGCCGAGGGCGTGCTGCTCGGGCGGGGGGATGTAGCCTTCGGAGCCGTTGGCGAGGTCGAAGGTGATGGTGGTGCCGAGCGGGCTGACGGCTTTTTGTTTCAAGCCGGTGAGCGCGTAGACTTCGTTGGGAATCCCCGTGAGGCCGATGTCGCCGATGCGAATGGCTTGCAGGCAGAGCGTGGCCGCGGGCCGTTCGTGCAGGAAGATTTGTTCGCGCGCATAAATCTCCGGCTGTGTTTTGGGCAGACCTTCGGTCTTGGCGACGATGCCGCGCGCCCACTCAAGCATCTGCGCGTCCGGCGCGCGAAACTTCAGCGGCAGATCCGTCTGCGCCATGGCCAGCGTGGCCGTGCGGTCGTATTTGATTTTCTTGTAGGCGGCGAGCGCCTTCTTCACCAGCGCATCGGTGTAATCCTCAATTTTCGGATTCTCCAGCGGTCGCTTGGTGTAATCGCGCCGCCAAATATCGCCGCTGCAGCCGTGCCCCAGCGCGCTAACAAATGGCGGATATAACTTCTCATTTTGTGGCAGCGTGAGCGCCATCTCCAAGCGGTCATTGAAAATTCCAAAATAATCGGCGTTCAGCCCTTTCACGCCGCTGAAGTAATGCATCGAAAAATTACTGAGCACCGCAATCGGTCGGCCTTTGAGCGATTGAAAACTGATCAGCGAGAAATCCGGGTCTTCCGGGCCGGTTTCGCCGATGACATCGTCCCAGTTGTTGCCCGCATGCATCGTCGCGCGTACCGTGGGATTGCCGAACGGATCATTGCGCACGCGATCGGGCCGGATCACCCACCGCCGCAGCGCGGTGAATTCATTGGCATCAAACACCGCTGCGCCCACCTGCGCCGGTTCGAGATTTTTTTGGGCAGTGGCAATCGCTTCGATGATCTTGCGCTTGAGCAGTAGCGGGTAACGTGGGTCTGCGCTTGTGCCCAGAGCTCCCATGCAAGAGGGAGCTGTGTGCGTGTGGGTGGCGCAGATGAATTGACGTTTAACAGGAATGCCTGTTCGTTTATTTGCCGCCACCTTTACCTCATCCAAAAATTCCCGCGGCAGCATGCAGCTATCCACCACCACCATCGCTAGCTGTGTCTCTCCATCATCCAGCACAATCGCTCGGGCAGTGATGCGTGATCCGATTTCTTGTTGTGATCGTGACGTCATTCCGCCATTTACCAATACAGGTAATTCGGTTGGGGTCGCGTCAACGGTATGCGCCCCAGCTCGTAAGGTGGCCTGAGAATGTGCGGTAGTTATCCAGAAAAAGAGCACGACGAACAGCGGGAATAGCATTTTCATAGCTTCAGGAAATCCAACTCTGCTCATGGATTTTACGCAACTGCAAAGAGTGGGCCTTGATTTGTATGGCTTAAATAGCTTTCATTGGGAATGACGAGTCGTCGTTTCTTTTGTTTGCTCGTGGTGTTGAGCTTTTTCTCCAAGTCCATTGCCGCGGAAAAAATTCACATTCATTTTATTTCGGGCGCTAGAGAATATAAAAGCGAGGAATGCCTGAAAGCATTTATTCCATGGCTTGAGAATCGTTACTCCGTGAAATCCACCGTTTCATGGGGGCACGATGGAATAAAGTCATTGGATAATTTGGAGCAAATAAATGACGCTGATGTACTTTTTGTATTTACCCGAAGGATGGATCTTCCTGAGGCGCAGATGAAGTTGATTCGCGCACACTGGGAGAGTGGCAAGGCTATTGTTGGGGTGCGCACTGCGAGTCATGCATTTCAGTCGGCCGATAATGAACTTTTTGACCGGAAGGTGATGGGCGGCAACTATCAGGGACACTTTGGTGGTGAACCTGTTAGAGTGATAAACGTGGCCAAGGATCATCCGGTTCTAAAAAATGTAGGTGACATTCCAACTTCGAACCGTTTGTACAAAGCTGGAACATTGGCTAAGAGCGCGACAGTACTTCAGCAGGGAGATATCGGCAAAGCCAAGCATGATGTGAGTTGGGTAAATATCTGGAAAGGCGGTCGAACTTTTTACACTTCTTTGGGCGTGCCAGAGGATTTTGAGGATGCTGATTTTAAACGTCTGCTCGTGAATGCTATCTTCTGGACGGCTAAAAAGAAGATTTCGGTTATTAAGTAATATGATAAAGACTGTATTTATATTTTTTAGTTTGGGGTGGGCTGTTACTCAAGGGTTGGCCGCAGAGCGAATCAATGTGGTGTTCTTCCTGATCGATGATCTGGGCTGGACTGATTTGGGGTGTTACGGGAGCGATTATTATGAGACGCCGAATGTGAATCGGTTGGCGAAGGAAGGCATGCTGTTCACCGACGCGTACGCGGCGAGCTGTGTGTGCTCGCCCACGCGCGTGAGTATTCTGACCGGCAAATATCCGGGCCGTCTGCACATCACGCACGCGATTCCGATTCAAGGCGCGGAACGGATTAAGGAACCGCTGCCGTTGATTGAGGCAATTTATAAAAAAAACCTGCCACTGGAAGAGTTTACTGTCGCCGAAGCACTTAAGGCGGGCGGGTACACTACAGCGACGATGGGTAAGTGGCATGTGTGCTGGGATCGTGAGTTTTACCCAAAGCATCAGGGGTTCGACCTTAATGTGGGAGGCAACAACATGGGTAATCCGGGTAATTATTTTTTCCCTTACAACGGCAAGTGGCGTATGACGCGCAAGCATCCGTACACGCACTGGAACACGCTACCTAATGGCAAGCCGGGCGAGTATCTTACGGATCGGCTTACGGTGGAGGCCGAGGAGTTCATCGAACAAAACAAAGAGCGCCCGTTTTTTTTGTACCTGTCGTATTATTCGGTGCACACGCCGTTGCAGGCGCCGAAAGAGCGCGTGGCAAAATACGAAAAAAAACCGAAAGGCGAGCGGCACAAAAATGCTACATACGCGGCGATGGTGGAAAGCGTGGATCGCTCTGTGGGAAGGGTCATGGCGCGATTAGAGAAACTGGGGTTAGCGAAGAATACGGTGGTGATTTTTACATCGGATAACGGTGGGCACGGACGGATCACTTCGCATCAGCCATTGCGTGGCAACAAGGGCAACTTTTACGAGGGCGGTATTCGTGTGCCGTTGATTGTGAAATGGCCCGGCGTGATCAAGCCCGACTCGACCTGCAAAGTGCCGGTAATCAGCACGGATTATTATCCTACGTTACTGGCCATGACCGGCCAACCCGCCCGGCCCAAGCAGCACGTGGATGGCCGCAATCTTTTGCCGCTCCTTAAGCAAACCGGAACTGTGAAGCGCGAAGCGCTTTACTGGCATTACCCCAACTACATCGGTGCGGGCCATCCGGGCGGTGCGCGACCGTGTAGTGTGATCCGTAGTGGCGACTGGAAACTGATTGAGTCATTCGAAACCAACCGTTTGGAACTCTTTAACCTCAAAGAAGACCTCGGCGAACAAAATGATCTCGCGGCAAAAATGCCCGCAAAGGCTAAGGCGCTGCAGCAGCAATTGGCGGCTTGGCGCGCCGAGGCCAAGGTGCAAATGCCCCAGCGCAATCCGGATTACAAAGCGGGCGAATGATCCATTTGTTGTTCATTATAGTGGGGGTGCTGCTTACCCATCCCGTGGAGGCGGCGAAGCACCCGAATGTTCTGATGATTTCGGTCGACGACATGAACGACTGGACGAGCCTGCACGGCGGGTATGCCGGCAAAGTGCACACGCCGAATCTGGATCGGTTGGCTAAGCTCAGCATGAATTTCACCAATGCCCACACGGCCTCGCCGGTGTGTTGCCCGAGCCGTACGGCGCTACTGCTGGGCCGGCGGCCATCCAGCACGGGCATCTACAACAACGGCCAATGGTGGCGGCCGCATTTGCCCGATGCGATTTCGTTGCCCATGTGTTTTCGGCAAAACGGATATCGGGCGTTCGGTGCGGGCAAGGTGTTTCATCATACCGCCGGGTTTAATCCGCCCGATCAGTGGGATGATTTTCATCGGCTGACCTTTCGCGATGATCCATGGTTCCGCGGGCATCGACTCAATTATCCTTGGTCCAAGCCCACGCCGAATCCCAAGGGCTATCCGTTCAGTGGTATGACCGGAACGCCGCATGAAGGGGATTGGGGGGTAATCCCGGGATTGGCCGAGGCGGATTACGACGATGCGAACACGGTCGATTACGCGATCGAAGTGCTCGGGCGAAAACAGGATCGACCGTTCTTCCTGGCGTGCGGCATCTTTCGTCCGCACCTACCGTGGTATGCGCCGCAGCGGTTTTTCGATCTCTATCCTTTAGCGGATATCCGGCTGCCTAAGACGCGGGCGAATGATCTTGAGGACATTCCCGCCGAGGGCCGCGCTTTGTCGGCCCGGCGTCGGAATGAATTTCTGCACATCAAGAAACACGGCAAATGGAAAGAAGCGATTCGCGCGTACCTGGCCAGCATCAGTTTTGCCGATGCCCAACTGGGCCGAGTACTGGATGCGCTGGAGCAAAGCCCACATCACCGGAACACAATCATTGTCTTTTGGTCCGATCACGGCTGGCATTTGGGCGAAAAAAATCACTGGCACAAAAGCACGCTCTGGGAGGAGGCCACACGCATTCCGTTTCTCATCTCCGCACCGGGTGTGACGCTCGGCAATACGCGCTGCTCGCTGCCGGTGGATACGCTCAGCATCTATCCCACGCTGCTGGAATTATGCGGACTCAAGCCGGTGGCCGGGTTGGATGGCCCAAGCTTAGTGCCGCTCCTGAAAAACCCGGAGGGCCCATGGGCGACTCCGGCGATCACGGAATTTCAGCGCGGCCAATGCGCCGTGCGCACGGACCGGTATCGTTACATTCGGTATGCTGACGGCACCGAGGAACTGTACGATCACATGCGAGACCCGCAGGAATGGACCAACATCGCCGGAGTCGAAGCCTCGCGGCCTGTAATCGCGGAATTAGCCCGGTGGATTCCCAAACACTTTGCCCCCAACGCGCCTTCCAAGAAGGCCTATCATTTTGATCCACACACCTATGGCTGGACCTTGCGAAAGGAGGAAGCCCGAAAATGAACCACATGAAACGACTCATTCTTTGTACCGTTGCACTCGCCTTCGGGGATTTCGTGTCGGCTGCTGCGCCGAACATTTTGTTTATTGTGTCCGAGGATAACGGGCCGGAGATGGGCTGCTACGGCACGCCGATCCGCACACCGCATCTCGATCGGTTGGCGCGGGAGGGCACGTTGTTCCGCAATGCCTACGTGCCGCAGGCGGGTTGCTCGCAATCGCGCGCGGCTTTTTTAACCGGATTGTACCCGCACCAAAACGGCCAGATCGGTCTGGCGACATGGGAGTACTCGATGTATTCGGGCAAGATTCCCAATGTCGTGAAAACGCTCAAGCAGGCAGGGTATCGCACGGGCATGATCGGCAAGCTACACATCAAGCCGAAGGACGCGTTCCCGTTTGATTTCAAGGCCATCCCGAGTTCGAACTTTGCCCGCAAAGACATGGCGGCGTACCTGAAACACGCCGGGGCGTTCATGCGCGCGGGCGGGCAGCCGTTTTATTTACAAGTCAATTTTCCGGACGCCCACCGGCCGTTCATCAAGCAGGTGGACCAAATCCCCGCGCGACCATTGATCGGCAAGGAGGTGCAGGCCTTGCCGTACATGGGCATCAACCATCCCGAGTTACGCCAGCAAACGGCGGATTATTACAACTGCATGATGCGATTGGACACGTACATCGGGCAGCTGCTCGCCGTGCTGGAGCAATCTGGTCGCGCGCGGGACACGGTAGTGGTGTACATCGGCGATCATGGTGCGGATATGCTGCGCGGCAAGCGGACCTCCTACGAGGGTGGCCTGAAGGTGCCGATGATTATTCGCTGGCCGAACAGTCGGCCCGACCAGCGTCGAGAGGAACTGGTGAGCACACTCGATTTGTATCCGACTTTCTGCGACATCGCCGGCGCGCGCATTCCCGGCACGCTGGCCGGTCGTTCTCTCAAGCCGCTGGTGCACGGGCAACGGCCGGCGTGGAGGCAGTATCTCTTCACCGAGTTTCATGTTCACTCCAACCACAATCCTTGGCCGCAACGCACCGTGCGTGATGCACGGTTCAAGCTGATCTACAACCCGGTCGCCGGGGAGGAGAACCCCGGGTATGCCTTTACCATGGGCAAAAAATTCTTTGCCGCGCCGGAAGCGGAACTGCTCGCCGTGGCCACCGATCAGGTGCGCGCGGCTTATGCGCTGATGAAAAAACCGCCCCTCTACGAGTTGTACGATCTGAAGGCGGACCCGTTTGAATTCAACAACCTCGCCGACACACCTGCACATGCTGCCACGCAGGCTCGACTGGTCGCGGCATTGAAGCAATGGCAGGTGGACACGGGCGATCCGCTTCAGTCGCGCGCCATGGCCCGCCGGTTGTTCCACCTTATCCGCGATGCCGGCACTGCGCAGCGCCGACCGCTGGATTATAAATCATTTATGAAACTCAAATGATCGCGCGCACCTTGGCCATCCTGTTGTTGGGCGCCTCGCTGCACGCGGCGGAGCGGCCAAATGTGTTGTTCATTGCGGTGGATGACCTGCGCGCGAGCGTGGGGGTTTTCGGCGACAAACTGGCGGTCACACCGCATATTGATGCACTCGGCGCACGAGGTACGGTGTTCGCCAATGCGCATTGCCAAATCGCCATTTGTAACCCCTCCCGTGCCTCGGTGATGACGGGCATGCGGCCGGATACGATTCGTGTGTGGGGATTGAAGAAACATTTTCGCGAGGAAAAGCCTAAGGTCATCACGCTGCCGCAGTGGTTTAAGCAGCATGGGTATCATACGCACTCGATCGGTAAGATTTATCATGGCTCCGGTAAACCTTCGACTGATCCTCCCTCATGGTCGGGCCAGCCGGAATTCGATCACTGCGAAAAGATCGATCAATATCTGTTGCCTAAAAACCGCACAGGCGGCAAGGCGGCGGGCGCGGAATCGTCGCCGAGTGCGGATAGCGATCATCTCGACGGCAAGGTAGCTGAGGCTGCGATTCAGAAGCTGCGATTGCTCAAGCGTACCCGTCAGCCCTTCTTCCTCGCAGTAGGTTTTCGCAAACCGCACATGCCGTTTTCTGCTCCGGCCAAGTATTGGGCGCTGTACGATCGCGCGAAGCTGGCGCAGCCGATCAATCCGCGGATGCCCCAAGGCGCTCCGGCCATTGCCGCGCATCAATGGCCCGAGGCACGTGGCTATACGGACATCCCCAGGCAAGGCGCCATAACCGCCGCCAAGGTCGCCGAACTGCGGCACGGCTATTACGCGGCTACTTCATTCACGGATGCGCAGGTGGGCCGCGTGGTGGGTGAACTGAAACGGCTCGGCCTGGATCGCAATACAGTCATCAGCCTGTACAGCGATCACGGCTTTCACATCGGCGAACAAAATCTTTGGGGCAAACTCACCAACTACGACCTTGGTACGCGCGTGCCGTTGCTCTTCGTGGCACCTCAGCAAAAGACTCGCGGCCGCGTGATCCGGCAGGCGGTGGAGTTGCTGGACATTTACCCCACTCTCACTGAGCTGTGCGGACTGCTCAAACCAGATGGGCTTGCTGGCCAAAGCCTCGCGCGCCAGCTCGATCACCCAGAGCCCATCAAGAATTTTGCCTTGTCCCAATTTCCGCGACCGGTGGATTACAATTTTAAATCTGCTCCGCCCAAATCGATGGGCTACAGTATCCGCGATGACCGTTATCGACTGACGCAATGGATCGATTTCGCCAGCGGCAAAGTGTTGGCCGAGGAGTTTTACAATTACCATCTGCCTCGGCCCGAAAGTAAAAACTTGATCGACCATCCGCAATCGACCACCCCCGTTGCGAGGCTACGCTCGAAGCTGGCAGCCTTTGTCAAGGCGCGGCCATAGAAATAACGTGACAATAATTGTTGCGAAGCGACATGCTCTCAGCCGGATATACTGATTTAGGAATGATGCGCGCGGCGGTTTCCATTTTTCTTGGGGCGCTGACAGCCCTATTGGCAGACGCAGACTGACCCGTAGAACTCCTCACCATGGCAACCTGTCACGCACGAATTATTGCGCTGCTGTGTTTACACAGCCTGCTCATCAGCGATCAAGCACCTGGACAGGACCAGCGAGTCTCAACACGACCGACACCTGCGCTATCGCCGGATGTTTGCGGTGTCTATCTCTGGCCAGGCTGGCGGCCGGAGACGATGAATCGTGAAACCTGCCCGCTGGCGAAAGGTGCCGCCATCATCTGTTCCTGGAGTGCGCTCGAGCCGGCGGAGGGTCGCTTCGAATTTGAACGCCAAATTGGCGACAAGTTGCGTGAAGCGGACAAGAACGGCTATCACGTTTCACTCGCAGTGTGGACATCACCCAACGAAATCACGCCGCAATGGCTGTACGACGCTGGAGTCCCCGGAGCAACGTTTCCGGAACGGATTACGCCGTTCAAGGAAAAGAAGCACGATCGATTTCCGTACTATCTGGATGAGACATACCAAAAGTACTTTCATCGTCTTCTGGAACGCACTGGCGAATATCTGGCATCGCTGCCGGTAGCGGTCCGCAGTCGGATTGCGTTCGTCGAAGTTTGTGAAGGCGCGACGGGCGATCCTGCACCCTACTACGGCCGGAAGACAGCAGACTTCTGGCCCGAGCCACTCGACAAAAAGTATCGAATCAGTCGAGCGCGCTGGAGTCACTACCGAAGGCAAGCTTGGAACAAATACCGATCGGTTTTTCAAAACGACGAAATTCACTATCCGCTGCTCGTGAAAAGCGCGGATATCAACGAGCAGGAATTTGCCTGGTGCCTGAACAACCTGCCTGCCATCGGCTCCAAACAGGCGTTGTTCTGCGAATACTATCAGCATTCAGGTTCAGGCGAGCGATTGGCTCTCCTGAATCGCACGCGACGCGCAATTCGCAATGCAGGAAAGTCGTGGTTCACACGGGGCGAATACGACGCTCAGTGGAAACTGTTCGGCTGGAGCACCCGACGTCCCGAGCAGTCGCTGTATTGGACGGCTCTGTGTGCTGCAAATGCACAGCTAGATATCTGGCAGGTGCATTATGAAGCGCTACAACTTGAGAAGGCGTCGATGGCTGTCGAGTTCTTCAACCGCTACGCAGGCCACCGCGATGCGACCCGCGCCCCCGCGGCGTTCTGTGCACTCCGCCAGGGACTGGATGCCGCCGACATAAGAAGGTTTCCTGAAGCCAAATTTGGAAAGGCCATTCGCTCGAACGTGCAGCGCTATTCGAAGATTGCGGAATCCTATAGCCACCGTGGAGCCATGCAGGGCGATCCGCAAAAAGCGGTCGGGGGAGTGATGCTCAATCGGCAATCTGAAGACTACAACGACGTCGGCTGGGACATTCTGCCGGGCAACTACAGTCGGTTCCTATCGCAGATTCGCCCCGACGAAACCAGCATTGGATGGTGGCATAAGGGGCCAAAGAAAAGCGTGTACGGTCGATTCGCGCGAGGATTTCATGTTGCTAGCGGCAAAGATGCGATGTACTTCCGGCTGGCCGATGATTTCCTTCGACCCGACTCACCGCAAAGGCTCACTCTGCGGGTGGTCTACCTAGACGAAGGAGATTCGTCGTGGCATCTCAGCTACCATTCACGGGACGGCATGAAAAAAGCGATTGTCGTCACGAATGCAGACAGCGGCCAGTGGCGTGAACGGACAGTTGCTGTCGTCGACGCTGCAATGCAGCATGGTGGGCTTAACGAATCCGATCTGATCCTGGCCAGCAGCGGCGGTGACACCGTCTTTCACCTCGTCGAAATCCTGCGGGCGGATGACTCGACGAAACATTAAAACCAGATCCACAACGTCCGCGATGCCGAGGGTATCCAGACGCTGCGACCCAAGCTGCAGGCCTTCGTTCAGGTCCGAGCCAAATAAATGGATGACAAACCGCGCCGCCTGCGGGACACTTGCGCTACCGAAAGTCACCTCATGAAAAAAATCTTTCTTTTCACAATCGCCGCGGCGTTTTTGGCCGGGCCGGCGCAGGCTGATGATAAAAAGCTCGAAGCCCTGCTCGACAAGGCCTTCGACAAGGAACAGACGCGTATCTTCAAGGGCCGCGACAAGGATGGCGACGGCAGCATGTCGCGCGGCGAATTCACGAGCCTGTACGGCGAAGGCGGCGCCAAGCGTTGGCTGCCGGTCTTCGATAAACATGCCGGCAAGGACAAGGCGCTGAGCCTGAAGGAATTTTCGGCCGTGCGCCGGGACATCCATCTTGGCGGCGGCAACGGCGAACGGCCGGTCGCGCTCGAGACACGATTCAAGTTTAGCCGCCAGGGCAAAATGTTTCGCACCTATGACAAGAGCGGCGACGGCAAGGTGACCAACGCCGAATGGGCGAAGATGTTTGAGGGCAAACCCAACGCCGCACGTCTGGCGCAGTTCAAGTCTGCCGACGGCAACAAAGACGGCGCGCTGGACCGCATCGAGTTTCTCGAGATGCTCCTTTCCCCGCCGCGCCGCGAGCGGTAACCCAGCGGGTCTTCAAACTTTCCCCATGCGATTGTTTGCCAGTATTTTGTGCGTCATTTGGGTGGGCACCGCGGTGGCAGAGGAAGTGTATCTGGACACGCTGGTCAAGCTGCGTGTGCCCAAGAAGGACGGCAAACGTTCGCGCGAAGGTGGACTGGAACACGCGCCGTTTCGCCTGTGGTTGCCCGCGGATGTGAAGACCATTCGCGGCGTGACCTTCAATCCCTTTTACACCAAGGCTGTGACGCAGCAGCACTGGCAGGCCGCCTGCCGACAGTGGGGGTTCGGGATCATGTCCGCCAATTTCTTCGGCGTGAAGAGCGATGAGATTCCCACGATGATCGACACCGCGCTGGCGGCCTTTGCCAAGGAGAGCGGGCATCCGGAATTGGCCCAGGCCAAGTTGTGCCCGCTCGGCATGTCGTCCGGCGCCGGCATGAGCACGCGCATTGCCGAGCATCTGCCCGGGCGCGTGATCGCCGTGGGGCCGGTGTGTCTGGAGGTGGGCCCGCGCGATGCGAAGTCGATGGAGATTCCGATGCTGACCGTGTTTGGCGATCGCGATGGCAAGCAGTACGAGAAACTCATGGCCAAGCTGCCGGCAGCCCGCGCGCAAGGCGGACGGTTTGGCATCGCGCCGCAATGGGGGCGGCGTCACGAATTTGGCCGCGCAAATAATCTGCTGATGCCGCTCTTTGACGCCGCCATCCGTGTACGGCTCGGTCAACCCGGCGAACCGCTCAAGCCTTACGCCGAGGCCGACGGTTGGCTCGGCGATGTTTCCCAATGGAAGGAAGGCGGCTCCAGCATCGCGCCCTTTGGCAAATTCACCGGCGACCGCGCGAAGGCCGTTTGGTTGCCGGACGCCAAGACCGCTTATGCGTGGCATACGTTTGTGACCTTCAAGCCCGGCCTCAAGCTCAAGAGCCCGCCCGGGCTGGGCGATGGGCAGCCGTTCATTCTCCGCAAAGCCGGTGAAGCCATTGAGGTCGCCGTGGCGGGTGCGCCGAAAATGAAAACCCCCATCGAGGTCTGGGCCGGCACGGAGAAGCTCGGCACATTGGCCGAAGGCAAACTGGCGGTGAAATTTTCCGAGCCGGGCTTTTATCCGGTGTATTTGAAAGCAGTGAATGACGCCGGCGAAGTGACTCGCTCGCGTCCGAACACCTTGATCGTGGAATGAAGCGCGCGATCTTTAGCATCCTCCTGAACGGACTGGCTCTGCAAGCCGCGCCGGATGAAGCCGGTTTCCGGAAAACCGTTGTGCCGTTTCTCGAGAGCTACTGCCTGAACTGCCACGACAACGAAACGCAGGAAGGTAAGTTGTCGCTGGAAGACATCCGGCCGACGATGACCGAGGGCGCGCTGGAGACATGGCGGTTGGTGCAAGAGCAATTGCAGTTCGCCGATATGCCGCCGGCGAAGAAGCAGCAGCCGAATCCGGCCGAACGCGCGGCGGTGCTGGCGTGGATTCGCGGCGAGCTGTTGAAGACACAGGAGCCGGGCGCATTGGCGGAGGAGAAACTGACGCAACCGCAGTTCGGCAACTACGTGGATCATGCCGCGCTTTTTGGTCAACGCCGCAGCCACGTGACACCTGCACCCCCGCGCCTGTGGCGACTGCGCCCGGCGATTTACAACGCCACCATGCCGCGCCTCGGCGAGCGCATCACCGGCTTGGCCAATGGGCTGAACCAAAATGATGGCTCGAACTTCAAGGATTTCTCGGCCGGCTATTTTCTCGATGAGGCGGCCACGGCCCCGTTGCTCGGTAACGCCAAGAAAATTGCCGAGGCCCTGACCGCACCCACCAGCAAGGATCGCCCGCTCAAAGTGCTGGTGACTGAAACGCCTCCCACGCAGCAGCAAGTGACTGATGGTATTCAGACGGCTTTTCGCAAGATCGTGGGGCGCGCGCCTACGGCGGAGGAGCAGGAACGTTTCGGGGCATTTCATAAGGCCTCCAGTAATACGGGCGGCCACGTGGCTGGGGCGAAGGCGTTGTTGACGGCGATTCTCCTGCAGCCGGAAGTACTCTATCGCATGGAACTAGGCACGGGCGAGCCGGACGAACACGGTCGCGTGCGGTTGAGCTCGCGCGAGACGGCTTACGCGTTGTCGTACGCACTGGATGATCGGCCGGTGGATAGGCTGCTGGTGGCCGCGGATGAGGGGAAATTAAACACGGCGGCGGAAGTAGCCGCGGAGGTTCGCGCGCGTTTAGCTGATGAATCCTTGGCGCAGGATCGCAATCCGCGTGTCCTACAATTCTTCCGCGAATATTTTCATTATCCCTTCGCGCGCGAGGTGTTTAAGGACGCGCCCGAGGGTGGAGTGCATCGGCCCGATTTGTTGGTGGCAGACTTGGAGACGACAGTTCGCGATGCGTTGAGGACGGATCGTGAGGTGCTCGCTACGCTGCTGACCACGCGGCGGTTTTATGTGAACGCCAATTACAAGTCAGTTAAAAACAAGGGCGTGCAATTGGTGCAGGGCCACAACAAATGGTGGCCGTATCAGACCGCCTTTAACCTTCCGCCCGACTGGCGCTGGAACTTAACGGAGCAGCCACTGGAATTTCCTAAGGGCGAACGCGCCGGGGTACTCACGCACCCGGCCTGGCTCGCGGCGTGGAGCGGCAACTTTGAAAATCATCCGGTGCAACGGGGCAAATGGATCCGCACGCATCTGCTGGGGGGCACGGTACCCGATGTGCCGATCGGCGTGGATGCCCGCGTGCCCGAGGCCGAGCACGTCACCTTTCGCAATCGCCTCAAGCAGGCCACCAACGCCGCCGAATGCTGGCGGTGTCATCGCAAGATGGATCCTTTGGGCGTGACCTTTGAGCGCTTCGATCACTACGGCCGCTTTCAACGCCGCGACGCCGGGCAACCGGTCGATACCACCGGCTGGATTGATCGCACCGGCATCCGGGAACTCGACGGCACACGCGTCCAAGGTCCGGCCGAACTGATGGCGGTACTGGCCGAATCGCCATACGTCGAGCAGGTCTTTGTGCGCCACGCCTTCCGCTATTTCATGGGTCGCAACGAAACCCTCGGCGACGCCAACACCCTCCAGGATGCCCACAAGGCGTACCAATCCAGCGGCGGAAGTTTTCGGGCATTGGTGGAATCCTTGCTCGCTTCAGACTCTTTTTTAATGCGACAATTACCTCAACAATCGAAGGATTAAGATGAACTTGAAACGCCGTGATTTCCTAAAGGCCGGCTCGCTGGGTGCGGGCGGGTTGATGCTGACGCAGTTTGTGAATCAGCTGGAGGCAGCGCCCAAGGCTAAGCCGGCGCGGGTGTTGTTCTTTGTGCAGGGCAATGGCGTGTACCCGCGCGATGTGCAACCGGCGGGAATTGAGTTTCCCAAGACGCCGACGAAACTGGAGGACCGACCGCTGGACGGGCACGCGATGAGCCTGTCACTGGAGCCATTGGCGCCGTGGGTGAAGAAAATGACGATGATCCACGGTCTGTCCGGGCGCGTGGCGCGCGGCAGCCATAACATGGGCTTTGCCGCGCTTGGTTGTTGGCCGATGAAAAAGAAGGCGTACGGTGAGACCATTGACGCCGCCATGGCGCGTAAGCTCGGCGGCATTTATCCGCACATCGGTCTGGGTGTTTCGAACAAGGCAATGTCGATGACCTACAACCTCACGTCGATGACTCGCGGCAAGGCGTTGCCCACGCTGCTCAATCCGGTGCAGGCGTATGAGCGATTTTTCGCCGCCGGCGCGGCGGGGGCCGCCCGCAAGAATTTTGATGTAGATACCAATCTGCTCGATTTTCTCGCGGACGACGTGAAGCGGTTGCAGAAGCAACTCGACGGTTCGGAGCGGGAAAAGCTCGGTCGTTATCTCGAGGCGTTTGAATCCATGAGCAATCGTCAGGGCAAACTTGCGGCGATGTCCAAGCAGATCGCGGCGGCCGCCCCGAAGATTGACCCGAAGACCGGCCAGATTACCGAGACGAAAACCGGCCGCACCGGCGTGTTTGAACGCTTGGAGGCTCAGTTCGAAAATGCCGCGAGCGCGATGGTTGCCGGGCTAACGAATGTGGTGACCATGTCCGCCGGTGCCGGCCCGGATCGCATCGGGATTTCCTGCATGGCGAGTGAGTTGGGACTGAAAGGCGATGACGGCTACATTGGTGCCCACGCTATCGGTCACGGAAATTACCAGCAATTCGCCGGAATCCCCGGTCCGGATTGCCATGCGCATATCCGCCGCAGGTGCTTGGAACAACTAGCCAAGTTCATCCGCCGGCTGGAAGCCGTGCCTGAGGGGGATGGCACGATGATGGACAACACGTTGATCGTGTACTTGTCCGATTCGGCTGAGGGGCATCATCCGGTGTGCCACGAGTGGCCGTTTATTTTGATCGGCGACCTCGGTGGTCGGCTCAAACTGGGCAACCGTTATCTGCGTTATCCGTGGTACGGCAATCAGGGTCACCGTACGATTGCCAATCTCTACCTGTCCCTGCTTCAAGCCGTCGGCGAACAACGCGACACATTCGGCGTGGCTGATTTTGGCTTGGCCGATCTCGATCAATCGGGACCGTTGGCGGAGTTGGTGGTGTAACATGCGGCGCGCGCTCTTCATCTTTGCCGCGCTTTTCACATGGTGTGGTTTTATTCATGCCGATCATCGGTCGGCCTTGGTGATCGCCAACCACAATTACGCCGCGGCGGAACTCAAGCTGGAGGCGCCGGATCTAAAGGCGGTGGTGGCGCGGTTGGAGCGGCATGGATTCCAGTGCACGGTGAAAAGCAATCTCGATAACAACGAGCTTAAGCGTTCGATCGAGGGATTTGCATCGCGCACCCCGGTACGTGGTACAGGGCTTGTTTATTTCATCGGGCAAGCTGCTCCGGGCGAATATCAGGGTAGTAAAACGCTGTGCCTGCTGGATACCAAATCCAAACCGGGCCGGGGCTTGGGGTTGGATTATGTGTTTGCGCAACTGCACGCCAAGGGCGGCAGTACACGGCAGCTCGTGGTGGTGGATGCGCCCAAGGTGGCCGCGCAGTCGATGGAATTTCCCGAGGGATGTTCGCTAGCTCTCGGCGATGGGGAAAAGGTTTTCAAGACACTGGGCAAAGCGTCCCAGGCCATTTCGCCGAGCAACAAGCTGGGGCCGGGCCGGCAAGCCGGTGACGAATGGGTGGGGCCGCGTGGGATGGTTTATTGCTGGTGCCCGCCGGGGCGATTTGTGATGGGCAGTCCGGAGAATGAAACCGGCCGGCACGCCGATGAAGCTCAGCGTGAGGTGGTCTTGGCTGACGGGTTTTGGATGGCGAAGTACGAATGGCCGCGCGCGTTATGGCGAGGTAGTCGGCATCGTGCGGCAGTAGATCGTCACAAGCTGCATCCGGTCAACATGGTCAGCCAATCAAAGGACACGCGCGACCGGGAGATTCGCCCGATGAACGCCTCCGCCCAGAAGCTGTTGCCGGCGGGTTGGGAGTTTGCCTTGCCGGGTGAGGATCAATGGGAGTACGCCGCGCGCACAGGCACAACGGGCGCATGGTCATTCGGCAGCGATGTAAAGCTACTGCCGCGCCACGCAAATTTTGCCGACAAGACCGCTTACGAAACCGGCGGCATTTACACCAACCACGCCCATCGCACGCTGGATGATGGCCACGCCGGGCTGGCGCCGGTCGGTTCCTTTGCGCCCAATGCGTGGGGGTTACACGATCTACACGGCAACGTCGCCGAATGGTGCGACAACGCCGTGATGCGCGGCGGTTCGTGGGTGAGCACTCCGCAAAACTGCCGCCTTGCCGCCCGCCAGAAAATGGGCGACCGCGATCAGCGCAATTACCTCGGCGTGCGCGTTGTCATCCGTAAACATCGCCCGGCGCCTAAGAAATAGGCGCCGTAAGTTTTATCCGGCTGAATCCTTCGTTGACAGTCCCAATTGGCAGGCGCAGAGTGCATGCGCGTGAGGAAAGGTTTTTCATGGATAATTTTCAGATGAATCGTCGTCAGGCCATGGTGGCCGGAGGCTTGGGCGTGGCGAGTATGGGCCTGCCTGGATCCGTGATGGGCGTGGATAAACTTGATGCCGGGGGCAATGCGGTGTCGTCTGACAAGAATTGCATTTTCATCCTCCTCTGCGGCGGCCCGAGCCATGTGGACACGTGGGACATGAAGCCCAATGCGCCAGTGGAATATCGCGGTCCGTACAAGACCATCCCCACCAAGGTGCCCGGTATGCGGCTCAACGAGATGCACACCGAGCTGGCGAAGGTGACCGACCAGTTTACGCTGATCAATTCGATGACGCATCCTGGTGGTATCAGCAATCACTTTGATGCGATGCACAATTTGCTGAGCGGTCAGTCGGTGAAGCGCGTGCGGCAGGGTGTGCCGGATGACCAGCCGTACCTCGGCTCTTTTGTTGCCAAGCACAAGCCGAGCAAGCGCAACATTGTCTCCAACGCGTGGCTTATCAAATGCGTTGGCCCCGCGGTCTTTTGCGCGCCCAACCTTGCCTTGGGCGGATACCTCGGTTCAGCGTATGCGCCGGTGTTTGTCGGGGCGGCCAACAACCATCCCGCCATGCCGAATTTTACTCCGCCGCCGATCTATGATTTAGGTGATCCGGATCGTCTTTCTAGCCGACGTAAACTGCTTGGTAGTATCGAGAGTAACGTGCTCTCTAAAGATGCTAAAGGAGCGGATTGGGCGCACTTGCGTGAACAGGCCTACGACGCGATGACCCGGGCAGAGGGGCGCGAAGCCTTTGATATGAGCCGTGAGCCACAGAAGGTGCGCGAGCGTTACGGCATGCATCCCTTGGGGCAAAACTTTCTATTGGCCCGCCGCATGGTGGAGGCGGGTGTGCGGTTTGTGACCGTCAATGGCTGGGCCGGTCAGGCTTCGCATGACAAGAAGGGACCGCCCAGCAGCAGCTGGGATATGCACGGTGGCAACATGGGCATGGGTAACGCCTTCGGTAACGGCTCCTACGGTATGGGGTTCTGCCTGCCGCGTCTGGACCAAGCGCTTTCGGCACTGCTGCGCGACCTTAAGGAACGCGGTATGCTCGACAACACGATGGTGGTGGTGACCGGCGAGTTCGGTCGCACGCCGAAGGTGTTGAAGCAGCAACCGCCTGGACGCCAGCATTGGCCCAAGTGTTTCTCATCCA
>CAJWVY010000055.1 GCA_913048135.1 uncultured Verrucomicrobiales bacterium
CGTTTTTCATGTCGCGTCCGAAATTGTGCGCAGGCCCCTGCCGTTTGGCAATAGGCGAATGTGGCGTTGGGACAAAGAATATTGCGGGAAAATTTTACCCGTTCGCTGGGGGGTATCCGTGATGAGGGCACTGTCACTAGCGTAGGTTAGTGATATAGTTCAGGGCCATCATTAATTCGGGCCAGCCATTGTTGTCCACGTTATCGGCATCTAAATACTAGCTTACGCCTGGGCTTAAGTGAATCAAAAAACTGTTCTATAATTACAAAATAGTATAAAAATTGTATTGAATTTGCTTATTAAGCCCCAAGTCTAAACTCCCATGATTGAAGTATTGACCAGTCTGTTGGGCGTAACGCTTGCGATTGCGGTGTTTACGGTTTTGGGGAGTGCGATTTTTGGGCTTTCGATCTGGGTGTATGTGCCCATAAAAGAAAGTCCGTTTGCTGATGGGGTAGTCAACGGGATCAAAAAATGTACGGTTTTTTCCTTGGCCATCGGACTGATTGGCTTTGGGTTGCTTTATTTTATTGGATTTTTTGGAGCGGTGGCGGCGTCCATCATTTATTTCATAGGCATGAAGCGGGTGTTTAATTGTGGCATTTTTGATACCATCGTGATCGGGATCATTAATTATGTTATCCAATATGGAATTGGTGCCATAATTGGCAAATTATTTTCCTAAATGATTTCCTGGGGGCGACTAGCGGATGAGACGCTCACATTGAGCACAAATCAGTCCCTAGGCTTAAGCGCAGCCTTGTTTCAATGCCGAATTATGTACGGGTTGGTTTAAGCCCTATGCGTCCCAGCCGTGGGGCTTTAGGGCTTCGTCGCGGCCGGCGTGGCGGACGGCGCGGGGGGGGAACTGCATGTCGAAGCTGAGCTTGTCCGGCACGAGTTGTTCCTTAGAGTTGAGCATCATTTCCTTGGTGACCTTTTTGCCGGTGTAGGCGGCGGTGCGGGCCATCATGGCGGTGAGGGTGGTCTTGATCATGCGCTCGCCGGTGTTGAGCGGTTTGCCGTCACGAATGGCGGCGTACATTTCGTCGTGCTCGGTCTGGTAGCCGTTGTTGCTGCGTTCGCCGTTGGGGCCTGCATTCCAGCGCCACATCAATCCATCTTTATTGGAGAATACGTGGAGTTTGCGGCCGGATTCACCAGTGTATTTGCCTTTGGATCCGTAGACGCGGTCCCAGACGCCGTTCTCGCAGTTATCCATCTGGCGGCAGAAATGGTAGCCTTGGGTGCCGTCGGCCCAGGCGAACTCGACGCCGAAGTGGTCGTAGATGTTGCCTTCTTCTTCGCCGCGGTTTTGGCGGCCGCCGTTGGCGATGGCGTAGGCGGGGACTTCGTCGTTCTTGGCCCAGAGCATTTTGTCGATGCTGTGCACGGCCTGCTCCACGATGTGATCGCCGGAGAGCCAAGTGAAGTAGTACCAGCGCCGGAGCATGTATTCGACGTCGGTCTTAGTGTTTTCCCGATTCCAATCGACATACCGTTTGCGGGCGTTGTTGTTGTAGCTAGAGAAAATGGCCTGCAGATCGCCTAGATCGCCTCCGAGAATTTTCTCGTACGTGTCTCGTTGCGCGTAGGTCCAGCGCCAGACAAAGCCATCGACGATTGAGGTGCCTTGTTTTTTGGCTTTCTCGATAGATTTCATCACCGAATGCACGCCGGGCGCGTCGGTGGCCATAGGTTTCTCGGCGAAGACGTGTTTGCCGGCATCAACGGCAGCTTTGATGTGTTGGGGGCGGAATCCGGGAGGGGTGGCGAGCAGCACGACGTCCACGCCGCTATCGATAACTTTTTGATAGGCATCAATCCCCACGAACATGCGTTTCTCTACGGAGTCACTGATTTTGCCGGGATGATATTTCTTGATGCGCTCGAGGCCGGCCTCGGCTTTATCCTGAAAGGCTTCACCGATGGCGTGGAGTTCGATGTTGGAATCCGCCGCGAGCGCTTGGTTGATGGCACCGGAGCCGCGACCTCCGCAGCCGATCCAGCCGATCTTCAGCTTGGCGCTGTTGGGCTTTCCGAAGGTGACGGTGGGGAAGGCGATGGCCGCTGCACCAGCGGTTGCGGTTGAGGCTTTGATGAAATCGCGGCGGGTGGAATCGGTTTGCTTACTCATGATCAAAACGGTGCGTCAGGTTAGGCGCGGGCCCGCGCGGGGTCAAGTGGCGCTTTGAGACCTGTATTCCTTGACTTATGACAAATATTCCGGTTTAACGAGCTCAGGGGGTGGGGCACATTGCCTTAGCGACAAAAGGAGGGACGTTCCCAACTTCCAAACGCGTTTTTTCACGCAATATAATCAGACAACATGGACAAAAATATCTATCTCATTCCAGTGGCCGGAGTGTTGGCCTTGCTGTTCACCTATCTGAACGCCCAATGGGTGGCTCGTCGGGAGATCGGCACTGACCGCATGAAGCGGATTTCCACCTACATCACCGATGGCGCGATGGCGTTTTTGCGCGCGGAGTACTCCAAGCTGGCTTGGTTTGTGGTCGCTGTGGCTGTGATGCTGGCGATCACGCAGGGTAGTCAATCGAGCCCGCTGATCGCGCTGTCGTTCGTGGTCGGCGCCGCGTGTTCGGCTTTGGCCGGATTCATCGGTATGAAGGTGGCCACCAAGGCAAACGTGCGTACGGCCAACGCCGCCCGTACTGGTCTGAACCCCGCACTCAACGTCGCCTTCCGCGGTGGCTCGGTCATGGGCATGGGCGTGGTGGGACTCGGAGTGTTGGGGCTTTCACTACTCTACATTTTTTACAGCGGCCAAGGCTGGGAGATTGGAAAAACCATCAGCGTGCTTACAGGCTTCAGTTTTGGCGCGTCCTCCATCGCGCTCTTTGCGCGTGTGGGTGGCGGCATCTACACCAAGGCGGCTGATGTGGGCGCTGATCTGGTGGGTAAAGTGGAGGCGGGCATCCCGGAGGATCATCCGCTGAACCCAGCGACCATCGCCGATAATGTGGGCGATAACGTGGGCGACGTGGCGGGTATGGGCGCCGACCTCTTTGAGAGCTATGTGGGCTCGATGATCGGCGCGATGGTGCTCGGTGCACTGTTTGTGGCTTCCTTTGGTCAGATCGAAGGGTACGAGGTCTTTAACGGATTGGGCGCGGTTTTGCTGCCGTTGTTCCTCGCGGCCATGGGCATCATTGCCTCGATGATTGGTGCGCAGTTCGTGAGTGTGCAGGAAGGCGGCAACCCTAAGAGCGGCTTAACGCGCGGGGAACTGATTGCCGCGGTGATCATGCTGGTCGGCGCATTTTTCCTAATCACCAATCTGCTGCCCGAAGCGTGGACATATAACGGCAAGGAATACACGGCCTTGGGAGTCTTTTGGGCCAGCCTGATGGGCTTGGCCTGCGGGATTGCTATTGGGCTGGTGACCGAACATTTCACTGGAATCAATACGGGCCCAGTGACGGAGGTGTCGCGGCAATCGGTGACCGGCAGTGCCACGAACATCATTGCCGGCATCGGCTGCGGCATGCGGTCGACGACTTTCCCGATCATCTTTATCGCGATTGCGATTCTGGGAGCGTACTCGTTCGCTGGCCTGTACGGCATTGCGATTGCCGCGGTGGGTATGCTGGCGAACACTGGCATTCAGCTAGCGGTGGATGCCTACGGGCCGATTGCCGATAATGCCGGGGGTATCGCCGAGATGAGCGAATTACCCAAAGAAGTGCGCGAACGCACTGATAGCCTTGATGCGGTGGGAAACTCTACCGCGGCTATCGGCAAAGGCTTCGCCATCGGCTCGGCGGCATTGACCGCGCTGGCTTTGTTCGCCGCGTACATGGGTGTGGCCAAAATTGATGCCATCAACCTCTCAGATCCCAATGTGATGGCCTGTTTGTTTGTGGGTGCTATGTTGCCGTATCTGTTTTCCGCCATGGCGATTGATGCGGTGGGACGCGCGGCGATGTCGATGATCCAGGAAGTGCGCCGACAGTTTGCGAATATTCCGGAGCTGAAGGCGGCGCTCGGCAAGATGCAGGATAATGGCGACAAGCCAATCGAGGAATGGAGCGAGGAGGACCGGCGCGTTTACGAGGCGGCTGACGGCAAAGCCGAGTATGCCAGCTGCGTGGCGATCTCCACCGATGCGGCCATCAAGGAGATGATCAAGCCCGGCGTGCTGGCGGTGTTGACGCCGGTGGCGGTGGCCTTTGGGTTCAAGTACGCCACCGACGCGGCGACCGCGGCGCAAGCGCTGGGTGGATTGCTAGCGGGCGTGACGGTCAGCGGCGTGTTGCTCGCGCTGTTCCAGTCCAACGCCGGTGGTGCGTGGGATAATGCCAAAAAGATGTTTGAAGTAGGCGATGGCGTGGAAGTGGACGGCGTGCATCATAAGAAAGGTAGCGAGGCCCACAAGGCTGGCGTGGTGGGTGATACTGTGGGCGATCCGCTCAAGGATACCTCCGGACCGTCCCTGAACATTCTGCTCAAGCTCATGAGCGTGATCGCGCTGGTGATCGCGCCGCTGCTGGTGGATGGGGCCCCGGATTCAGCGGGCAGCGCAGAAGAATCAGGCGGGGCCAATGTTGAGGAGACTCAGGGAACATCGTCAGACGAGAATACCACCGATGATAATTCGGAAGATGCCAACAACGAAAACGGCGGCGAGAATTCCAATGCGAACTCCACTACGGATGAAAATAACGGCCAAACGCAGCCGGAATCCGGTGGGGGCAATTAGCGCCTAGAATTAACCTCTCTGAAGAGGGCCGCCCTTCGGGGCGGTTTTTTTTGTGGTTAGTCGCGATTCTTACGGCCGGCTTCAGCGGCGGCGGCGTGGCAGGCGTCGGCGACCTTCGTGAGTTCTTCCAGAAAGGCATCGCGGCGGTCGGCGGGGAGAGTGGCGAGCATGTCGCCTTGCAGATCGACGGCGCAGTCGCGTAGTTCAGAATATTTCTCACGACCTGCTGGCAGGATGATGATGCGCTTGGCGCGGCGATCGGTCTCATGCGGTTTGCGCTCGAGCCAGCCGTTGTTTTCCATGCGTTCGAGCAGGGAGGCAACGGTGTTGGGATCGCTGCTCATGGCTTGGGTGAGTTCGCTTTGGGTCAGCCCTGCTGCATCCCCTTCGCACAAGGTGCGTAGAGCGGTGAATTGATCCGGAGTAGCACCCGCATGACTGATTTGGCGTCGGAAGGCCTGATTTAGGCCGTACCAAGCGCGTCTTAATAGCAGGGGAAGTCGCTTCCTTTCAGGGGAATCAATTGGTAAATCGTCGTTAAATTCTTCAGTGGCCATTTGTTCGTCACAATCGTACGTACAGGTACGATTTCTGCCTTGCAATTCCCGGCGAGTAAAGCCATTGATTTCCGCGGTCCTGTGAACAACGGCATGCCGTTCCGTCGTGGATGGCGTGTGCAGGGGCACAAACCTTGTTGAAACATTATGAAGTTGAATAAATTTGCCGCAATAGCGGTTCTCGGTGCATTCGCCCTTTCCTCTTTTTCTTCCCAAGCAGCTGTAACCGGCTGGACCAACTGGCGCGGACCGCATCAGAACGGAGTGACTGACGAGAAGGGGTTGCCCGACCAGATTGATCCGGCCAAAAATCTTCTGTGGAGCTACGACATTGCCGGCCGCGGCGCGCCGGTGATTGCCAACGGCAAAGTTTATGCCTGGGGGTACCGAGGTAAGGGGCCCGATTTGCAGGAGGTGTTGCTCTGCCTAAATGAGGCTGATGGCAAGCTTCAATGGGAGCATGCCTACAATGATTATCTCAGTGACACGGTTTATAGTCGTTACACGGTCGGCTCGCCGACGGTCGATCCGGCTACTGGCTGGGTATACTTGATGACTACCAACGGTGGCGTGAAATGCTTCAGTCCGGATGGCAAGATTCAGTGGGAGTACTCTCTGATGGAGCGCTTTGGGCGCCTTACCTTTCCGAACGGTCGTACAGGTGCGCCGGTAATTGATGGCGATTTGGTGATTGTTCGTGGTGTCACCAGTTACTGGGGTAAACAGGGACCCGCTCGTGACCGTTTCTATGCATTTAATAAATCCACCGGTGCCCCAGTTTGGGCCAGTACACCTGGTGTGGCACCAAAAGATAGTTCATTCTCCACACCTGTCCTCGCTAATGTGGATGGTCGGCGCGTGTTTTACGTCGGCACCGGGGACGGTAATGTGGCGTGTGTAGACGTTCGTACCGGTCAGGCACTTTGGCGCTTTCAATCTTCACAAGGAGGTGTGAACGCCAGCGTGGTAATTCATGACGGCGTATTGGTGAGCATTCACGGTAAGGAAAACATCGATGCCGCTGAGGAAGGCCGCATGATCGGTCTCAAGCTGCCGACCAAGCTGCCTGCTCCCGGCGAGGCGCAGACGATTTTGAAGGACAAGGATCTCACCTTAGCTGACGGCAAGGAATGGGAATTGTGGCGTCATCCTTTCGCCATGTTCACCAGTAGCCCTGTGCTGGCTGACGGTCGAGTGTATCAGGTTACCAAGACCGGCGTGCTAGTTTGTGTGGAAGCCAAGACCGGTAAATTGATTTTCTCGCAGAAGCTGAACAACGAACAGATTCACTCCTCGCCGTTGTACTCAGAGGGCAAGCTGTACATCGGCTTCCCGAACGGTCGTTTCCTTGTGGTGAAACCGAATGATGACGGCGTTGAGGTTCTTAGCGAAACGGAGCTGGAAGGCGGCATTTTGGGATCGCCCGTGGCTTGGAACGGTAAGGTGTACATTCACACCATGAGCAAGCTGTACGTGTTCGGCAAAGCCAGCGGTGAACAGCCGAAGGCTACTCTGCCCGCCGCTCTGGCAAAGCCGGCTGATTCCAAGGCCGTGGCCCTGCAGATTGTGCCTAGCGATATCCTCCTCAAGCCCGGTGAAAAGCTCGACCTGACGGTTAACACAATCGACCAGTACGGCAACGTGGTGGAGTCGGGAGTGAAAGCGGATTTCGAGAAGTTCATCCCGGCCACCGCCAGGGTGAAGACGCAGATGAACGCCGTCGTGGCCAATAACGCCATCACCGCTGATGCTCGTAATGTCTCCAGCGCCGGGGCCTTTAAAGCTACCAGTGCCGACGGTCTGACCGGTCTGTTACGCGGCCGCATTCTACCGCAAATTCCTTACGAGCAGGACTTCGAAGGTTATGATCTAACTGTGGATCATCCTGCCGACGGCGTGAAATACGCCTTCCCTCCTCTGGCCTGGACTGGGGCGCGCCTCAAGTGGGAGGTGCGTGATCTGGACGGCAACAAGGTGTTTCGAAAGACACTAGACCGTGTGCTTTTCCAGCGCGCGATTACGATCTTCGGCGATCCCACTTCCAGTAATTACACTGTCCAGGCCGATGTGATGACCGACGGTAACCGCCGCATCAAGGGCAACGTTGGTGTGATCAACCAGCGTTACTTCATCACGCTGATCGGCAACCAACAGATTCTTGAAGTCAGCTCCAACCATGAGCGAGTGAAAGAGAGCGTCCCCTTCAAGTGGTCCCCCAATCAATGGTACACCCTTAAGAGCCGCGTGGATGTGGCGAAGGACGGCTCCGGCGTTGTGCGCGCCAAGGCCTGGCCTAAAGGCGAGCCCGAGCCCAAGGAATGGACCATTGAGGTCAAGCACAAGAACGCCCACAAGCTGGGTGCCCCCGGCATCATCGGTTTCTCTCCGCAGAGCCTGAAGCCCGTTTATATCGACAACATCAAAATCACCCGGAACTAAACTTCAATCCGAACAAAAGTATTTTAAACCATGAAAAGTAATTCGTTCTTCCTGATGGGCGGCATTAGCCTGCTAGCAGCCTCCGGCATCATCACGACGCAGACTAACTGCGGACAAACGCCCAGCACAGAGGCGGCAGCAGAGGTGCCTTTTACCGATAACCCAGAAGCATCAACCGAAACCCTCGAAACCACTTCCACCACTTCGCCCACCGAAGCGGTTGGGCCTACCGGGCAGGATTGGCCCGTATGGTCTGGCAACGGCGACGGCAACCTCTTTTCGCCTGAGAAAGGTATCGCCGCCAGCTTCGATCCCGGCAAGTTCAAGAAGGGGACAGAGGAGGTAGATCTTTCCACCACAACAAATGTGAAGTGGGTAGCTAAACTTGGTTCGCAGGCTTATGGCAACACGACCGTTTCGAATGGGAAAGTATACGTTGGAACTAATAATGAGAGCCCACGCGACGAACGCCACATTGGTGATCGCGGGATTGTCTACTGCTTGGACGAGAAAACCGGGGAGTTGGAATGGCAGTTGGTTGTTCCCAAGCTTGGAGCCGGCAAAGTAAGCGACTGGGAATATCTCGGTATTTGCTCCAGCCCCGCCGTTGAAGGCAATCGCGTGTATGTGGTCGCGAACAGAAGTGAAATTCTATGCCTCGACACTGAAGGTTTGAAAAACGGAAACCAAGGTTTTCAGGGGGAAGCAACTTTCATGGTCGACAAGGGTAAGGAACCATTGGAGCCCACCGAAAAGGATGCCGATATTATTTGGCGCTTTGATCTGCGTGAAGAACTTGGGGTGTTTCCGCATAACATCGCTAGTTCCTCGGTTTTAATCCTAGGCGATCTCCTTTTTTGTACCACTTCAAACGGTCAGGACTGGAGTCACCTCAATATTCCTGCTCCGCAAGCTCCCTGTGTTGTGGCTCTAAACAAAAAGGACGGCACTCTAGCGGGTGAGGAAGCAGAGGGAATTGGTCAGAAGATTATGCACTGCAACTGGTCTAGTCCTTCAACAGGCAAAGTAAATGGCAAAGACGCGGTGTTTTTTGCTGGGGGTGATGGAGTGCTCTACGCATTCGATACCAAGTTCGAGAAGGATGAAGACGGGTTTGATCTATTTAAGGCACTTTGGAAATATGACTGCAACCCAGAGGAATATAAGAAGGATGAGGAAGGGAATGAAATCAAATATCCTGCCGCGGAAGGCCCAAGTGAACTGATTGCGACTCCCACCTTCCACAATGGCCACGTATACGTCGCCATTGGGCAGGATCCTGAGCATGGAGAAGGACTTGGCAATCTCGTATGTCTTGATGCTGATACCGGTAAAAAGGTTTGGGACTATCGCAAGATCCAAAGAACTATCTCCACCTGCGCAATTGACCCAGAAAGTGGGCTTCTAATTGCTTCGGACTACACCGGTTACGTTTATTGCCTCGATTCAAAAACGGGGAAAGAACATTGGGTATACGACACCAAGGCGCATATGTGGTCGAGCCCGTTTGTGGCCGACGGCAAAGTATACATTGGCGATGAGGACGGCGATTTGGTTGTGCTGCCGCTTAAGGCGGATTTCGATCCCAAGAACGACGATCCCATCTTCGAGACCAACATGCTCGTGCCGATCTACTCCACGCCCGTCGTGGCCAATGGCACGCTGTACGTGGGTACCCAAACCCACCTCTACGCCATCGAAGAAAAGGCCGGCAAGTAATCGCGTCCAGCCCGGACGTCTACTAAGATGCGGTATTTTATCGTCGCCCTTGTGGTGTCCCTTGCGTGGTTCCACCAAGACTGGTTTATATGGCCATTTTTGGGGGAGTTGTACGAGCAGCAGAACTATGTTCCTGCGTTTGTCAATGACCTGTCTGAAGACGAACAGTTGGCCTACACCGCGGCGTTCGCCCGGAACCGGGAACATGAACTGGTGATGGGCTTGCCGTTGGGCGTCCATTTTCAAATGTTCCTTTCATTCGCCACAGCGGCCGTGGCCCTGCTCGCCGTCTGGAAAGCATGGCCAACTGAACTGGAACGCTGGGCCGAAGCCGGCAACCGTGGCAATCGCGGTGACCGCGATCGTGGCCGGGGCCGTGGAAGAGGCGATCGTAACCGCGGGGGGCGCAATCGTTCTCGCGGGGCCGACGATAAAAACTCCGGCCGTTCGACTGAACGATCGGCCAAAGATGATTCCTCCCGTTCGCACTCCAAGGAGGGCGGTGATACCTCAGACCGCCCGCGTCGGCGCCGACGTCGTGGTGGCCGTGGTCGTGGTGGCAGTGGCGGGGGCAACTCACAATCTCAACCGAAGGCAGGCGAATGAATCTCCTAGCTGCCGCCTCCGAATCCAGTCTGCCGCTTTGGATGGTGGGCGCATATCTCGTCGCCCTGCTTGGCTTGGGCATCTTCAGCAGCAAGCTGTTCCGTGGCACTAGCAAGGACTACTTTGTCGCCAGCCGATCCATCGGTCCGTTCATGCTGTTAATGAGCGTGTTCGGTACCACCATGACCGGCTTCGCGCTGGTCGGGTCCACCGGTAAAGCATTTATGACCGGCGTGGCCACCTTTGGCGCAGTGGCGGTGTGGAGCGGGATGATTCATTCTTCTGTGTTTTTTATCATCGGCACTCGCCTGTGGGCTATTGGGAAACGGCTGGGGTATGTGACTCAGGTCCAGTTCTTCCGCGAACGTTTCCAGTCGCACACCCTCGGCACGGTACTCTTTGTTTTGTTGGTGTTGTTCATCATTCCCTACCTGCTGATCGGGATTATCAGCGCTGGTAAATTCATGCAGGGTACCGCGGGTCTGGATCCGCGCCTGACAGGCTTGGTGATCTGTGGCGTGGTGCTCACCTACGTTTTTCTGGGCGGCGTCCGCAGCGCGGCATGGGCGAATACTTTTCAAACTCTGGTCTTCATGCTCACTGGCGTGGTCGCCTTTGCCATGATCGCCAAGGCGGTGGCTGCTAAGACCGATGAAGGTCCCGGGACATTTCTGCAGAACGTGAAGCGGTCCACTGAATTTGTGGAGGAACACAAACCGGCTCGCTTGGCCCGGGGCATCCATCCCGCGACCTTGGCTGAGTATCAGGAATACGAAACATCTCTGGGGAAGTATGAGGAGTACGAAAGCTTAAAGGACACTTGGGGTGCGCTGGTCCAAGATATGGGTGGGGAAGAACTGGCGGCTACGGTCATGGAAAAGCCGGAGCCTGTGGAAAAGCCCGAGTTCATGGCTTCACCCAAGCCCTCCATGACCAAGTTGCTTTGGATCACTTACCTGTTTATTCCACTGAGTATCGGCATGTTCCCTCATGTGTTTCAGCACTGGCTGACGGCCAAATCGGCAAAGACTTTCCGACTGGCCATCGTGGCGCACCCAATCTGCATCGCCGTGGTGTGGTTGCCGTGTGTGATCATCGGCACTTGGGCGGCGGGATTGTATGCTGCGGGGAAATTGCCCGTTTTGGGAGAAAGCCCAAATCCTAGCGCCGTGCTTGGGGCTGTGGTGGGTGAGTTGGTACAAAATCCGTGGCTTACGGGCCTCTTGATGATTGGTGTGTTGGCGGCGATCATGAGCAGCTTGGATTCCCAGTTTGCCTGTCTCGGCACCATGTTCACCAACGACATTATTCTGCCGTGGAAAGGGAAGGACTATTTCAGTGATGGTGAGATTGTAAAAATTGCTCGTTACTTTGTGGTTGGGGTGGTGGTCGTGGCGTACCTGCTGTCCTTGGCGCTGATGAAAACGGCCAGCGTGTTCAATCTCGGCATGTGGTGCTTTAGCGGATTTACCGCCCTGTTCCCTATTGTGTTTGCCGCGTTGTACTGGAAACGGGCCACCGCAGTGGGCGCCTATGCCTGCATTGCGGTGACCGCGGTGCTTTGGGTTTTGTGGTTTCACGAATCAGATTATGGCGAGAACAAGGACTTCTTCGTGCTGGGCATGCTGCCCATGGCACCGTTGACGATAGCCTCCGCGCTGGCCCTGATCATTGGTTCGCTGGTTAGCCGGGCGCCAGAGGAACGGCAGATTAACAAATTTTTCCCGAACAAAGCGCGCTAAGGTGGCACGCCGTTTGACGGGTAAGAACCCATAAGCGAAGTTCAGGCTCGCCTGAGATAGGAATAATTATGTCAGATTTGAATCAAAAAGTGCAGGAGGCAAAGGCACAGTTGGATGCGCATGCCGTTGAAATTGTGAAGTGGCATTTCTCACCTGAGACCGGCAGTCCGTTTTGGCTCGATTGGGCCAAGGAAGCCGGCTGGAATCCGGCCGAGGAGATCACATGCTTCCAGGATATTGTGGCTAAGTTCCCGCATTTCCAAGACGAATGGCTGCGCGATCTACCCAACGAAATCTGGCGGCCAAAGGCTTATGACGGCAAGCCCTTCAGCATCTTTGAAACGGGCGGCACCACCGGCATGCCTAAACAGCGCATTGGCTGGGAGGATTACAAGATCGATTACAGCGCCTTTTCCGAGACGCTGAGTGACGAGCATTTCCCGCGCAATCATTACTGGATGATGGTGGGCCCCACCGGCCCGCGGCGTCTGCGTCTGGCGATTGAGCATCTGGCCAATGTGCGGGGTTGCTCGTGTTATTTTGTGGACCTCGATCCGCGCTGGGTGAAGCGTCTCATTGCCTCCAAGCAATATGATCAGGCGCGTGCCTACATGGATCACGTGATTGATCAGGCCACAACGATCTTAAAACACCGTAGCGTGAGTGCCTTGTTCACCACTCCCAAGTTATTGGAAGCAATGGCTGAAAGAAAGGATCTGATTAAGGCCGGTATCAAGGGTGTATTTTGCGGCGGTACCACAATGGATAAGCAATACACACGCTTTCTTGTGGAGGAAATATGCGAAAATCAAATCGGTTTTGTACCCACTTACGGCAACACGCTGATGGGGTTGGCACGACATCGTCCGTTTGGAGCGGATAATGATTACTCCATTACTTATCACGCGCCGCAACCGCGTGCGGTCCTTCGTGTTGTGGATCCAAAACAGACCGAAAATCTCGTGGATTACGATACCTGGGGCCGAGTGGAGTTGACCACCTTGACTAAAGAATTCTTTATGCCGCGGTTCCTGGAACGCGACGAAGCCATCCGACGCGCCCCGTGGGACAACGATCCGTGGGACGGCGTTGCCGAGGTACGGCCGTTCGGCGCCATGGAGAAGACCATCGTGGAGGGAGTTTACTAAAATGGCCACTCCGCACATCCCCTGCCTGCGTCTCGGCGATCCGTACGTGAGCCTCAATCAGATTGAAGTTACCGATTATCGTGATGGGGCGGTGAAAGCTACCGTGAGCCAAGTCAATGCCGGCGTGATTCGGCGCGATCTTGAACGCATGGATGAAGCCCGTGCTGCCCTGTGTAAATTCTCCACGGCCGAGCTCATTGCTATCGGCGCGAAGGCCGGTGAGATATTTCTCAATGGCGAAGTGCAAATCGGGGTCGATGGAGAAACCCAGTCGCCGGAGCAATACATCGAGACCTTGTCCTCCACCAGCGGCCTGCCGCACGTGATGGTGAAGCGTAACATGGACAAAATACATTACGCACTGACCCACATGGATGTGGTGCTCAATGGCCTTACACGAGGTATTGATCCTGCGATTCTCGATGCGGGCGTTGGTGAACAATTTGGGACTCAGGTCTGTTTTTACCCCACCTCCAAGGCACTCGGGCTGGTGATGCCCAGCAACTCGCCGGCGGTGAATTCCCTGTGGCTGCCCGCCGTTGCTCTGAAAACGCCGATCATCATGAAGCCCGGCCGCGACGAGCCGTGGACGCCGATCCGCTTGATCCAGTCCTTCATCCAAGCCGGTTGCCCGAAGGAGGCGTTTGGCTTTTACCCGACCGATTATGAGGGTGCGGCGGATATCCTGAACCGCTGCGGCCGTGCGTTGATCTTTGGCGACAAGAGCACTACAGACCAGTACGCCAACAATCCCGCCATCCAAATCCACGGCCCCGGTTGGAGCAAGATTCTCATCGGCGATGATGAGATCGAGAACTGGCGCGACCACATTGACCTCATCGCCGGCTCCATCGCCGATAACGGTGGGCGTTCCTGCGTGAATGCTTCCGCCGTGGTGGTGCCCAAGTATGGTCGGGAGATTGCCGATGCACTGGGCCAGAAGCTCGGCCCGGTGAAACCCACCACCGTGGACGATCCCGAGGCCAAGCTATCGGGATTTGCTAATCCCAAGATGGGCGAATGGATCGATGGCGCGATTGATGCCGATCTCGAGGAGGCCGGTTGCGAGGAGATGACCGCCAAGTATCGCGAGGGCGACCGCAAAGTGGTCACCGATGGGGGCACCTATCTACGGCCGACCATTGTGTATTGCGAATCCTTCGAGCACCCCTTATCCAACCGCGAGTTTCTGTGTCCGTACGCCAGCGTGGTGGAAGTGCCGCAGGCGGAGATGCTCAATCAAATGGGCGAATCCTTGGTCGTCACCGCCATCACCAAGGACGAAGCGTTTCAAGCGGACCTGCTCGCCTCCCCGCTGATTGAACGTCTGAATCTTGGGCCAATTTCCACCATGAAAATTTCATGGGATCAGCCGCATGAAGGCAACATGTTTGAGTTCCTCTACAAACGACGCTCCATTGGCATGGCGGCCTGATTGAACACCACCTCGATCTCCGGCGTCCGATCCACCGATGAGCCACCCAGCCGAACTCGCCGACCAAACCAGCTTCGATGCCCAGCTGCATCTGCGTCTGGTGTTTGGCAGTGGCACGCTCAACCGGCTTGGGGAAATGGCCAAGGAACACGGGGCCGGCAAGGTGTTGCTGGTCACGGATCCGGGCATTCGTTCTGTGGGTCATGTGGACCGCGCGCAGGCCAGCTTGGCGGCGGCGGAATTACCCGTGGTCATCTACGATCAGGCCAAGGAAAACCCCACCACCGAATGCGTGGCCGACTGTGTGGAGCTGGCCCGGCGCGAGGGCATTGATTTCATTGTCGGCTTGGGCGGCGGTAGCTCGATGGACACCGCTAAGGGATGCAATTTCCTGCTCACCAATGGCGGCGAGATGAAGGATTACTGGGGTGTGGGCAAGGCGTCCAAGCCGATGCTGCCGCTCATTGCAATTCCCACCACCGCCGGCACGGGCAGTGAGTGCCAGAGTTTTGCGCTGATTTCCGATGCGGTCACGCACGCCAAGATGGCCTGCGGTGATCCCAAGGCGATGGCCAAGGTGGCGATTCTGGACCCGGAACTGACCCTTTCTCAGCCCGCTCGCGTCACAGCCTGCACGGGCATTGATGCGGTGGCACATGCGGTGGAATCCGCCGTCACGCGCAAGCGCAACGAGACCTCCCAGCAATATTCGCGGGTGGCGTTCGGCTTGCTAAGCCAAAGTTTGCCAACGGTTTTGACTAAGCCGAAAGACGTGGAGGCTCGCGGCTTGATGCTGTTGGGTGCGGCCTTTGCCGGTACGGCCATTGAGCATAGTATGCTCGGTGCGGCGCATTCGGCGGCCAATCCACTAACGGCACATTTTGATGTGATCCATGGGCAGGCAGTCGGATTGATGTTGCCGCATGTGGTACGGTTTAATGGAGAGGACGAAGTAATCGCTAGAGCGTATGCTGAATTGGTGACGGGGACGACTGCTGCTTCGATCAACGGAGTTCCGGCTCATGAATCGCTGGCCAGCTTGCTGGAAGACTTTATGGATGCTGCCGGTATGCCTCGAGATTTGACGGATTGCGGCGTAGATGCCACCAAGATCGATTTGCTTTCTGAGGAAGCGGCCGCCCAATGGACGGCAAGCTTCAACCCGCGAGATATAACCGCCTCAGATTTTAAAGGTCTTTACAGTAGGGCTTTTGGTTCCTAACTCACGTGTGATAGATTTAATCTGATGACAACAGATTTCTCCGATGATGCGCTCCTATTGATTGCCCATGGGAGCACTGTAAACACCCAGTCTAGTGCGCCAACTCGACGTTTGACGGAGGAATTGAACTCAAGAAAGCTCTTCGCTGAGGTTGCCTGCGCATTCAAATTAGAGGAGCCTTATATTTCTGATGCACTTAAAGAGTTGAGTTCAAAACGTGTTTTTGCTGCTCCGATCACAATCAGTGAAGGACAATTTACCGAGGAAATAATCCCATTCCACTTGGGTTTGTGCACCAAAGGACAGTGTGACTGTCCGGTCGGAGAATGTAACTATCCAAGCAATGCTGAGGTAAACGGCAAAGAGATTGTTTACTGTCGACCGGTTGGAACGCACAACACCATGACAGATGTACTTCTTGGGAGGGCTAAGGAGATCGTTCAAAAATATCCATTCCCCAAGCCGCCAAAACCAGAGGAAATCTGCTTGATCATTGCCGGTCATGGCACAAAAAGAAATTTAAAATCCCGCAAAGCAATTGAAGCGCAGGTTCAGGCAATTAAGGAACTCGGCGAGTACGCAGACGTGCAGTCAGCCTTCATGGAAGAGACGCCGCTTATTGCGGACTGTTACGAGAACGCTGGAGCTCGTCACATTGTAATGGTTCCATTCTTTATTGCCGATGGCCTTCATACTGTAGAGGATATCCCAGTATTGCTTGGAGAGACCGAAAAACAGGTCAAACAACGTTTGGAGGCAAATCAAGTCACATGGCGAAACCCTACCGAACGGAAAGGCAAACTTGTCTGGTACACCGAAGCCATTGGCAGTGAGCCACACTTGCCAGAGGTGATCCTTGAGCGCGTGCGCGAGGCGGCGGCATAACTTTCCGCTTTGAGAACGGCGTGCTCCGCCGCATGATCACCGTCCCGTGACTATTCCGAAAATCACACTCATTGGCGTCGGCCTGCTGGGCGGTTCCATAGGTTTGGCGGCCCGCCAACGCGGCGTTGCTGGGCAGGTGACCGGCCTTGTGCGCCGGGCCGAGAGTGTGGAGGAATGTCGGGCCGCCGGCGCCGTGGATGACGCCACACTGGATTTGGCCGAAGCGGTGAACGGAGCCGAGCTGGTCATTTTATGCACGCCGGTGGGTGGCATGAAAGCAATGGCCGAAGCTATCAAACCGCACTTGGCGCCGGACGCTGTGGTGACGGATGTCGGCAGCGTGAAAGCTTCGGTAATGGCGGAGGTGATGCCGGTGCTGCCACGGTTTGTGGGCAGTCATCCGATGGCTGGTTCCGAGCAAACGGGCGTGGCCAATGCGCGCGCGGATTTGTTCGAGAACGCTGTGTGCGCGGTGACGTCTACGGACCAAAGCGATGCGGCGTGTGTCGCGCGCGTGAACGAATTTTGGACGGCGCTTGGCAGCCGCGTGATTTCGCTGTCCGCCGCTGAGCACGATACGATCGTCGCCCGCACCAGTCACCTGCCGCATGTGCTGGCAAGCGCACTGGTCAACGCCGTGCTCGGCCGACCGCGCGAAGGCGAGGCGGCTTTTCTGGGCACGGGCTTTCGCGATACCACGCGGCTGGCGTCCGGTTCGCCCGCCATGTGGCGCGACATTGCAATGGATAACGCGCCAGCGATTGAGCAGGCCATTGATGATCTGCAGGCCGAACTGGCGATGTTGAAGACGGCGTTGAACGCCCGCGAGGCGGCGGCGTTGGAAACGTTTTTTGCCAAGGGCCAGGAATTTCGCCAGCAATGGATCGCCGGTCTGGAGGACGGGGAGCGCAAGTAATGGCCTTGCCCGACCTTATCGAGATTGTGCCCCTGCCCGGGCCCGTTCATGCTCACATCACCGTGCCCGGCTCCAAGAGCATTACCAATCGCGCACTTATTCTCGCGGTGTTGGCCGAGGGTGACACGACGCTGACCGGCGCGCTGTGGAGCGAGGACACGCAAATCATGGTGGGCGCGCTGCAGACGATGGGTTTCGGCGTGACGGTGGCTGAGGATCCGGCGGAGTCCGCCAATCGCACCATCACCGTGCAAGGTCAAGGCGGCCGGATTCCCAAGACTCCGGAGGATCTCTTTGTGGGCAATGCGGGCACGGCCGCGCGGTTTCTAGCGGCGCTGGTTTGTCTCGGGGACGGCCCGGTGAAATTGCACGGCATCGACCGCATGCACGAACGGCCGCAGGGCGAATTGTTTCAGGCGTTGCGCGCGCTGGGGTACACGGTGGATGCGCCGAATGACAAGCTGCCCGCCACCATTCACGGGACCGGCCCGCGCGCCGCGGCGTGCACGGTGAGTCTGCAGGAGAG
>CAJWVY010000056.1 GCA_913048135.1 uncultured Verrucomicrobiales bacterium
CTTCTTGGCCGGGTTTGCTACCTTCTTGGCCGGGTTTGCTACCTTCTTGGCCGGGTTTGCTACCTTCTTGGCCGGGCTTGCTACCACTGTTGCTGGACTTGTTGGACTGGCCGGATTTTGCGTTTTCCCCCAATGATTGGCATGATTTGCACGCCCCAGAGGCTTGTTTTTGGACATCCTGAGCGGCCTTTTCCTGTTCTGGTTTACCGGAGTTTTCTTTGGCGGTTTGATCGGCTTTTTCCGCAGCTTTTTCAAACTGCTCGGCCGCCGCTTCGAATTGCTCGGCGGCTTCCTCCAGTTTTTCGTCGGCTTCCTCCTGCTTGCCTTGTTGCTGCAATTGGGCCGCTTCATCGGATTTTTCTGCGGCCTTCTCCAAGCTCTCCTTGGCTTGTTTTAATTCCTGTTCGGCTCCGGTTTGAGCCTGCTCGTTTTTGTTTTCCAAATTCGGCACTGTATTATTAGCCAAATCGCGGGCGCGTTCGGCCATGGCGGCGGGGTCTTTGGGCTCAGGATTTGCCGCAGCTTCCATGGCGTTTTCCAATTGGTCGCCCTGATCTTCAAGTTGTTCGGCTGCTTCGGCGGCATCTTGTTGGGCAGCTTCCTGCTCTTCGGGTTTGTTCTGGATTTGCTCGGCGACAGCAGCCTGTTGTTCTGCGGTTTGGCCGGCTTGCTCGCCTGCCTCTTTTAAATCCTGCGCCTGATCGTTGTTCAAGCGTTCCTGATGCCGGGCGGCACGGGATATTTCGCTGGAGGCCTGCTTAACTTCATCGGCCACGTTAAACTGTTCGTCGGCCACCTCGCTACGAGTGGGCTGATCATTCTGCGCCCGCATTTGCTCTTCCATTTGCAGAGACTGCTCGGTGTTGGGGGCTTCGCCGTCGGCGGCTTGTTGGGCCATTTGGGCGGCCTGTTCGGCGGCGGCTTCGGCTTGTTGTTGGGCGGCTTGGGCAGCTTGTTGTTGTTCGGGTGTCTCGGCTTGCGCCGCGGCTTGTTCGGCGGCTTCGGCGGCTTGGTTGAGTTGCTGGGCGGCGTCTTTGAGGGACTCGGCCATGTCAGCCATGCGTTGATCGGTTTGTTCGGGTTGCTGGGCCTGGGCGGCTTGCTGGCCTTGTTGGGCGGCTTGTTCGAGGGCCTGCTGGGCGGCTTCGAGGGGTTGGGCGGCTTCGGCTTCGCCGGCCTTGGCTTGGGCTTCCATTTGGGGAATTTGTTGTTCGGCCATGGCTTGGGCCATCTGGGCGAATTGCTCGGCTTCGGCTTGTTTGGCGGCCTGCTCGATGGCTTCTGCGTTTTCGGCGGCTTCGGCCATGGCTTGGGCTTGCTGGGCGGCGGCTTCGGCTTGGGCGGCGGCTTGACGGGCTTCGTCGGTATCGGCGGCGGCGGCTTCTTCCTGCGCGGTCTGAGCGGCTTCGGCGAGTTTTTCGGCGGCTTGATTCAAGGACTGAGCCATGTCTTCGGGTTCGGCGTCCTGAGCCTTGCCTTGTTGGGCGGCTTGCTGAAGGGCTTGCTGGGCGGCTTGGAGGGGTTCTTCAATTTCGATGCCGGCGGCTTCGTTGGCTTCCTCTATTTGGGGAATCATTTCCTCCGCCATGGCCTGCGCGGCTTGGGCGAGTTGCTCGGGTTTGGGGGCCATGGGAATTGGATCGGGATCTTCGGGCAGCGGTTGCTTGAGGGCTTCGGCGAGTTGCTGCTGGTTTTGCGCGGCGTCGGCGAGGTCTTGCTGGGCGTCTTTGAGGGCGGCCTCGGCGATGCGCTCGAGTTCGGCCTGCATGGCGGGGTTGTTCTTGAGTTTCTCTTCGAGTTCCTTGAGGGCTTCGGCGGGAGGTTTGTTGACGAGCTCCATCAACTGCTCCAAGGCGGCGTATTGTTCATCGAGTTGTTCCTTGATGCCGAGGGCTTCCTCCTGGGCGCGGAGGCCGGCGCGGGTTTTTTCGGGTTCACCGTTCTCGACGTTTTCGTAGTGCTCCGCGAGTTGCTCGAGGGCTTCGGAAAGTTCGCGTTGATGCCGGGCAGCGGTGGTGAGGGAGCCTTGTTGATCTTCGGGGGCCTTGGCCTTGGCGGCCTCTTCCAGTGACTGCTCGGCGTCGCGCGGGGGATTCTCCAACATGGCCACGGCGTCATCGGCGTCGCGCTGGCGTTCGCGGCCTTCTTTCTGGCTGGCATCCTGCGCATTGGCATCGCGGCGCAGGGCTTCCTTCACGCGCTCAAGGCGTTGGTTGATGGATTCCTGTTCGGCGAGGAGTTCCTTGGTTTCCTCGGGCTTGGTCTGGGCATCCTTGGCCACGGCCTCGGTGATTTCATTGGCTTGTTCCTCCAAACGTTTGACGGCTTCGGCGAGGTTGTCCAGACGCTCGGAGAGTTTAGGGGCGGCGACTTGCAGGGCTTTGCGGGCGGCGGCCAAATCTTCGGCGGCTTCGGTGCGAGCTTCCTTGAGGTTGCCCTGCAGTTGATCCAAAGGATCGGCCACAGGCACGAGGGTGCGGGGGGGCTCAGCCTGGGCGGGGATGGCCAAGGCAAAAAGAGTGGCGGCGGCCAAGGTGTAAGACATGCCTGATTTCATGGCGTTCGTTAGTTTGAGGGGGAGGATTGATCGGGCTCAACAAAAAAGCCCGCTTGTTGGGTGCGTGATTTCATCTCGCGAGCCACGGCCTGGGCGGCCGAGCCTGTTATAATATCGTTCAACTTTGCGTCTCCCGCAAGGCCCACAGTGCGAAGTTTTTCGGGCGACAAGGCGAGACGGCGGGAAAGCCATTGCCAATCGCGGGGGCGCAGGGAATTGGCGTCGGTCGCCAGCTGCTCCCAGCGTTCGCGATTGGCGAGATTCTTGAGGGCATTTTCCAGAAGGGCGAGTTCGTGGGCGGCCTCCAAGGTTTTCAAGGCGTCCGCAATGCCCTTGAGTTGAGCCTCAACTTCGCGCCGATCGCGGCCGGCTTCGAGGCCTTCTTTCACGGCGCCCAAAGCCGCAGCAGCCTGGGCGGTGTCGCTGACAAATAATGCGTTGCTGGCTTTGCCGGATTCCTCCATGCGCGCGCGGCCGCGCAACAGCTGCGGGGCAATGCGCCATTCGAGCGCGAGTTGTTCCTCGGTCAACTTCAAGGCGGCCTGACTGGTAAGCACATTTTCTCCGTTGGCCTTGGCTTCCTTAAGATCGTCTTCAGCCTGTTTCACGTCCTGCAGCCGCGCACGCACGCGGCCCACAGTAGCGGCAGTGGTACTCATGGATTGCTCCAAGGTGGCTCGGGCCTGCAAGGCGGCTTTGTTGAGTTCGCCGACCACAGGTCGGAAAATATCTCGCGCGCCGGTGATGGCTTTGGTCCAGCGCTCGCCTTCGGTCAAGATTACGGCTTGCGGTTCTGCCTCAGCGGACTGAGTTTCGCTCAGGGTTGTGTGGATGGCGGTCAAATCCTTGTGCAAAGCCTGCACGATCTTCGCCTGCTCCTCGGGCAGACGACCGCCGAGTTTCTCAAGGATATCCAAGGCAACGTCCAATTCACGGCCGGCGCTTTTTTGCCGGCGCAATAACCGCGACCACACTTGGGGATCCGTGTCCCGATCGGCCTTGGCCACACGGTGCATGCTTTCGGCGGCGCGTTGAATGTAATCGAGCAGATCCAACGCCACGGCGGCTTCGTCTGCGGCCAGCCAGGCGCCGGCCGCGGTGTCGATGCCGGCGGCGGCGGATCGAATGGATTTCATGACTGCCGGCAGTTGCTTGGCATGCGCCTCGACGCGGGGATCGACCACGATGCCTTCCATGGGGCGCAAATGCAGGCGGGCGCGTTCCAGCCAGTCGGCCTCCATTTGCACGCCCAAGCGCCCCACCAGACTGTAGCCGGCCGCCTCCCGACCAGGCCGCGCCTTGCGGATGAGCGCTGGCAAATTGCCGCCGGCCTGTTGCCAGGTTTGTTGCGCCACACCCAAGGCCGATAGGGCTTCGGTGGCTGTTTCGCGGCGCTTTGCATCGTTGCCCGGCTGGATGAGGTCGTCCAGTTCCTCGGGAATTATTTGATGAAAATCCAATGTCTTTTGCGCGGCGGCCAACAGGTTGGTGGTCCATTGCCGCTGCTCCTTAAGCGCGGCAATGCGGCGGGCTTCGAACAGGGTGGAATCGAGCTTCAGGCGCACGGGCCGGGATTCGGTGCGGCTGCCTTTGAGATCCTCAGCGGCGAGTTTGGTGAGAACGATATCGTCGGGGTTGGCTGGGATCTTGAGTAGATCCCACTCCACGGCAATCACGGCGTTGGTGGTGAGGGGTTCATCAAACTCCAGCTCGGTGTGTTTCCATTCCTGATCATTGATTTTGATCATCTGCTCTATCTTGGCCAACCCAACATCGTCCTCGGCTTCGCCTTCAAGCTTGAGGATCACCTCGGGCGCCACGGTCAACTCCGGGCCGGGGGCGGTCAGCTCAATGGTGGGCACCAAATCCGGTTCGGCCTGAATGGAGTATTCCACGGGTGACTTGTTGCCCAACCCTTCGGCAGTGGCGAGGTGGATTTTGTAGGCGCCGTTTTCGGTCAACTCCAGATCCAAACTCCACCGTGTCGGATCGCCGCCGGGCGCAAAGTTTATCCGGTTGGTGGCCGATTGGGTCACCTGCGCCATGACCACACTCTCGACCGCCTGGTTCAGCTCTATCTCCAAGTTTACTTTGGTGCCAATCAGTCCAACGAGATTCCCATCATCGCCGGATCGCGTTTCCGGTGGGCGAGCAGCGTAATCCGGCAATGTGTACGTCTTCACATAACGCAAAACTTGCGGTCGTTGTCGACTCACCAAGGTATAACGGCGGCTGACTGCATCCCCGGCGTGCACGCGGTAATCCACATCTTGTGATTCCACGGCAATGGTGGTGGCGTACTCGCCCACCGCATCCAGATCATTAACCGGAACGAACACCGCCTTTTGCGATGGTTGATCGACCCGCTCGGCAATGAGCAAAGGCGGCGTCTCCAGCTTCGGGCCGCGCACCTGAATCCGGATCTCAATCTCGTCATTCTCCGGCACCGCCGTGTTGCCGCCTTCCGGCGTGAGAATGACAATGCTGTTTCGCGAAACCCGATCAATGTTCATCATCGGCATCAACGCCCGCACCATCAACGTGCGCCCCGAATCAAACGCCGCCATCAAGCCCGTGGCCAGAATCACCACGCCGGCCGCGATCAACCAAGTCTGCACCAAACGCGTGGGCAATAGGCGTTCCAACTCCACCGCCCGTAGGGATTCCACCACCTCCGCCTGCGCCTGCCGACGGAAATGAGCCGATTCATGCTCGCGTTCCTCCTCGGCCAATTCCACGGCCGACAACAGACGGGATTTCAAGGCCGGCTCCTCCCGCTCCATCATTGCCGCCAGCTCCCGTTCATCCAGCACACGCAATAACGGACGCACACACGCAAGCCACGTGATCAACAACGCCGAAAAATACATTCCCCCACTCAGCACATATCGCGTGCGGTCATCCATCACGATCAACCAATCGGCAAGGGATAAAATCAATAATCCACCCAGCAGCGCCAGCAACCCACAACTCACCCCGCGCAAAAACACCAACCACCGGAACCGGCTACGAAAAGCAAACAGTTTGGTGCGAATGTAGGGATCAAGCTGGGAACTCATTACACCAACCCTTTCGTACGACGGAGGATCCATTCGGCGGTGAGGAGGAGCATGATGGGAACGAACCACCAGTAGCTTTGCCAAAGTTGGATTTCTTCAGTAATTTCGCGATGATCACTGGCGGGGCCCAGCAGTTCCACCAGGCGTTGCATCTCTTCTTCGCGATAGTATTCGCCGCCTGAATCCTTGGCGATTTGGCGCAGGAGCAATTCGTCGCAGTGCAGACGACCCAGTTCGCCGAAGGGATTGGCAGCAACTGTGAAGGCGGTGCTGGCCTTGATCAGGCCATCGGGCACGCCGGGGATGCGCACGCGCACTTCATAATCGCCGGACTCCAACGGAGCGGTTTCGCCGCGGAAGGTAAAGGATTGTGGATCGGGATCCAACGGCACGGTGCCGAAGACGCGACCTTCGCGCAGAATCACGGCCTCAGGCTTGAGATTGGGGTTGGCGGCCAGTTGGGGGTTGGTGATGCGCACGCGGATGGGAGCGGTTTCTTCCAGCTCATATGTAGTGGGGCCGGAGTCCAGCGCAATGAAGGCATCCTGTACGGCAAAGGGTGGCTCCATGATCCATTTAGCCACTTGATTCCAATAGCGTTGATGATGCATATCAGCGACGCCTTTGCGCCAGCGCCATGATTCATCGAAGGCGGAGTATAATACACGACCGGCCCCGAATCGACGGAAGACCAAGCCGGGAATGGCCGCCTGCGTGTTGGCGTCCACAATTTCCAGCAACGTTTCCGCGCCGGGCAAGGCTTCGGAGAGGGCCGCCCAGCGCGGGCCGGGCAGGTCGTTCCAAATCTTCAGGTTGGACGCGGAATCCGCGGCCAACATCAGCGGCGCCTGAGCGCCTCCCGCACTGCGAAAGCGCAGGGATGTCTCTAGGCTACGCAGTTCGGTCTGCCCTTGAGCAGCGAGTTTCACGGGTAAGAGGTCGTACACCGGGGTTCCGGAAAAATTAAAATGCCGTTCCATGCGGCCATCAATGAAGATCATTCCGCCGCCATTAAGTTGCACAAAGTCACGCATCCACTGGAGTTCGGTTGGCGCAAACAGGTCTTTGCCCACGTCGCCCAGAATCACGAGTTGATACTGAAAAAATAAATCGCGCGAGTTAGGAAATTGCCCAAGCTGATTCCCGCGCGGTCCGAGATGAGGCATGTCTTCTTTGGTCCAGTTAGCCTGAATGGTATTCACCTCCCAGCGTTTATCACGTTCCAGCAAGTTGCGCAGGTAGCGAAATTCCCAACGCGGGCGGGTGTCCACAAACAGGATGCGCGGCTTCTGGGTGACGACATTCACGCGCAGTGTGCCGGCGTTGTTATCGTCCTTGGATTCCCCTTCCACCGGCGGGATCACCACGTTGAACACCAAAGGCAGATTCGCATAACGTAGGTCGCGACTAAGGCGGGTTTGCTCGGCGGCCACGATGTCTTTGATCGGAAAATCAAACGGCAACTTGCGGCGCTTGCGAGCGGTGACAAACTCGCGCTGCCACACCGGCACGCCGTGATGTTCAATGCGCACGGTGAACGGTTTGCCCGGATCCATGCCATCCTGCACGATCACGTGGCCGGTAAGGCGGGCATCGGGATAAACGGCACTGGGCGTCTCGGCCTTCAACACAGCCAGATCGCGGGCCACCTCGGTGGTGCCCATGCCCACAACATGCACGGCGATGCCACGATCCTTTAACTGCGCGGCCATCTCCAAGGGCGAGGCGCCATCCACGTTGTGCTGGCCATCGGTGAAGAGCACGACGAACAGTTTCTCTTCAGGATTTTCAGAAACCGCCCCTTCGAGAATGCCGGTGGTCAGATCCGTGACCATGTTGGTAGCGGCCACGGGCAGCGTGCGTGGAGTGGACAAGGGGTTGTCCTCGGCCTCCTTTGCCGCTTCGGCTTCCGCTTCCTCGGCCCCAGCCACATTGCCCAAAGCGCCGGGGTGCCACAGCATTTGGAAACGGCGCGCGGTGAGGGCGAGTAATTCCACGTTGTGCTCCGCGGCCAGTTGGTTCACCAACCCGCCGGCACCATCGAGCAGTTGTGTCTCCAGTCGCTGCCAGCGCGGGGTACGATCAAAGCGCTCCACCGCGGCGCGGGTATCCGGATCCAGCGCATCCAACGCCGCGGCACCTTGGGGGAGGAGGTTGCGAATGGTTTGCTCCCAACGATCCACGGCTGGCTGCAATGCCAGCAAGTTGGCTTTATCGTTTTCATCGGCCTGCTCCGGATCCAGTTTCAGAAAGGGATCCAGCAAATCGGCTTTGAAAGCTTCCAATTCATTATCCGTCCAGCCATCCAGCTCCATGGCCTCCAGATAATTGGCGGCCTGTTTGGTGATCAGTTCGCCCTGCTCCACGTGGTTTCGGAGATTGTTGGCGGTGTCTGCCGCCATCGCGGTGAGGACGCGACGCAGTTCGCCCAACCGATCCAGTGCATCCCCAGCGGCAGCTTCATCCGCCCCACCTTCGAGCCAGCCCAGCCGACGCAGAATCCGCAGCTTGCGCTGGGTTTCCATTTGCTCGTCGGTAGCCTTCATGCTGGCCGACGCATCCACGTACATGAGTACGCGAGCCGTGGTGCCCACGGAGGTGCGGTTTTGAATCACCGGCCCGGACAACATCATCACCACCAGCATCACGGTGAAACCTCGCAACACGGGCAACACCCAGAGGCCCGGCGTGGTGCGGCCACGTAAATCCCCCCGGTAAATCCAGGCGGCCAATCCCGCAGCGCCCAGGCCAATCAAGCCCGCCAGCCACCACGTGAGGTCGCCGGAAAAATGCAGGCGCGCGCCCTCCGCGGCTTTCGCCGCAAGCATGGGGTCCAAACTGTACATGCCTGTTATCATCCTAACCCGAAACCCGTTGACGCGCCATGCGGCGTTCCAGCCAGAGTTCAAAAAACAGGAAAAACAAAACCAACGCAAAGATCGGTTTCCAAATCTCCTGACCAAACCGCCGGGTATGGTCGAGGTCGCGATACTCACCGAGGTCCTGCACCAAATCGGCGTTCATGGCCGCCGCCACGCCGCGGCGTTCCTCCTGCGTGAGTTGCTTGAGATCGCTCTCGCTCCGGCGTGTGTTCACAACAAAATGAATCGCCTCTCCCGTGGGGCCCTGCATGGTGTACAGTCCCGGTCGCGCCGTTTCCTCGAAGGTGGCCACGCCGCGACCGCCGCGCAGTTCGATAGGCAGCGTGTATTGTTCGTTCTCTGTATCCGTCACCACCACTTCCTGCCCGGCTTGATCCGCAGGAAAATGAGCGACCGCTTTTTCGTTTACGCCAAGATTACGCGACGGCATCACCGAGGAGGCCAGGTAGGTGCACAGTCTTTGGGAAAAGGGGACGAAGAACGGCCGCAATGGCAATGAGCTCCACGCATCATCGCAGGCCGTGGCGCAGAACAACACGCGGCCGTTGCCGTAGATCTTTTCGAGCAGAAAGGCATCCCCTGTTTCAAGCCGCGCCAGAGGCCGCACCAGTTCGTTATCCGGATCCTCCACCGTCCGGTGCCATTGGCGCACCTCGGCGGACGCTAGGTCGCCGTTGCGCGGGTTGCTGAAAATCTTCAGGGCCGGATGATCAAAGCGCTGCACCACCATGCGGGTGAATGGCTCCGGATCATTGCGTTTATCGGCCACCTCCCCGAGGCGTGCCGGCAGCAGGCCGTAGGGCAGCAGTTGCTCGTTGTACCACCTTTGGTCGAGCTGATCGCCGCCAAAGATCATCAAGCCGCCGCCGTCTTTCACAAACGTTTGCAGCTCGTTCAACTGACTGCGCTGCAGTTGGCTGACATTGGCCAACACCACCACGCGCGTGTCGCCTATGGCCGCGGCGTTGAAATCGGCCACGTTGATGATGCGCGACTCCAACAAATCCACCAAATCCGGCTCACCGCCCTCGCGGTAGGGTTGCAGGGCAATCTGCAGAAAATCCGTTTCGCCCTTAAGCGGTTCCGTATCCGGCGCGCCATTGATCACCAGCACGGGCACCTTGTCCCAAACCGGAATGCTGGCCCGGAAAATATTATCGGCCTTGAGGCTATCGGCATCGGTGGCCACCTCAATGACATGCGAGCCAGGCGTATCGAAGGAATGTCGGAACCGCACTTGCCGGCGTTCGCCGGCACCGAGTGGAATCTGTTGTTCATCCACCGGCTTGCCGTCGGCATGAAAGATGACCCGCAAGGCCTCGTGATTGCGTTCGCCGTAATTGCGCAACGACGCCTGCACGGTGACCGTTTGATTGATGCCCAGCAACAGGTGCGAGGTGGACACCGTTTCCACGCAGACATTTTCCCGGCCTTCCACGCCCACGTGAAAGAGTGTGAGGTTCGGCGGCATCTCAAGCCCCTGCAACTGCTGGCCCACCCGTGTGCGCAACGCCGCCTCGCCTTCCTCCGTGGGCCAGCTGATCCGCTGGAAATCGCTGATGAGCACCACCTCACGGTGCGGGTGGTTCATGTTCAACAACTGCTCGGCGCCATGCTCCAGTGCGGTGCTCACCTGCGCCTGCCCAAAACCCGCCTGCATAGCCTTAAGCTCCTCGGCCACCGCCTCGGTGTTAAACACCGAGGTATCATACAAAGGCGTTTTGGGATCGCTCATGAGCACCACGTTTACATCCGAACCCCGCTGCAGTTCCTGCACCAATTCCGCGGCGGTGTCGCGGGCCTTCTCGAAGTTCGTGCCGCCGGCGCCCTTGAAATCCAGCGAGTAACTATTGTCCAACACCACCAGCAGGGAGGTCTTTGCGTTGGACCACAGGGCCGCCGTGCCCTTGAGAATCGGCCGCGCCATGCAGAGCGCCAGCAAGATGGGAATGGCACAACGCAACAGCATGAGCAGCCAATGCTCAAACCGCAGCCGGCGTTGCTGGGATTTGAGTGTGAGCTCAATCAAGTGCATGGCACCCCATTTCACCTCACGATGCTGGCTCTTGCTGATGAGGTGTACGAGGATGGGAATGGCTGCTGCCGCCGCGCCCCCCACCAATGCTAGGTTCATGAAGCTCATGCCACCCCCTGTCGTTGCCGCAGGAATCTCGCCAGACAATCAGTGAGACTCTCGTGCGTGTACATCGGCACCAGATCAATCCGGTGCCGCTGGCAGCCTTCCTTAAGTGCGGCGGTGAACTTCGCAAAGTTGTCGAGGTACGCTGCCCGAAAACTGGTTGGATCCACCATCCGAAATTCCCCGGCCTGCTCCAGGTTTTCAAACCGCGTCCAAGCATCGAAAGGAAACTCCACCTCGTCACGATCCATCACATGGAAGATCACCACCTCATGCGAGGCATGCCGAAAATGCGCCAGCGACTTGAGCAGTTCTTTCACATCGGTAAAACAATCGGACAAGATGAAAATCATCCCCCGCTTTTGCAGACGCGGCACAATGTCATGAAAGACCTTGGAGAGATCCGTCTCACCGCCCGGCTTTGTGTGCAGCATTTCCTCATAGAGCACGCGCAAGTGACGGTTACTGGAGCGCGGCGGAATGTGCGTGCGAATATCGGTATCAAACGTCATGAGACCAATGCTATCACTTTGTCTCATGATGATGTGCGCCAGGCACGCGGCCAGCTTGAGCGCATGCTGCAGCTTTGTTTGGCCGCTTTCGCCGGCGTATCCCATACTCCCGCTGGCATCCACCAACAACATCGCACGCAGGTTGGTTTCCTCCTCGTACTCACGTACGAAGTAGCGGTCGGTCTTGGCAAACACCTTCCAGTCTACCCGGCGAATCTCATCGCCCTGCACATATTCACGATGCTGGGCGAATTCCACACTAAACCCCTTGTGTGGCGAGCGGTGCATGCCGGTGATGGCTCCTTCAACAGTTTGCTTCGCCATCAACTGAAGGTTGGCGATGCTTTGCAGCTCTTCAGGCTGCAACATGTCGGTTAACGGTGCCATGAATCAAACGGCGCCGGCCCGAGCACGCTACAAGGCGGCCCCGGCTGGTTGTTGCGGCACAGCCTGCAAAACGCGGTCGATGATATGGTCCACGGTGATGCCTTCGGCTTCCGCGTTGAAGGTGGGCACAATGCGATGGCGCAAAACCGGATGCGCCAACGCCGCGATATCCTCGGGCACCACATTCGGGCGCCCCTGCAAAATAGCGCGGACTTTGCCGCCCAGAATCAATTGCTGACAGGCGCGCGGTCCCGGCCCCCAACTGATCAACTCACGCGTAAACGGCAACGCCTCGGCATCATCCGGCCGGCAACGACGCACCAGATCCAGCACGTACGCATTCACGTGATCGGGTACGGGCACCTTACGCACGATCTTCTGGCACTGAATAATTTCATCACCGTTGATCACCGGCCGAATGGGGTCATTATGCACGCCGGTGGTGCGGCGGATGATTTCCGCTTCCTCATCTTTCTTGGGATAATTGACCTTTATGTGAAACATGAAACGGTCCTTCTGCGCCTCGGGCAACTGATAGGTGCCTTCCTGTTCCACGGGGTTTTGCGTAGCCAACACAAAGAACGGTTCCTCCAGACCATAAGTCTGGCCGCCGATGGTGACCGAATGCTCCTGCATGGCTTCCAGCAGGGCGGCTTGGGTTTTTGGGGGAGAGCGGTTGATCTCATCCGCCAAAACTAACTGGGCGAAAATCGGGCCGCGCAGGAACACCAGCTGGCGCCGCCCCTCGGCGTCCTGCTGGATCACATCTGTGCCGGTGATGTCCGCCGGCATCAGGTCTGGTGTGAACTGCACCCGGCGGAACGAGAGGCTCATGGCCTCGGAAAGACTTTTGATGGTGTATGTTTTCGCCAGACCCGGCACGCCTTCCAACAGGCAATGGCTGCGGGCAAAAATGGCGATGAAGAGCTGCTCGATTACCTCGTGCTGCCCCACAATCGCCTTGCCCACTTCCGCGGCCATTTGGCGATAGACCGCCGCGATTTTGCGCGCGAGCTGTTCATCGCTGGCACCGGAAAATGTTTTTGAGGCAGACTCCTCGCCGGATGGTGCCTCGGCACTCACAGCCGGCACCACCAACAAGGTGTTACAGGTCGGGCATTTAATCTGGGACCCCGCGGCAGTATCCTCCACCGTCAGGTCCATTGAGCAGGCCGGGCATTTAATAACCATCTCCATGGCGCTGTGACAATCTGCCCGCTTTTTGTCTGAAACGCAACCGGCGTTTGCCCCAAACCGACTCTATTTCAACGGCTCCAGCGTATACGGATCGCGAAGCGGCACATCCTTCAGGCTACCGGAGGTGAGGCTCTTTACGTTCACCGGATGATCCGGGTGACCCTTGAGAATCTCCTCTTTGTTACCCACCACGAGGATAGCCACCTTGTCCGGCGTGAGGTATTTGGCGGCGACGCGCTGGATATCGTCCTTGGTCACTGCAGCGATTTTAGCGCGAAAGTTTTTGTAATAAGCCGGATTTTTTGCCAGCCGCCCGGTGAATTCCTCGCTAGCAAAAGTACCAGCCACAGCCGTCTTGGTCTCGAACGCCTGCGGGAAGGTCTGGATATAACTGGCCTTGGCCGTCTCGATTTCTTTATCAGTCACCTGGTCTTGTGTGATCTTGCGCATTTCCTCGAGGACAATCTGCGCGGCGTACAGCACCGTACGCGATTTGCTCTGGTAGCCGGCCACAAACGTGCGCGGGAAATAAGTGCCGCCGGGGAAATAGGAATAGGCACTGTAGGCCAGCCCTTCATCTGATCGCACGCGGTTGGTAATGCGGCTGGTGAAGCCGCCGCCACCGAGAATATCATTCATTACCTGCACCGCGTAGTAGTCCGGGTTATCGCGCAGGATGCCAGGCAGCATGATGTCCACGCGGCCCTGATTTACTTCCTTGTCCACCAGATACACGCCCGGCTTGGCAAACTGTTTGTTGGTTGGCACCGGCTTGGCGACCTGTCCCTGATACGGCCACTTGGCAAACAACGCCTCGAGCTTAGCCAGCATCGTCTTGCGATCAAAATCCCCACTCACCGCCACCACAAAATTACGCGGATGAAACCACGCCTGATGAAAACCGCGCAAGTCCGCCTCGGTGATCGATTCGATCGACGCCTTAGTCGTCACCTGGCTTCGGAAAAAGTGATCACCGTAAGCCAGCCGGATCAACTCCCGACGCTCGATGTTGCGCGAGTCATCGTTACGCTGCTTCATCGCCTGCAGTTGCTGGGTCTTGTAGAGATCAATCCGATCCTTCTGGAACCGCGGCGCCGTAAGCACTTCGCGCAGCATCGTCAGGCCTTCGTCCAGATCCTTGGACAACAGATTCACGCCCACACTACCGGAGGTGTCGCCCACACTGGAGGACAAGCCCGCCGCAAGAAATGCCAACCGCTCCTCCAGTTCCTCTGCGCTACGGCTCCGAGTGCCGCCCTTGCTCAGGAGATATCCCGTCATGGCCGCGAGCCCTTCCTTGCCTTTCGGTTCATTGTATTTGCCCGTGCGCACGAGGATGGAAATGCTCACCAACGGCAGCTCGCGGTTCGGCACCACAAATGCCACCGGCCCACTCTTTAGCGGTACGCGATACTCGGCCCCGTTGGGCGGCTCGTAGGTCAACTTGGGAAACGTCAGCTTCTCCGGCCGATCCGGAATCTTCGCCGCCAAACCCGGCAAGGCCAGCGCCAGCAGCAGTCCAAAAACGATCGTCTTGTTCTTCATCGATTCAAATCCGTTTACTCTATTTCTTTTCCAGTTCCGCAATCCGATTGCGCAGCACGGTGCGGATCACCTTCATCACCGGCGGTGCCTTAGCCCCTGCCTGTTCCAGTTGCGCTTCCAACCCCGCCAGTTGTTTCTTCAACTCCTCGAGATTTTTGTTCGCATTGATGCTGCTGCTCATCTTGCGGGCCATCGCCTTGGACTGCGCGTCCAGCCCAGCCAGCAACGGATCCTCATCCTCGCCGCCTGTGCCCGGCTTGCGCGTGTAGACCGCCACGGCGCGGTTTTCTTTGGTGAAATATTTTTTGGCCACGCGCTGCAAATCCGCCGGGGTCACCGCCTGGATTTTCGGCCCAGCTTCATTGATCTCGCGCCAGTTGCCCAGACCTTCGCTGCGCATGATCTGCATCAGGATCGGGTGATTGGAACTCAATCTCCGATATTCCGCCGCGGCAAAATTGTTCTTCACCTTCTGCAATTCCTTAGCCGGCACAGGCTCGGTTTTGATCTGCTCAATCAACCGGTAAATCTCCTGCTCGGCCATCTCCGGCGTATTGCCCTCGGTGATCTCCGCGCCCATGTTAAACTCACCCGCGTACTTGCGCGCGCCCTGCCAAGCCCAAGTGTCCGTCGCCAATTTCTTGCCCAGCACCAGCTCCTTGTGCAGGCGACCCGTCCGCGTGCTGAGCACCTGCGCCAACACGCTCAAGGGATACGTGTCCTTGTGGCCGAACGCCGGCGTGTGCCAGTAGATGTCCACATTAGGGTTCGTCTCCGCCTCGGCGTAAAACCGTTTCTCGGCCTTTTGCGGCTGCTCCAGCGTCACCACGTCCGGTGGCAGACCCTCACCTTTCTTCAGGCGACCAAAATATTTCTCAGCCAAGGCCAGTGCCGGTTTGGATTTAAAATTCCCTACCAACACTAGCGTCAGATTTTGCGGCATGTAATAGGTTCCATAAAAGGCGTCGGCCTGCTTTTTGGAAATTGCTGTGATATCCGACGGCCATCCAATGATTGGCCAGCTATAAGGATGCGATTCCCAAAAGAGCGAATTGAAGCTCTCAAAAAATTTCCCCAATGGCGTACTCTCTGTACGCATTCGGCGCTCTTCAAAAACCACATCGCGTTCAGCGTAAAACTCGCGGAGGACGGGGCGCAACAATCGCTCGCTCTCCATCCACATGAACAGTTCCAGTTTGTTCGCCGGTACGGTGATAAAATACGCCGTATGATCGTAGCTCGTGTAGGCGTTCATCCCACTGCCGCCATTAGCTGTATAAATCCGGTCGAACTCGTTCTTCACGATCACCTTACGATGATCCTCCACCAGTTTCTTGAACTCCTCATTCAACTGCTTCCACTCCGCCGTCTTCTGGTCCGGATCCTGCAAGTCGGTAATTTCACCTCGACGCCACATCTCGCGCATCCGGCGTTCCTCCGAGCGCATCGCGTCCCGCACTTTTTCCTGCGCAGCAATGATCTCTATATCCTTCTCGTAATCCTTTGTTCCAATCGTCGGCGTGCCCTTAAACATCATGTGCTCAAACAAATGCGCCATTCCTGTGATGCCTGGCCGTTCGTCCACGCTGCCCACACGCGCCACCCAGCCGCCGGAAATACTTGGCGCATCATTGCGTTCGAGCAACAGCACCTTCATGCCGTTAGAAAGCTGATGCTCCTTCACCGCCACCTGCTGCGCCCCCAGCCATAGTGGCACCAAGAATAAACCCAGAAGAATTCTCATGATCCGGTCCGAGCAGACCACTCCCAACCTCACCCGTCAACGGGGAAAGGCGTTCTACTCTACATATCGTAGAGTCCGTCGTCGCGGGTGTAAGGCATGCCGCCACCGCCCGTCCCGTCGGAGCCGCCATCGCCTTCGGGCCCCATGAATTGATCGAAGAGTTCGCCCATGTCCTCCTCGATCTTGTCGGGGTCTTCGCCGGCTTCGAGGCGGCGGATGGCGTCGTTCATTTCCTTCGGCATCAGATCCGGCGGCAACACGTCCTGCATCTTGCGCATCATGTGAGCCATGTGCTTGGGGTTATTTTCGTCCAGATGCGCCATGTCGCGTTCCATATCACGCATGACCCGTTGCACACGGGGATCCTCGAAATTAGGCATGCCTTCCATGTCTTCGCCCCCTTCCCCGTCGGTCTGAGGCTCGGTTACGCCTTTGAGCATGGCAAAGCGGCTGACTTCCTTGACCATCTGTTGGTTGCCGCATTCGGGGCACACGGGTGAGCGCTCGGTCTTTAGACGGCGGGAGAGGAACTGAAATATCTTCCGGCAATCATGGCAAGCGTACTCGAAAATCGGCATCGTTCTTAGAAAATCCTCTCGCCGGATGAACCCATCTGTCAAGGGGTGTCCATTGACAATTCTCCATTCCCGCGCGTAGGTTAGTTCATGCGGGGAAACCTTTGGATTGCGATGGGCACGGTGGCGATGGTGCTGATAGGCGCCCTGCTTTGGAAGGACCGACCGCAGACGGAGCCGCCCAGCTTCCGGAATTCCGCTCAACTGCTCACCGAATCGGGTCGTTTGTTTGCAGTGGGTGATTCCGCGCCCTACAGCGGGCCGGTGATGGATTATCATCCCAACGGCAACAAAGCCTATTCGGTGACGATGGTGGACGGCGTGGCGCAGGGTCTGGCGACGGAGTGGCATGAAAACGGCCAAAAGAAAACGGAAGCCACCCTGCAGGACGGCGAGGCGGTGGGCGTGTTGCGCGGTTGGTACGATAATGGGCAACCGCAATACGATGTGCCGCTGCAAAACGGCGAGGCCGAAGGTATCACCACCGAGTATTACCCGGGCGGCCAACGCCGTAATGAAACCATGTATGTGCGCGGCCAACGTCATGGCCTGGAGACGGGCTACTCAGAGGCGGGCCAGCTCAAATGGAATGCCGAATGGCGACGTGACCGGCTGCACGGCGAGTACACTGAATTTTATCCCAATGGCCAAAAGCGTAGTGTCACGCAATATGAAAGCGGCATCACTGAGGGGCCGGCAACCGGCTGGTTCGAGAGTGGGGAAAAATCCTGGGAGGCCCAATGGGCTGATGACACGCCCGTGGGCACGCATATGGAATGGTACGTGAGCGGCCAACTGATGCGCCAAAAGCAATTTTCCGCAGGCCAACTTACCGTATTGCATGAATGGCACCGCAACGGCAAAGCCATGGTGGAGGCGGTTTACGCGAAGGGCCTGTTGGTCTCTCAAAAACGCTGGGATGACAACGGCACGCTGTTACTGACCATGGGCGAGGCGAATCCGCCTCGGCCCAATACGCCGAAGCCCGTGGTAACGGAAAACCCGGATGACAAGCCCAACCCCAACGCACCCGGCCGCCGCACCGCTTGGGTGACCACGCGGTTAAACGCCGTATATCAGGGGAAGTCTAGTGCCACCGTCAAGGCGGCCTTTGGCGCGCCGGACCAACGGCTGGGTGACACTTGGGTGTACCGCGGAATGATGATCATTGATCCCATCAGCCGCCGCCGCCTGAGCACAGCTCCCAGAGTAGCTCAGCCACCGAGTGCTGTGGCTCATCCTCCGCTGGGGCCTCGGCCC
>CAJWVY010000057.1 GCA_913048135.1 uncultured Verrucomicrobiales bacterium
GTAGCAGCGGTTTGACTCGGCCGGGCCATGCGGCCGCCGATCAGTCCAGATTTGTTGCTTCAGGAGAAGCAATCTAAGCATCAAATCAAAAACACCTGCACCCCATAAAAGGTGCAGGTGTTTCTTTGATTCGAAATGATTACCCTAATCCAACCCCGGAATCGGATCATTGGGTTTAACCTCTTCACCCTGCCAAATGACTTTTCCGTCTTTGTAGGTAAGAATACGGGAGCGGCTGCCCGGGGCGGGCATGCGGTTTTCTTTGGGTAAATATTTTTTGTGCTGCGCAATCACTTCAGCGTATTTCGAGTCATGCGCGAGGTTGTTCCATTCGTTGGGATCTTTCCTCATGTCATACAGTTCCTGGCTGCCATCGGCATATTGAATAAAGCGCCAGTGTTCACTGCGCACCCCGTGGTTGTCATGGTTATGCGTGGTAATGGCCGGCCATTCGCGTTCGGCCTGCGCGTTCTTTAGCTGAGGGACAAGGCTGTGGCCTTCGAGCGTTTTGTTTTTGGGTAATTTCAGCATTTCAGTCAGGGTCGGGTAAATATCCAGTAGCTCAGCGGGTTTGGCGCAAATCTGGCCGGGTTTCACGCCTGGCCCGGCAAAAACCAAGGGCACGCGAGTGCCATCATCCCACAATGAGTTTTTGCCTGAGATCCCTTTCTCGCCCACGTGCCAGCCGTGATCGCTCCAAAGGACAATGATCGTGTTTTCTTCCAGACCATTTTTCTTCAGCGCGGCAAGCACCCGGCCCACCTGTGAGTCCATAAACGAGGTGCAGGCCAGATAGCTGCGGGTGATGTTCCGCCACTCGTTATTGTCCTCCAACCATTTTTGGCGGACTTCCGGCAAATACCAGTGCATGTACCAGCTAAAGCGCGGGGTATCCTCGCGATCGTTTCGTTTAATCTTCGGCAGGACTGTGTCGTCGTTCGGGTACAGGTCGAACCATTTCTGCGTGGCAAAGAGGGGTACGTGCGGCAGGAAAAAGCCGACGGACATAAAGAAAGGTTCCTGCGGTTTTTGGTTCAGTTGATCGACGGCCCAATCGGCGACTAGCCAGTCACCTTTCTCCTCGTCTTTATGCGGGAAGGTGCCCCAGTCGACTAGGCGATGATTGCCAAAAGGTGTGGTGACCAGTTTTTTCTTACCCTCAGGAAAGGGAGCGCCGCTGGCTCCCGGGCCAATGAAATCAAATTCATTGTCCGTTTTTTGCCGTCCATAGCGGCCGTGATAAATTTTGCCGGTAGTGTAAGTCGTGTAGCCGCCATGTTTCTTGAGGTATTGGGGCAGGGTAACGGTGTCCTTAAGCTCGGGCACATTGCGAAACCAGGGGGCGAGTCCGTAGATGCCGGTGCTGCCCGGCCGCCGGCCGATCATCAGGCTGGTGCGTGAGGGATTGCACAGGGGGGATTGGCAATGGGCATTGGTAAAGCCCGTGCCGCGCTTAGCCAGCCGATCGATGTGGGGCGTCTTCACCATCGGATGCCCGCCGAGGTAGCCGATCCAATCGTTCTGATCATCAATGGCGATCATCAGGATATTGGGTTTCTTATCTTCTGCAGAGAGAGTGAGGGACAGGAAGGCACAGCTCAGGAGTAACAGTAGAAAACGCATGGGCCGATCATGCCGCGTCCAGCGCGTGGTGGCCAGTTTTTAGATGTGGAGGGCTGGGCTTAGGCAAGCCGTGATGCCGGACGCGGTTTTGACATCGGCAGCCAAATACGGTAATTTATTTGAAATGAAGCTTTGGTGCCAAAGCGTATTAGCCGTGTGCATGATGTTGGTCTTGGCCAACCCGTTGTGCGCGTGCGAGTCGCAGAAGCCCGTGGCGGCTCCGGAATCCACCGGTTGCTGCAGCGCCCAAGCTGATGAAGAATCTGCCCCGAAACCTTCTTCGGCGCCGAGCCCCTGCGATTGCGAATCGGCTGTGCACGAGGGATTGCTGGCGGCCAAGGAAGATAGTTTCAAGCCGTCCGCACTGGCGGCAACCGTGCCGTTGCGCTCGATCTCCGTGGTCGCCGCCCGCCACTCCAAACGCGTGGCCGATGGTCGCGCGGATTTTCACGGGCCGCCATTGCGGCATCTCTATTCCATCTATCGTCTCTGATTGCGTCCGCCAGCGAGTTCTGAACTCGCCTGGCTTTTGAACGGACGTGTTTTTCAACGGGAATTTTCCCGCCTTTGTTGCGCCTGTGTGCGCGTGAATAGAGACGATTGAGATGAGACAATTTATTTTAACAGCTTTCATTGTGACCGGCGTGTGGACGTCGGATGCCGCGGTGGTGCGACATGAACTGACGATTGGCGAGAAGACGATTTCGCCGGCGGGTAAGCAGGTAACTGCGTTGACCATTAACAACGGCATCCCCGGTCCGGTGCTGCGCTTTAAGGTGGGCGACACGGCGCAGATCCGTGTGCACAACCGGTTACCGAAGGAAAAGACGCTATTGCACTGGCACGGTTTGCTGGTGCCGAATGGAGAGGACGGGGTGCCGATGCTGAACACGCCGCCCATTCCGCCGGGGGGATCTCATGATTACGAGTTCGAGCTGAAACACGCGGGTACCTATTGGTACCACTCGCACGTGGGCTTGCAGGAACAGCGCGGAGTGTACGGTGCCATCGTGGTGGAGCCGGCGGTGGCCGATCCGGATGAACCGGCGTTTGACCGCGAACATGTGGTGGTGTTGTCCGACTGGACGAATGAACATCCGGATGCGGTGATGCGGTCGTTGCGGCGCAGCGATGAATGGTACGCCATTCGAAAGGGTAACCAGCAAAGCCTGTGGGGTGCGTATCGCGCCGGGATGCTGGATGATTATCTCCAAAACCAATGGGTAAATATGCCGCCAATGGATATCTCGGATGTGGCCTACGACGCCTTCTGGGTCAACGGCGCGCCACGTCGGCAATTGACCGGTGCAGCGGGCGAGCGTGTGAAGCTACGACTGATCAATGCGGGTGCGGCCACGTATTTTTATGTGCACTCGGCGACCGGCCCGCTCACGGTGGTGGCGGCCGACGGCATGCCGGTGCAGCCGTTTGCACGGAAGCGGTTGTTGATGGGCATGGGCGAAACCTACGACGTGATCGTGACCGTGCCGGACGGCGGCCGCTACGAGGTGCGGGCTACGGCACAGGATGGCTCAGGGCATGCGTCCCTGTTTCTTGGCGCGGGAGAACAACATCCGGCATCGGTCATCCCGAAGCCGGAGTTATACAGCATGGACTGGATGTTGGCGGGGATGGATGACGAATCGCCCGGCGACTTGGAATCAGCCCGACCACTGGCCCCGTATGTGGCCCTGCGCGCGCGGCAATCCACCGCGTTGCCGCCCGCCGCGCCCGTACGGGAAATGGAGCTGCGGCTCACGGGCGACATGCAGCGTTATGTGTGGTCGTTCAACGGCAAGACGGTGAAGGAGGAAAGCACCATTCGCGTGACCCGCGGTGAGGTCGTGCGCATGCGATTCATCAACGACACGATGATGCATCATCCGCTGCATTTGCACGGCCACTTCTTCCGGCTGCTCAACGGCCAGGGCGAGTTTGCGCCGCTCAAGCACACGGTTGATGTGCCGCCAATGGGCAAGGCAGCCATCGAATTTCTCGCCAACGAAGAGGGCGACTGGGTATTTCACTGTCATCTGCTCTATCACATGAAAGCGGGTATGACGCGGGTGATCAGCTACGCTGAGCAGGGGCCGGATCATCAGCCAAAGATTCACCTGAAACACGTGAACCCGTGGCAGTTCACAGTGGACGGCACAGTGCAAGGCAACTTCACCGAAGGCAGCACCGGCTGGTACAACGACCGTCATCGCGTGGCTCTCGACTGGGAGCATGGCTTTGATGAGGACGAATACGAACTGGACCTCAAGTGGAGCCGCTTCCTCAATCGCGACTGGTCCACTATGGCCGGCTACCGTTTCACCAACGAACATGACGCCCGCGATCGCGCTTTTGCCGGTGTGCAACATCGACTACCGTTTCTTACCTACAGCAGTCTCACGCTCGATACCGAAGGCGACCTGCGGCCCGGCCTGTCCCGAGAACTACAGCTCACCTCGCGCCTCAGTTGGGTGAATGAATTGGAATACGATACTCACTCCAAATGGGAATGGAACAGCGGTCTCAAGTATCGCCTCAACAAATCCTGGTCATTCACCGGCGGCTTTCATTCTGATCACGGGTTTGGCGCCGGGCTCAATTTTCAATGGTAATTTAAACAAACAAATAAAATATGAAACACACACTCATTATTCTCGGTTTAGCCAGTGCGCTTTTTACAGGAAGCTCGCTCCAAGCGGCTGAACCAAAGCTCAAGGAATACCCGCTAAAGATTTGTCTGGTGTCCGACAACAAGCTTGGTTCCATGGGTAAGCCCTACAAGTTCACGCACGAAGATCAACGCGTCGAACTCTGCTGTAAGCCATGCCTGAAAAAGTTCACCAAAGAACCTGTGAAGTATCTGAAAAAGCTAGAGCCGAAGAAGAAATAGTTACCCCAAAATCTCCTTGGCCACGTGGCCGTGGACGTTAGCTCAGCGCCAGCGGGCCGCCCTTGGAGAGCGTTGGGTTGCCGAAGGTCTCGAGCTTGTGGCCGAAGGCGTGAGCGAGGCTAAGCAGCAGGCGGTTGTGCGGCACGCCTTTGAACTGCAGCGAGCGGCCGGTCTGAAAGCCGAGTCCGCCGCCGAGCAGTACAAACGGAATGTCGTTGAGCGTGTGGCTGTTGCCTTTGCCGAGTTCGTTGGTCCACACGATGGTGGTGTGGTCAAGCATGCTGCCAGTGCCGCCGGGTTCGGGGGTCTCGGACAGGCGCTTGGCCAAGTGGGCCAGCTCGCCAGCAAACCACGTGTTGATGCGCGTGAGCTTGTCGACGGCCGTAGCGTTTTTATCTGGCTCGTGGGAAAGGGAGTGGTGGTTGTCCTTGATATCCAGCCAGTTCATTCGGGCGCCGCCGACGGATTTGGTGAACTGAAGGGTGGCCACGCGGGCAAAGTCGTTGACGAAGCTGTTGATCAACAACTCCATTTGCATGCGGCTGAGCTCAGGCAGGTTGTCGTTTTGGTTGGCTACACCGGATTCCAGTGCGGGCGGTTGGGTGCGATATTTTTTGCCCTGATCGGCCGCTAATTCGGCATCCAGTTCGGCGACAAATTTGGCGTTCTGCTCGAGCAACGCGCGGTCCGCGGGGCTAAGTCGGTCGCCGAGTTTCTTGAAATCTTCCTGCAATGTGCCGAGTACACTTTGCAATGCGGCCTTATCGCGCAGGTTGCCGTACAGCTTTTGGTACATAAGGTACGGATCATCGGTCGGGGCCACGGGCTGGTTGGGGCCGGCATAGGACATGCGCGTCCATGGATCGGCCCGATCGCTTACGCCCACGCCAAATTCTAGTGCGCCGAAGCGGGTGCGGGTGGCGGCTTGCGACTGCAAAAAGTTTTTGATCTCCTGATCAATAGAGATGCCTTTGGCCCAGCCAGCTGGGGTGTGGCTGCCCCCTTGAATGTTGCCGGGGAAAAGCTCGATGCCGGTGAGCAGGCAACTCATACCGCGCATGTGGCTGTCGCCATCGCCGCGCACGCTGTTGTGCACGCCCTTGAGCACGAGCAGTTGATCGCGGAAAGGCTCCAGCGGCTTGAGGATCGGCTTGAGGGCAAAGTCGGCGCCGCGTTGGTCCGGCCAATAATGTTTCGGGATGGTGCCGTTGGGGCTGAACATCACGATCAACCGCTGGCGCGGGCGGGTGGGAGCCGCTTCACCCAGACTGGGCAGGCCCATCAGGAATGGCATCGCCGCGCTGGAGATGCCTAGTCGCTGTAAAAATTCGCGTCGTGTCGATACGTTCATCTTACTGTTTCTTTCCTGGGTGCGTCAGACCTCCGCCGGCCACCCGCACGGTGATCTCAGTCATCAGACGGGGCACATTGCAATCCGTCTTCACAAAATCTTGCCACAATTCATCCAGGGTTTCACGCCCAAAAGCCCCCGGTGCCTGCTTGGCGAGGTGATTGAAAAGCTGTTCTATAAAATGCCGCTGACCGTGCGGACTGTCCGCCGCGTAATTTGCAATCGTCCGCGGGCCGGTGATTTTCAGGGACGTGTTGGCGACCGTCGTATAATCGCTGGCGGCGTTAATCGGCCGGCCTTTTTCCTTGTTGCGCCAGCGGCCAATGGCATCGAAATTTTCCAGCGCGAACCCAAGCGGATTGATGATGCTGTGGCAGCTCATGCAGTCGGCCGCCTTGGTGAGGTGGGTGACCTTTTCGCGCATGGTTTGGTCCGGCTTGAATTCGCTGTCTTTAAATTGAATGGCATTAGGCGGCGGCCGGAGTGTGCGGCCGGCGATGTGCCGGGCGAGAAACACGCCCCGATGAATCGGCGAGGTGTTGTCCGCATAGGCAAACTGCGCGAGCAACAGCGGATGGGTGAGCACGCCCGCGCGGCGGTTGGGCCCCATCGAAATTTTTTCAAACCCGTCGGAGGTCACTTCGGTTCCATAAAATTTACCGAGCCGATCATTCAGGTACAGGTGATCGGCCTTGAGTAGGTCGCGGTAGTCGCCCGAGCCGCTCCACATGGTCTCGTCCAGAAAGAGCCGGAGCGATTGGCGCAGGTCTGCCACAACGTGCTGGTTAAATTCCGGAAAGGCTTCCGTGTTTTTATCGATGGCGTTGGCCTTGTCCAGTTCCAGCCAGTGTTGGAAAAAGTGCTGCAGCTTTGCGCGGGCGCGCGGATCGCGCATCATGCGGTTGGCTTGCGCACGAACGTGGTTTGGTGTTTTCAGATTGCCAGATTGGATGGCTACTTGGAGTGACCGATCAGGCACCGAATCCCACAACAGCAAGGCCAGGCGCGCGGCAATTTGGTGGGCATCCGGCTCGGGGGAATGCAGGTCCGGATACAAAAAGCGCGGCGATTTCAGCGCGAGAATGACCGTGCGTTTCAGCGCATCGGCCGGCGAGGAATCGTTGGCGAAAAAGGCATCTACAAACACCTTGCGCTGCGCCTCCGTCAAGGGCCGGCGAAAGGCGGCGGCCACGAATCGGGCGGCAAAGGCGCGCACCTTGTCCCGGCGTTGCGGATCGTCTTCGCGCGTGCCGGCCAGTCGATCAATGCGGTGCACCACCTTTGCCGCGGTGTCCAACGCGCCGCGCGTGGTGGCCTCGTCCCATGCCTTGGAAACGGAGATGCCGCGCGCAAACCCGTGGCTGCTGTCATCCGGCGGTAACGGCGTTTGCACCGTGAACACGCGCGCCGATTGCTTGGGCATGAACTGGCTGCGCGGAATGATTTCCTCCACGCCGTGCGGCGGTTTCCAGCGCAGCTCGATCGAGGCGCGCTTGTCTTTCCATTTGAAAAAATCCAGCGCAATCGGCACCGCACGACCGCCCAGCAGACGCAAGGAAATGCGATGCTCCTTTAATTGACCGTCACTGACCCACGCATCGAGAATTGGCTGCTCACTATTGACCCACAGCTTGATGCCGTTCTCGGTTTTGACGATGAATTCATACGTGCCCGTCTCGGTCGTGAAAATGGAGCCCCGCCAGCGCGTGGAAAATTCCTGCGCCTTGAAGCCTTCGCCCTCCGGTGCGCCTGAGCCCCAGTCGAAATCCACCGGGCCTTCCACGCGATCAAAGGCCTTTTGTTTGTTGTTGTAGCCGCGCGTTTTGTACCACGTGCCGGTGAGGCCGCGCTGTTCATCGAAGGTGTTCGTACGCCCGAGAAATTCCCCCATCAAATCCGCGATGCTCTCCTCGTACTGCCGGCGAGTGAGTCGGCTGACCATCACCCGCGCCGGCTGGTTGCGCGCCTGCGCGTCCGGCGAGTAGAAGGCGTCGTAAATATACTTGGCCACCTTCGCCGCATCCTCGCCCACGCATAACTCTGCCTTCCCGTCCGGCATCGTCTTCTCAATCTCCGCAGTTAACTTCTGCAGCGACCAATCGCCGGTCAAGGATTCATCGTATTTCTTGGTGCCTTCACCGGCCGCGCCGTGGCATTTGACGCATTGGGCGCGATAGATTTGTTCGCCCGTGCGATCGGCGGCGAACAGCATGCCAGCAGTGGTCGCCAACCCAAGGGCGGCAACGGCGATGCTGCTGTGCAGGAACGATGACATGGCGGCATTTGGATGCCTGAAATTGGCCGGTTATTCAACCCTGCAATAGAGGTGACCGGCGAGTTGCTCGAAGGTTTGGTCATTCAACTGACCCACTGCATTCACCCGCGCGTTTTGCGTGTTTGAAATAGCAGTCCTAGACGGATGCTACTGCGCCGTCCAGCCGCCGTCGACGCTGAGCATGGCACCGGTGGTATAGCTGGCCGCGTCGCTTGCGAGGTAAATGGCCGCGCCCTGAATTTCCTTCAGATCCCCCCAACGCTTGAGCGCGGTAGCGCCCACGATGAATTTCTTGCCCTCTTCCGTATCCGCAATGGGCACGTTCATCGGCGTAAGAAACGGGCCGGGGCAGATGGCGTTGACGGTGATGCCTTCCTCGGCCAGTTCCATGGCCAATGAACGGGTGAGCATCACCGCGCCGCCTTTGCTGCTACAATAAGGCGTGCGGTTGGCGATCGCCACGAGGCCCAGCGCGCTGGCGAGGTTGATGATGCGGCCGTACTGGTTCTCTTTCATGTGCGGCAAAACCGCGCGGCAGGCGAGCCAGGTGCCGTCCACATTGATGCGCTGCACCTCGGCAAATTCCTCGTAGCTAACCTCATCGATCGGCCCGCGGATGTTGATACCCGCGCTATTTACAAGGATATCGATCCGGCCAAATTCCTCCAAGCACTTGGCGACCATGGCCTCCATGTCGGCCTGTTTGGACACATCGGCAGCGAACCCTATCGCCTTGCAGCCGTATTCGGCGGCGATTTTGTCCGCGGTGGCTTGGGCTTCCTCGGCATTGCGACTGACGAGCATGAGGTTTGCTCCAGCACTAGCCAGACCGGCGCCCATCGCCTCACCCAATCCTTTGGAGCCGCCGGTGATGATTGCCACGCGATTGGTGAGTTCGAATAGTTTGATTCCGGGTAACATTGTGAAAAGCGTGTGCCGCACGGTAAGCAGGGGTCGTGAGAAAGACAAGCTTGGCGCAAAGCGCAATGCGCGGCAGGCTGGCCTCGTGGATTGTCGCGGAAAAATCCTCTCAATGGAGACCCTGCCAGCCTGGAGGGAATCCTTGCGCCAAGCAGGCAAACGGTTGGCGGTGACCAACGGCTGTTTTGATCTGCTGCACACTGGGCATGTGCTTTATTTACAGGATGCCCGGGCCGAGGCGGATGTTTTGTTGGTGGGCCTCAATGGCGATGCTTCGGTGCGCGAATTGAAAGGGCCCAGCCGGCCGATCAATCCGGCGCTGGATCGGGCCGTGCTGCTGGCGGCCTTGGGATTTGTGGATGGCGTGTGCGTGTTTGAAGACAAACGCGCCACGCAGTTTCTTCAATTGGCGCAACCGGATGTTTATGTGAAGGGCGGTGACTATACGCTGGAAACGTTGGATGCTGATGAACGGCGCGCGGTGGAATCGGCCGGTGGCCGCATTTGCCTGATGTCGCTGGTGCCCGGGCGATCCACCACCACTCTGGTTGAGAAAATGGTCAGCACCCAGGGCACCGAAGGGGAGGCGGCCAAGCTACATCTCATGGGCGTCGTGGCGTTGCAGCAAGGCGATTGGTCACAGGCGCACACCTTGTTGCAGCAGGCATTGGCCAAGCACCCAGCCTTGGGGGATGCTTGGTACGATTTGGGCATTGTGGAATTTGAACAGGGCAATTTAACCGCGGCTGTGGAGGCCTATCAAACCTGCCTGAGTCATTCGCCGAATCAGGCGGAGGTCCACTACAATCTGGGTAATGCCCAATACGCACTGGGGCAACGCGCCAAGGCCCAAGCGGCTTGGCTGGCGGCCGTTAGGTTGCGGCCGACCCTGGCTCTGGCGCATTACAACCTTGGGTTGGTGGCGCAGGAGTTGGGAGAACCCGATGCGGCGGTGGACCATTATGCAACGGCACTTCAGCTTGAGCCCGATCATCAGGATGCCGCCCTGAATCAGGGCGATGCCCTGCGCGAGGCGCGCCGGCTGGAAGAGGCGATTGAGGTGCAGACCGGTTTTCTCAAACGGCATCCAGGCCATCCTTCCGGGCTTAACAATCTCGTGGCCACCCTGACCCAAGCTCGCCGCTACGAGAAAGCCATGCAGGTATCGAATGTGCTATTGGAGCAACAGCCGAACTTGACCAATGCCTGGATTAATCGGGGCGTTTTGCATCAAAGGCAGGGTGATATGGCCTCGGCCCAACGCGCTTATCAGGAGGTGTTAACCCGTGATCCCGCCCATGCCGATGCTCGTTACAACTTGGGCATGGTGCAATTGTGCATGGGCGATTACGCGGAAGGCTTCGCTCAGTACGAGGCACGATGGCAGACAGCCAATCCAATCTTCGTCTCGTCCAAACACAGCAGTTTGCCGTTGTGGGATGGGCAACCATTGGATGGTGGCCGGTTGTTGGTGCAAACCGAACAAGGCCACGGAGACGCCATTCAGTTTGCGCGCTTTATTCCGGAAGTAGCCAGGGCGGGCGTGGAAGTCGTGTTGCAGGGGGCGGAGACACTGCGGCGATTGCTAAGTGAGGTTGAAGGTGTGGAGGAATGGATTTCTCCGGATTCCAAGCCCACAAATTGCGCGGCTTGGTGTCCCTTGATGAGTCTGCCGCATCGGTTGGGCACCACCTTGGAATCACTGCCGGCGGCACCTTACCTCAAAGCGCAACCGGCTGCGCACATGACGGGCGAAGGCCTGAAGGTTGGCTTTGCATGGTCCGGAAGTGCCGGGCACGAAAACGATGCGCAACGCTCGATGCCGGCCGAGCATCTTGCCGCGTTATTGAATGTGCCGGGGATTTGCGCGTTTAGTTTGGCAGTGGATCGGGCGCCGGCGGATGCGCGCATGAAAGATTTGCGCGATCATATTTCTGATTTTGCGGATACCGCGGCGTGCGTGGCGGCGTTGGATTTGGTGATTGCGGTGGACACTGCCGTGGCTCATTTGGCCGGGGCTATGGGGAAACCCGTGTGGGTGCTGATCCCGCATGTGCCGGACTGGCGTTGGATGTTGGCGCGTGCAGACAGTCCCTGGTATCCCTCCGCCCGTTTGTTACGCCAAAAAACGCCCGGCGATTGGCCGGGCGTGATCGAGCGCGTGCACAGCGCTTTGGCTGAGCGCCTTATTGCTTCACGTTAAACCTGTGGGTTCGGCCGAACACGGTGTATTCGGCGACGAATAGATCGCCGGCTGAGTTGAACCTCACACGGTGCGAGGCGGAGAAATAGCTGAGGCCCCACTTGGCGGGCGGAAGTTTGTTGGTGGCCGTTTCGCCGCTTTTGGTTTTGCGAATCACGAACCCGTGAAAATCGGTTGGCGCATTGGGCACGTTGCGGAGGTGGTTTCCCTTGTTGTCGTACATCTGCACACCGGCTTTCGAACCGCCCTGCACGCTGACGTACACTTTGTTCTTGGAACTGACGGCGATGTCACCGTGGATGTTGCCGATCTGTTTTTCGTAGGTGGGCACGGAGGCCCAGAATTTCACCAGTGAGTAATGCGCGCTAAACGCCGGCATCACCAGGCAACCATCAGGAGAAGGAGGTGTGTTTTCATTTTAAACTTTCGGGTAAACCCACGGATTGCGGTAATCGCGCCGGAGAAGTTGATTGGCTTCCTGGTCGTTGAGGATTTGTTCCTTGTCGCCGTCCCATTGGAGGCTCCGACCGAGGCGATAGGAAATCATGCCGAGCATCGGCAGCACAGAGGAACGGTGCGCCGGCTCAATGTCCGCTGCTGGCGTGTGCTTGGGATCGGCGATCGCCTTCATGAAATCCGCCCAGAGCGGCGGGAGGTTATGGCCGTCGCGTTCGTTATCAAAGCGCGGATCGCCGTGGGCTTTCATTCCGTTTTTCTTCGCCGGATAAAATGTCCAACCATCGCGCCAGCCGATGTGCAGAATGCCTTCGGTGCCATAAAAGTAAGCGCCGTAACGGTGGTGTTCGGTGGCATTCATTGCGAAGCGCCGATGTTCCCATGTAACGGTGAAGTCTTCGTAATCATAAATGGCCACCTGCGAGTCGGGGGTGTCGCTGGTCATTGCCTCGCCGTTATTCACCGCAGCGCCGCGCACCGGTCGGCCACCGCTGGAAAAAACGCGCTTGGGGAATTTCTCATCACTCCACCACGTAATTTGGTCGAGCCAATGCACGCCCCAGTCGCCGAGGGTGCCGTTGGCGTAATCAAGAAAATGGCGCCAACCGCCCGGATGCAGCCGACGATTGAACGGCCGCTTGGGCGCCGGGCCACACCAGAGATCCCAGTCCATTCCCACCGGCGCGGGACTGTTCGGCGTGGGCTCCTCTTTGCCACCGCCGCCGGTTACGAACAACCGGACCTGACCCACCTTGCCGACTTTGCCGGATTTCAAAAACTTCATCGCCTCCACATGATGCGGCCCAATACGCCGATGCAGGCCCACCTGCACCACGCGTTTGGCCGCCCGTGCGGCGTTGAGAATGGCGCGGCTTTCTTCCACCGTGTGCGCGGTGGGTTTCTCAAGGAACACATGGGCGCCTGCTTCAATCGCCGCAATCGCCGGCAGTGCGTGCCAGTGGTCGGGCGTGGCGATAATCACAATCTCCGGCTTCTCCTTGCCGAGCATCTCGCGAAAGTCATTGTACTTGCGCGGCTGATCGCCGTTGAGATCGGTGATCTCCTCGGCGCTTACCTCGCGCGTCTGCTCGCTCACGTCGCAGATGCCCACCACCTTGCACTGGCCGTGCGCCATCGCGTCGCGCAAAATGTTCATACCCCACCAGCCCGCTCCGATGATCGCCGTGCGATATTTTTTGCCGGGAGCCGCCAATAACGGCGTGGCGGCAAAGGAAGCCGCCGTGGCGGCCGCGGAGGTTTTTAGGAAACGACGACGGGAAGCTTGCATGACAGGAAAGCGGCGATTATTGACCGCGTCGCAGATCGAGGCAAACCAAATGGCCCTTGGAATTGCGGCAGTACAACAGGCCGTTGGCCAGCACCGGGGCGGTCCAGCAATCCTTGTCCAGCACGCGCGTGCGGCCGGAGGGCTTGAATCCCTTGGGCGTGGCTGGGGCGGTCATCAAGGCCCCCGTACCGGTGAGCACTATCAAGCGATCATCGGCGGCGGTCAAAGCGCCGAACCCGGTGGCGTGTTCCCAAACCACTTCGCCGGTCTTCCAGCTCACGCAGCGCAGTTTGCCCGGGCCACCGCTGTCGCCATCGAAGCCGTACAAATGATCGCCGATCTTCACCGCGGCATTCATTTGCGTGGACAAATTTTTATTCTTCCAAACCTCCGTCAGCTCGGCTCCGATTTTGTATAGGCCACAGCCTTTCCGGTATCCACTGCCCACAAACACCTGATCGCCATCTACAATGGCATCGGCCGCATTCACGCCGTACCGAGTAAACCAACGTAGGCTCCAGGCTTCCTGGCCATCGGCCACCTTCACCGCCGAATAGGCGCGGTCGCTACTCACGATCACGTGCGGCTGACCGCCCAGCATCACGGGCTGCGGCGTGGCGTAGCCGGCCTCACCGTCGGCGGATTTCCAAAGTGTCTTGCCGGTTTTCAAATCCAACGCCACGCCGGCCGAACCGGCATTGAGCAGAAGACGGTCGCCTAGTACGAGCGGTGACCCGTTGAAGCCCCAGGTCGGGACGCGCACCTGATCCTCCTTGGCGAGATGCCGCGCCCAGAGCACCTGACCTTCGCCAGCGTTTTTTGGATGCGGCACCAAGCAGCTCACCTCGCCCCATTTGCCGGCCACATAAACGCGACCGTCAGTCACCGTGGGCGTGCTGCCCGGACCGCCGATGTAAAACTTGGCACCGATGTTCGACAACCACGAGTAACTCCACTGCTTGCGGCCGGTCTTGGCGTCGAGACAGTACAGCGTGTCGGCACCTTCGTTGTGCCCCAGCGTATACAGGCGTCCTTCCGCCACGGCCATCGATGAAAATCCAATGCCAACCTGCGCCTCCCACAATCGCTTCGGCCCAGTCTCCGGCCAGTCGGTTTGCCAGTTTTTTTCGCGTGAAATGCCGTCGTGCTGTGGCCCGCGAAAGTGCGGCCAGTCTTCAGCCGCCAACCACAACGGGGCCAGCAGCAGGGGAAGGAGTTTGCGAATCATCATTTAAATTTTCAATTGTGTGTGCGCGTAGGCGACCGATTTAGCATTGTTGGTCTCTGTTCCCATCGCCAGTGCGGCCGTGGTGCATGCCAAAATAATCCGCCGATCCATCACGTCCGCCATCCTCTCCGTTGGCCGGCCCCTTGGCAAGCGCGGGCGCGCGCGGTACAACCTTCGCGTGTTCACGCTGCATCCCCAACTCCAGACCGATTGCCACCCGCTCGGCAAACTCACCGGCGGCCGTCTGCTGCTCCATCGCAATGCTGCGGTGACGTGGTTCATTCTCGTGCCCGAAACGGAGGCCGCCGATCTGCTGGATTTGCCTGAGGCCCAACTCAACTCAATCATGGCCGATGGCCGGGCCTTGTCGGTCTTCCTGAAAAACGAGCGTAACTTTCCCAAGGTCAATTTCGGCGCGATTGGGAATCTCGTGCCGCAACTGCACCTGCACATCGTCGGTCGCACTCCCGAGGACGCCTGCTGGCCCCAGCCAGTTTGGGGCAACCTGCCTGAAGGCCCAGCCTACACCGAACCCGAGATCGAAACCCTCCGCAATCAACTCATCGAACATTGCGACCTGCAACCGGTTGATTAACACTCCGCGCATGGATCTCCAGCTCACAAACCAAGGCGTGGTGGTGCTCGGCGGCGGCAGCGGGATTGGGCGCGCGATTGCCGCGACGTTTGCGGCGGAAGGCGCGTGCGTGGGCGTGTTCGATCGCAGCCTGCGCTGCAGTAAATGGCCAGTGGAATTGGAGGTGGAATATGTGGTGGGCGACATTGCCGATTCCGAGAGTGTGCAATCTGCCGCGAGGCAGTTTGAGGAAACCCTCGGCGGCGTGCGGCATGTGATCTGCGCGGCCGGTATCGGCTCGGGCAAGTTTGGATTTCCATTTTGGAACCTCGAACCGGCGGATTGGCCGCGGGTGCTGGAGGTGAATGTCATGGGCATGGTGCATACTGCGCACGCGTTTGCACCGGGCCTGCGCGCGGCGGGCGAGGGGACATTTCTATTTCTCACCTCGGTGGCCGCCCAGACTGGATCGCCCACCGATCCGCCCTATAGCGCGACCAAGGCGGCGGTCATCAATTTCATGCAAGTCATGGCCAAGGATTTGGCGCCTTTCAACGTGCGCGCCAATTGCCTCTCGCCCGGCATGGTGAAAACGCCGCTCAATGAATCGGTCTGGGCCGCCGGCCAGGAGCAACTGCCCGAGGAAGAGCGCCAGAGCTACGAGGACTGGGCCGCGGATAAGATCAAGACTATCGCGCCCCTCGGTCGCTGGCAGCAACCCCCCGAATTCGGCGCCATGGCCGCCTATCTCGCCTCGCCCCACGCCCACAATATCACCGGCCAAACAATTAACATCGACGGCGGCCAAGTGATGCATGCCTAGCCAAATCACTTGCCAAACCCGCCTCTCACAGGGAGAGTCGCCGCCGATTTACTTTTATTATGAGCGAGAAAAAATGTCGTTGGGGTTTCCTGAGTGCCGCTTGGATCGGGATGAAGAACTGGCAATCGGTTGCGTTGTCCGGCAATGGCGAGATTGTGGCCGTGGCCAGCCGAGATAAAGCCAAGGCGCAGGCTTGGATCGATGAATGCTCCGCGCATGTCCCGATGCCATCATCAGCCAATGGAGCCGAGGCGGTGGAAGGCTACGACGCTCTGCTCGCACGCGACGACATTGACGCCGTGTATATTCCGCTGCCCACCGGTGTACGGTCCGAATGGGTGATCAAGGCCGCGCAAGCCGGCAAGCACGTGATGTGCGAGAAACCCTGCGGCATCGATGTGGCCGAGACTGAGGCGCAACTCGCCGCCTGCAACGAGGCCGGTGTGCAGTTCATGGACGGCGTGATGTTCATGCATAGCAAACGGCTGGATGCGCTGCGCGAGACATTGACCGACGGCAGCATCGGCGAAGTGCGCCGTATTCATTCGGCGTTCAGCTTTAATGGAGGCGACGATTTTGTCTCCGGCAACATTCGCATGCACAGCGATCTCGAGCCGCTCGGTTGCTTGGGCGATCTCGGTTGGTACAACATCCGGTTTAATCTCTGGACCATGGAATACGCCATGCCCAAGGCCGTGAGCGGCCGCATGATCCGTGGTGCCGCGCGTGGCGACAGCCCCGATCAGGTGCCTGTGGAATTTTCCGGCGAACTCTTCTATGAGAACGACGTCACAGCCAGCTACTACTGCTCCTTCATTACCGCCAACCAGCAATGGGCCCACGTGTGCGGCACAGACGGCACACTGCGGGTGGATGATTTCGTGGTGCCGTTCTTTGGCTCCGAGGCGAAGTACACCGTAAGCAACACCGAGAGCAATCAGCACGTGTGCGATTTCAACATGGAACAGCGCGACCGCATTGTGTCCGTCAAGGAGCACGCCAATGCCCATCCAACCGCGCAGGAAGCCAATCTCTTCCGAAACTTCGGCGACCTTGTCCTCAGCGGTGAGACTGATCCCAAGTGGGGTGAGATCACCCTGCAAACCCAACAGGTTATGATGGCCTGTCTCGAGTCTGCCAAACAAGACGGCGCGCGTGTGGAACTTTAACGGGTTTTATCCGCTGCCGGCGTTAATTAATCCACCTTCCACCAGCCGTTGATACGGGTGAGGAGATCCTGAACGACTTCGGGGTGGGCTTGTGCCAGATTCTTGGTTTCATGTGGATCGGCCTGGAGATCAAAGAGTTCTAAATCCGCACCTGTTTTTTTGCGATGGCCACCGCCCCAGGGCTTAATTTTCGGTGGATTTTTGATCCAGGCAACGAGTTTCCATTTGCCGGTGATGCAGGATTGGGTCCAGAGACTCTTTTCCGGTTCAGTGGCGGAGACCATGTTGTGGGCGAAGTTTGAGAGGAACAGTGTCTCGCGCTGGGCCACCGCTTGTTGGTTGAGCAGATTGACGCCGGGTAAGGAGGGCGGAGGCTTTACGCCGGCCGCAGTGAGGATCGTAGGAACCACGTCGATGTTGGATACTAGTTGGTGCTCATCCTTGCGTGGTTTTATTTTGCTGGGCCAATGCGCGATGACCGGGGTGCGTACGCCGTTTTCATAGGGATGCGCTTTGCCGTATTCGTTCCAGCCGTTGTCGGCGAGGTAGAGTACAAGCGTGTTGTCGGCGACTCCCTTTTTGTTGAGTTGCTCCATCAGATCGCCGCAGGTTTCGTCAAGCCACTCGATCATGGCTATATACTTGGCCTTGGCTGGATTCTTGATGGCAGCGTATTTTTTGAGCAGCCGCTCCGGCGGATTGTGCGGGGTATGCGGCAGGAAGGGGGCGTACCAAACAAAGAATGGTTTTTTCTGTCGTTGCGCCTTGTCGATGAAATCGTAGATTGGCTTCATGGACTTGCGGCCGATGGAAAGGGCCTGTCCGCCGTGGCGGCCGGTGGAGCCCATGTCGTCGGTGAAGCCAACACGCTTCGGATGGCTCATCCAGTACTTGCCTGTGTGCAAGGTCAGGTAACCGGCATCGGCAAGCTGCCTGGGCAGCTGCGGCTTTTCGAAAAACGGCTCAATCCAATCGGCGCGCTTTTGCCCGCGGACAGGATCGTTTCCAGTGATGCCGTGTTGGTGCGGGTACAAGCCGGTCAGCATCGTAGCCAGT
>CAJWVY010000058.1 GCA_913048135.1 uncultured Verrucomicrobiales bacterium
TTCAATTCCCGCCGCCTCCACCATTTTTCTTCTTTCTTTGATTTCTCAATACCCGGAGTTGTCCGGTTTACTCTTCATGGTGCCCAGATAGGCGGTGATTCCGGCTTGGGTTGATGGGGTGCGGGTCCAGTGGCGGCGTAGGGTTGGGGTGTTCAGATTGTGTCCGGCTTGATGGAGGAGCGCGGCAGCTTGAGCGGCGACGGCCTGATCGTATTTGGCAAGGTCGTTGAACAGGGCATTCAAATCACGGGCGTGCCGGGTGAGGAGTTGTTGGGCTTGTGCGCGTGGGGCGTTGTATTTTCCGTCTCCATTGCCATCGATGAAAATGGGGTTGGTGGCGCCTTGGACTCTGGGGGTGTACTTGGGAGTGGTGGGCACGTACGGACGCGGGCTTTCCCAGAAAGGTTCGGTGATGCCCGGGCCGGTGGCGATGGCGATGAGATGGGTGTCGTGGGCCGGTCGAGGAAGGGTGAAAGTGAGGTTGGCTTTTTCGATCTTGGCGGTGGGGCGGAGGTCGCGGGTGAGGATGCGGTGGCCGTTGGCGAAGAGTTCCAGTTGGTCGGCCCGGACCCAGGAAGGCCCTAGGACGCGGGTGTGAATTTTCATTTCCTTGTTCGAACCGGCATTGATATCCCCGGGGCGATACCGATCATCCACCTGCATGTGAACCAGTAGGCCCATGCTGATGTAGGCCCTCATGTTTCGGAAACTTTCGCAGGCTTTGGTGATGTTGATTTTATCCGGATGCGTGTCGGGGCATTCCACATAGGTGCGGGCCTGGCCGAGGATGAAGCGGCTAACGTCATGGGAGTCGCTAGAGCCCACGCCGGTGATGGCGTGCCCCCAATTGAGCATCGCAAACCAGTCCCGATAGGGCGCCATGTAATCGGATTGCATGGCGGCTGAAGTCACCACCTCCATGGCGTCAAAGCGGTAAGGGTCGCCATACAGGTTGCGTCCAGTGACGCGGTTGAAATGTTCGGGAGCCACAGGGCTGAACCCGCTGTGGGTGTTTCTCGGATGGTTCAGCACCACAACCCGGACGCCGGGGGTGGCGCGGATTTCTTTCATGAGCTGCGTCCAGTCCGTCAATTTCGCATCGGGCACAGGGCTAGTCGGGGTGATGGGGAAGGCGTTGAAGTGGCCGGTCGCGGTCGTGACCTCGTTGCCGGTGACGGCGGTGAAATAGGCGGAAGTCTCGGTGGATTTTTGCACGGGCCGGTAGTCGGCGTGATGATTATGGTCGGTGGCCACGGCGAACTCGATGCCCTCTCCGGCGATGGTGTACATGCGTTCATGTTCGGTGGAATCGCCATGACCGCTCCGGGTGAGCGTGTGGATGTGGGTGTCGGTGGCGACCAAGCCCGGCGTGGGTACTTCCCGCCTCAGGGAGAGCTGGATATTCGTTGGTGCACCGGTGCGTGCGTTGATTGTGGTCTTGGCTACGCTGTACTCAAACCCGCGGGAAGCGTAGACCGTGTATTGACCGGGCAACAAATTCAGGCGGACGCGATCGCCACCAGTGTATACAACGCCGGGACGGTGGGCTAGGCGCTGATCAGGAGCCGGGCTGAGTGCTGCTAGTGCGCCGTGGGCATCCACAATGGTGATTCGGGAAGGCGTGGGTCGGCCGGTGGTTTTATCAGTGACACTGACGTTGAGAGGCGCGGAAAATAGTTTGGCTTCCGAGAGAGCGGTCAGAGAAATAGGCCCCACTTCGATATCGTCGATGGTTTTGGGAGCGACGATGGAAAGCGTGTTAGTCCCCGCTTTCAGTTTGCCGGCAGGAATCGGGAGGGAATGTACCAGCTTGGAATCAATGTTCAGCAGGCTACCGAGGCGCTGGTTGTTTAGCAGGACGTTCCAGCGGGCTTTGGCTTGGCGTTGGCGGATGAACAGGGTTTGCGGTGTGGCGTTCGGTTCGGCGTTGAACTGAATATCCAGCCGCCGACCATGGGCCTGGCTATTGGCGAATTCCTCCCATTCAGGAAATCCGGGCGTGCCGAGGTGATACACCTTCGCGTCCAGAACTCGAAGGAGTTGTTCCGAATGGGCCGTCCAGTTTAAGGACACGATGCAGACGGCGAACAGTAACGAACGAAGCATGATTGATTGTCAGCGAATCACTGGGACTCCGCAAGGTTTTGGCTGAAAGAGAGTTTCATGGCCTCCTCATCGGACTGCTGAACATCACCATGGCATCTATTCAACTGGCTTCACTGTAAGCGGGCCGTCAAAGATTGTCAGGCTGATCACGTCGGTGCGGGCGATGTGCGGGCCGTGGGGTTCGCCTTGCGGGGCGTAAAAAAGGGTGCCCGGCGAATAGGTCGTGCCGCTTTCCTCCCATTGACCTTCCAGGATGTAGGCGGTCTCGTTGGCTTTGGGATGAATATGCGCAGGCACGATGGTGCCTTTTTCAAATTTCCGCAGCACCGTGACGCCACCGGTGGCTTCGTCCCGATTGAGGATTTTTAATTGCACGCCATCGTACGGGCCGGCTTGCCAGTCCAACTGGGCTTCATTGATGGTTACTGGAAACATGCGCGGAAGGATGAAGGGTCTTGCGGCGTGATCCAATCGCCAAATGCGCTGATTGGTGAGACTGCTGTCTTGCCTGACAAATCCGCAGGCAGGTAGAGTCGGGGCCGTGTTCCGAGATTTTCCATTGAGATTCCCCCATCTTTTCATCTTGTTGCATTTGGCTGAGGCCGGTTTATGGGCTGTGCCGCCGGTGTTGCCGAAGACCATGCCGGCTGCGACGCTTGATTTTAAACAACAGGCAACCGTCCCCAATCTTCCGCGGGCCTACATCAGTTCGAGCCCGGCGGATTTGAAGGACGGATTACGGGTTGGCCGATTGGCGCTTCCAGGCAGTGCTCAAGCCATCGAGGCCTTGCGGAAGGCGGATGCAAACGGGCAATTTGCCAATCTGGACAGCCTGCTAATTTGGAAGGACGGCAAAATGGTTTTTGAGATGTACGCGCGCCGGGGGCGGGTGGATGCGCCGCACTATGCGATGTCCATCACCAAAACCCTCACGTCCATGGCGCTCGGGCGCGCGTTGCAGTTGGGACACTTGAAATTGTCCGATCTGGACCGGCCGGTGATAGAGTTTATGCCTGCGATTAACCGTAAGACCATTCAGCCCGGAGTGGAGACCATTACCCTGCGGGATGTGTTGATGATGAAGTCCGGGCTGCGGTTCAAGGATCGGACGGTCGAGCCCCAGTTGGCGGCGCGCTTTCAGGGGCAGGCGTTTTTTCAGAAACTGTTTGAGAACACGGCTCCGGTCACTCAGCGGAGTAAGCAATATAAATATACGGGGACGGATCCATTGCTGGTGATGATGGTGCTTGATCAACGTGTGCCGGGTCGCGTGCAGGATTTTATTCATAAGGAACTCATTGATCGAGTGGTAGGTGATCCTTATCTCTGGAGCGAGCACGGCTGCGGATTACCAAAAGCTGGGGCGGGGAGTAGCCTTACCTCGCGGACCTTACTCAAGCTGGGGATCACCGTGCTGCAGGGTGGAAAATATCATGATCAGCAGTTGTTGCACCCGGGATATGCCAAGCTCATATTGGATCGAGACAAAGGCGAAGGGTATTTTTATTTTTTCCATAACCGTAAGAAACGCTCGAAGTCCGTGAACTTTATCAGCGGCATTGGAGCAGGGGGGCAGTATATGTCAGCTTTCCCTGAGCTAAATCTGGTCGCCGTAGCGACATCCCATAACAAGGGGCAGATAGGAAAACCTTTGGAGGCGATCCTGAATCATTTTATTCCTTTATTTAGAAAATAGGATCCTTGAATCTAGTAAGACTTTCTATTTTTTAAAATAGGCGTAAGTCATTACACCGAGGCCGAGCACTAGCACAATGGCTTTACTGATATAATAGGCGGGGAAAACTTCGAATGTGGATGGGTCGTTAATGTTAATCCTAATATAACGTTGCACCTCAAATTGACAGTAATCTGATTAGACGATCTACTCGTTCTTGTAAGCTCGCGCATTGTAATAGATTAATCCTCTCTTCACCGGACTCTACATAAAACGCGCTTATTTGGTCAGCTAGCATGTCCAACGTTTCTATTTCTCTCAAAAACTCGAGAATCGGTGTTTTCTCTTCTGGAGTGTAGGGGATACATAGATTAAGTAGAAGCTCCCGAGTCATCTCATCAGTTTCAAGTAGATCAAAGATGGTATGAACCGGTTCGATGGCATAATGAGGATATGAGCCTGTCTCTATTTCCTTAAGGAGACGAATCCTGCCAACCCCTTCCAAGAGCAGCAGCGACGTGCCATCAGGTTGCTCCTGACTGGATTTAATTAAACCCAGTCCCACGACAGGCTGATCTGTTCCGCGGTATTCAGTGGCTACAGCAAACATCCTACTGCCGATCAATGCTTGGTTGAGCATTTCCCGGTAGCGAGGCTCAAAAATTCTTAGGGGCAATTTCTCGCCAGGGAAAAGCGTGACTCCAGAGAGAAACATCACCCCGCACGTGGAAGGGAACTCCATCTTTGCGCTTTTTTTGACTTTAGGGCTTTTTGTTTTCCAGAGCGGCAATCCGTTTCTGGGCTGCCTTGGCAGGTTTCCAAAACCATCCACCTGGATCCCAGCATTGCGCATACGGGAGTTCGTTTACCAGTTTACGGTATGATTCAAGAGCTAGTTCCGGTTTCTTTAATTGTTCATAGGCTTTGCCTTGTAGAAAATAACAGGTGCCTACCTCGTTCAAAGCCCACTGGGCTTGAACGGCCTCGCGGTTCAAGCCCTGATTCCCGCCAGTGGAAATTGGAGCCTTGAGAGTTTTTTGCATCTTAAGAGCTTCTTTTTCAAAGAGTTTTATGCATTTTTCTGTTTGTTTAAGAATCTCCTCCGGCTTCCGTTTCAAGTTGGCTCGCCAAGCAGCTTCGGTGAGTTCAGATGCGGCGATGTTTTTTTCTTTGTCTTCCTTTTCTGCCCCAAAGACGCAAAGGGTTAGTGTGAGGAGTGTGAGTAGGGTTGTGTTTTTCATGGTTATTAATTAGGTGGTGTCTAACGTCAATATGCATAAAAAAAGGGAATGATCAATCATCTCCTTCTTTGTGAATAATCAGCCAAAAGAAGATATTTCTTTTTAGTTGCTTGGTTTTCTGGGGGAAGGCAGATTTTATTTGAGGTCTGTGAAACATGTTTTATTTTTCCCGATGAAAAAACACTTAGTAATATTGCTCTTTGTAATCGCAGCTATTATAGCTGGCGGCTGTTCCTCGATGAAATCACGCAACGTCCATCATCATGGTGGGCCGTATCCTGGGGTGCGGAATCTGGGTGAAAATTATTCTGAATCTGACTGGGGAGCAGCCCGTGTTCCAGCGATGATTTTGGATTTACCGTTCTCCACTGCTGCGGATACTTTGGCCCTTCCGCTGGATGTGTTGAAATAAAGCCGATTTAAATCAGGCCGCCAATCGGGTTGGCATTGTAAACCGGATGTGGTCGGCCGGTGACATCGTCATAAGTCGCATCACGAGGAATTCCCAAAGCCTGATAGATTGTCGCGGCGAGATTTTCAGGTTTCTGCGGATTGCTTGAGGGATATTTGCCGATCTTGTCAGATGCCCCGATCACATTGCCTCCCTTGACGCCGCCTCCGGCAAGAAGAACAGACTGTAGCGCGCCCCAGTGATCGCGGCCCGGGCCTTTGTAATGCTTTTCGAGCAGGGAGATTTCCGGGGTTCGTCCGAATTCACCGGCCATGACAATGAGGGTTTCATCGAGCAACCCACTGGATTGCAAATCGTCCAATAGGGCGCTCATGGCCAAGTCCATCGGCGGCAGTAAGTAGTCCTTCAAATGGGGCCAAGCGTTGCCGTGGGTGTCCCAGGTTTCGTTGTTCCCGAGATTGACCTGAACGAGGTTCACGCCCAGTTCGATTAGGTTGCGGGCCATGAGAAGGGACCAGCCGAAACTGTTGTCGCCATAACGTTCGATCTGTTTGGGGTCGGCCTTGGAAAGATCAAACGCATCATGGGCCTTGCCGTTTGCCAATAAGGAAAGGGCCGCCTGCCGATATCTGTCAAAGTCCTCCTGATTGGCAGCGGCTTCCATGGCGCGCGTCTGTGTTTCCAGACTTTGTCGTAAATCGATTCGGTCCTTTAAACGGCGCATGTTCAATCCATGGGGAAGTGCCAGTTGCGGGGATTGAAAGGTCAAACCTGAATCTTTCATGGCGCCAGTTGCATGATGGAACAGGTATTTTGGATAAGCGCCGTAATGCAATGGATGATAAGGCGAGGACTCTAGGAACCAGGGGTTTCGAGCTGCACCCATTCGGCCGGCAAACTGACCGGGAATGGTGCGGCCGGTTCGATGCACGATCTTATCGGGCATCACCATGACCGGTGTTGGCGCATGGCCTCGTGGCTTGAGTAGGGAGTTGGCAATCGCCGCAATGCTGGGATCATCGCTATCCTGCGGCTTGGCGTTACTGAATCCCGCAGGCATTGCAGACATCCCGGTTAACATCGCATGGTGGCCTTGCGAGTGTTCGTTATGCGGGTGGGTTAAGGAGCGAAGGAGTGCCCATTTGTCTGATTGACGGGCGAGTAGCGGTAAATGTTCGCAGATATGGATGCCCGGGGTCTTGGTTCGGATCGGGTTAAATGTCCCGCGAATCTCCTTGGGAGCCTCGGGCTTCATGTCGAAACTTTCGTGCTGGGCTAGGCCGCCGGAAAGAAAGACGTAGATGACTGATTTGGCGCGGCTCGGTGTATCACTTTCGGCGCGGAGCCTTGCCACGTCGCTAATGCTCAGGCCCATCAAACCCAAGGCACCGGCATGAATGGCGGCGCGCCGGTTGAGTGGGGCAGTGATTCCCTCTTTCATAATGAAATGAAACGCTCGAAAACGGCTCCGGTCAAGTGAGGAAATAGTTATTCCACCATTAGGATGATGGTGCCCAACGATTGGCCCTGATGATTCAGGATAAATTCATCGCCCTTCTCCAGTCGGGCTTCGTTAAAAGCCAGCGATGCCGCGGTGTCACTGGCGGGATTGGTGAATTTTATGTTCAACCCGTCGGCTTCAAAGGGAATAGGAGAGGAGGCCGTGCCGGAGAGGGTGAGAGAGTGGTCCGGGTGAAAATGAATCCACATCAATTCCTGATCGAGGGGCGATTGAAAATAGATTCGCCGGTTGCTGAGGCACTGGACCATTTGGATGGGTTGAGCCGAATCGGCATCTCGGGAGTTGTTTAGCAAGGCCTGTTGTTGCGAATGACTTTCGGTAGTGGCCGCCAAACGGCGGGCAAGGAGCTTGGCAACCGAAAGCGCGGTTTGGGCGTTTTGGCTGAGGAACGAATTGGCGTCTTCCACCACCAAAAACGAGGAAGGCTCCAGCACACGGACGGTGGTGGTGCAGGGTTCGCCGGTAAGCGCGGATACCTCGCCAAACATATCACCGCGCTGGTTGCAGGTGGTGATGCGTTGCCCCTGCTTGATGATCTCGACTGCGCCCTTTTTTAACAGATAAATGCTGCCGTGCTTGCGGCCTTCGCGGAGCAGTTCCTGACCGGCGGAATAATTCGCGACTTCGTCATACCAGAACTGAAGGCCGTTGAGCGTTATCTGCATGCGGGCAGTCTACCGTGCGAACGGGGTGGTGGGCCAATCCCAAATGTGCCTGAGTATGCATTGGGCTTGGCACAGGCGAGGGGGCTTATATAGATTGGCCGCGACCTTTTCGCCACCAAATGAAACGTCTCGCTGCCATAGTGTTTACAGATATTTCCGGATTCACGGAATTATCCGGACGCGATGAAAGCCGGGCCTTGGCGCTGTTGGATCAGCAACGCGAACTGGTTCTCCCCCTGCTGGAGGCGCACGAGGGCAAATGCCTCAAGGAAATGGGTGATGGCCTGTTGCTAAGCTTCGCCAGCTCCTACAAGGCGGTGACCTGTGCCGTGGCCATTCAGGAAGCCACGGCGAAGGTGGATGGTTTGAACCTACGCATCGGCATTCATCAGGGAGATGTGCTGGAAATCAATGGGGATGTCCTCGGCGACGGCGTTAATATTGCGGCGCGACTGGAACCGCTCTCGCCGGTGGGTGGCATTGTGATGTCTGAACGGGTTTATGATGATGTGGCTAGTTATCCGGAGTTTGAAACTGTCTGCATCGGCGTGCCGCCGTTAAAGGGCGTGCGCAAACGGATCGAGGTGCATTGTTTGGTGAGTGGCGGATTACCGCAGCCCAAGAAATTCTGGCGCGGACCCGAAGTGGCCGAGGGCGTTTCGATTGGTGGCTATCAATTGGAAGCCCGAATCGGTTCCGGGCGCCATGGGCAGGTTTGGCTGAGCCGCAGTGTGACCGGCCAGCATGTGGCGTTGAAACTCATGGAACGTCGTGAGAGCGAGGATGATGAACAATTCGACCGCGAGTTCCGGGGCATCTGCCATTACGAACCGCTATCCCGCGATGCCGAGGCTGTGGTCGATATTCTGCATGTCGCCCGGGATGATGAGGCGGGCTATTATTACTACATCATGGAGCTGGCCGATGATTTGCATACGCGCACGCCCATTGATCCCAAAACCTACCGGGCCCGAAACATGGCAGCGGAGTTGGAGGTGCGCGGCCGATTGCCGTTAGAGGAATGCCTGGAGGTGGCCATTCGCATTAGCCGTGCTTTGGGCTATCTTCACGATCGGGAAATCGTGCATCGCGATATCCGGCCCTCGAGCATCATCTATCGCCAAGGCCAAGCCAAACTGGCCGGCGTCAGTTTTGTGGCGGCCTCCGGCGTTTCATTTTCCTTTTCTGGAACACGCGGCTATGCGCCGGTGGAAGGGCCGGGATATCCTGCCGCCGATGTCTACAGCATGGGGCGTGTGATCTACGAATTATTTACCGGCCAAAATCCCCGGCACTTTCCGAACCTTCCGGCAAAACTGGCGGATGGCGAAATGGTACAGGGGCTCATGGAACTGTTGCGCCGGGCGTGCCATATGGATTCCACACAACGTTTTGCCAATGGGCATGCATTGGCAGATGAACTGGATACATTGCGGAGTACGATTGTACCTCGAACCACGGATCAGCCTCTGGCCAATCCAGGCTTGATTGAATCGGAAGGCAAGTCGGGCCAACTGCATTTATCCATATGGTATGAAGGCCAGAAGTCTGAGCAAACATTCTCCCAAACCAACCTGACCATCGGGCGCACCAACGAGCAACATCAGGTGGATGTGGATTTGAGTCCGGATGTGAGTGTTTCCCGAGTGCACGCCCGGGCTTGGGTGCAGGAGGGCACCGTGTGGGTTGAGGATCTCGGTAGCCGATACGGTGTAGTGGTAAATCAGGAAACTGTGATGGGCGAGCATCCCTTGCAGCCCGGCGATGTGGTGACATTCGGAGTCACCCAAGTTACCTTTGTTTTAAGATAATTATTTACACATTAGCTTATGAATAAATTCAAAACCGGCATGCCTGATGCAGCGCACAGGGCATGCAAATCACTATTTCAAAACCAAACAAAAACACGCGAAATCAACCAATCCAACGCGATAATGGGATGACTCCCGAATACGAAAAATAGGTTTCATACCTTTACTCATGGTTGGAGAGACATGGGCACAGATCACCCAACCTATTCCAGCGCATCCAGTTAAGAGACCTATTAGTTGAGGTTCGGATCGGGTTTGATGGGGGTGCCGATGATGGGTGTGGTGGGCGCCGGTTGAGAGGGGGCCAGTTGTGGGCGTTGGGGGGCACTGGGAATTTCCAGAAGCGGCGGTGGGGCCAACGGATGTTCCTCCACATTGGGTTCCACCGGTTGAGCGAGCGGCAGCGCGCTGGGGCTTACTGTTGGAGCCGGGGTGGGGGAGAGAGACGGGCGAAGCTGAGATGTCGTTTGAGTTGGCAGGCTTGGGGGCACGGTCGGGAGGTGGCGGTCCTGATAATGGAGCACGAATCGCTGATGGGTCTTCTGTACGGGCCGGTTGTTGCGCGGGTACAGTTTCTTGAAAGTATCGATCTGGTTCTTGGAAAACTCTATGGGCTCGGTCATCACAGTCCAGAGCACATTTTCGGTGCAAGGCGGGGTGGTCAGCGAACCGTTGTAACGGAAAAAGGATCGTTTCCCTGCCGGCGGCAGAAAGGCACTGGCATTTTGGCCCTTAATCTTGTAGCGCAACGGGGCGTCTCCAGCCTTGGGTATTTCCGTCCAAAGATCCTTGATCAATTCATTGGGGCGCCCCTCCTTAATCATGACTCCAATCACGGCCAGCGATTTGGGCGCGGGCTTGGTGGCGGCCAGGGTGGGTGGCAGATCCTCGTTTTGTTGATCAGAGATAACGTGCACCAAATGCACCTCCATCGGGTAATCTCGCCCATCAATCAAGTGCTCGCTGCGCGCGTGGAAACGAAAATGCAGGAGGTTGTAAAGATGGCCGTCAATGATAACGCCATTGGCCGGATCGCAGTCTGCCTGGATGGTGTGGCCGGTGTTTTTCAGGGCCATGATTGAGTCTTTATAATGAAAACTCATCGGCGCCAGATTGCGGGGGTTGAGGGCGCGATCCACCACGAGATCAATTGGCGATTGCCGAATGCCGCTTAAGGCCAACGGCGCAAACTGACCCCAATGCGCGGGGCCATGCTCGCCTTCGTAGCTCCAGGGCGGAGTCTCCTTTTCGTGGGTGGTGTTCTCCGAGGTGGGATGTGTGTTCTCCGAGGTGGGATCCACGTTCTCCGAGGTGGGATCCACGTTCTCCGAAGTGGAATCTATTTTCTCCGGAGTGGAATCTATTTTCTCCGGAGTCGAATCTGCGTTCTCCGGATGGGAGACCTTAGCATGGGCGGAATCCGGCTCCAGTTTATTGACCAAAACGTAGGTGATCCCAGCAAAGGCGCTGAGGATAATGCCGGTGCTTAGGAGCATGGGAATCCAGGGCGATTCAGAGAATTTTGGCATGGATTTAAGCTAGTAAATGATTGTGAATAAGTCAATTCCAAAGGGGAATTGGATTGGAGAGGAGTGGAGTTTCCTCTCACCCTCTCCAAGGAAAGGGGAAAAATGCGGAGGTGTTGGTGGGGGGGATGGTTTTGGATGAAGACGCTGATTTTCTTCCCTCTCCCTCAGGGAGAGGGGCGGGGTGAGGCTTCCTTTCCCGAATTTTACTCGCGGTAGACGAGGTCTTCGGGTTTGAGGACATTTACGCTTAGGGTGCCGGGGCTGCCGACGGCGATGGTGGCTTGGACGCGATCGATCTTCAGCTGCAACAGAAACTCGCCAGATTCCTTACTGACAATGCGAAAGGTGTCGCCGGCTTTGACGCCATCTTCAGAGCCGCGGTTGATGACGGCAAAATTAAACTGTGTGTCTACGGAGCCAATTTGCCCAAAAGGTTGCGAGCCGACGGGAGGCTTGGGGCCGCCGGGTTCACCAATGCGGATAGGGGTTTGGCCGAGCTGCGCTTGGAGGTTGGTGATGACCTGGTTGGCCTGATCCAGATTGCCTTGCAGAGCCTGAATTTGTTCATTCAATTTCTCCTGCGCAGTGGCGGCGTCCGTGAGTTGTTTTTGGAGGGCGGCTTTGTCGGTTTGAAATTGCTTGTTCAATTGCTCGGTGGCCTGCTTGGCTTGGGCGATGGTGTTGGTCAAGGTACGGCGGGCGGCTTCGATTTTTACATTTGCGGAGTCGGCTTGACGATCAGCGGCTTGGCGGGCGGCTTGCTCCACCTTGAGGGATCCATTGAGCTCATCGATTTGTTCGGCCAGTTTTTCGATTTCATCATTCTTAAAACTGAGCCCAGAGACGTAATTGGAATTTTCTATTTTCAGGCTGTCAACGTTGTTGCTGAGGCTGGCGACTTTGGGTTGAAGGGCCGCGAGGTCGGAGCGGAGGTTGGTGATGAGTTGGTGGGTTTCGTTGGTGCTGCCAGTGTAGTTTTTTAGGTCAGTCTGGGATTGAGTCAGTTGCTTTTTGAGGTTGGATAAATCTGCATTAAGTTCGCTGGTTTCGCTTTTGTGCTCAGCACCTCGCCACCAAAGGCCGACTACGCTGGTGAGAACGGTGAGGACGATGACGGCAATGAGGGCGAGAGCGGTTTTCTTGGAAACTGTATCGCGGGCGATCTCGGCGCGTAATTGATCGGAGGAGGGCACGTTGGGCACGAGGCCCATTTCGCTGGCGGGCATCCAGTCGCTCATGCCTTCGCGGAACACCGGGACATCTGCTCCGAGTCGACCGTCGCGGATCATGCCTTGCAATGTGGCTTTGCTTACGCCTTCACTGTGTTCTCCATCATGGACAAAGAACCAATGTTCCGATTCATTCATCGTTCTGCCTCAGCGTAGGAGGAACGGGGCAAAGATCAAGTCTAGTTCATTCCCTAGCGGTGAATGTAATCGCCGGGGGCTACCTGCTCAATCCCCGAGCCCTCGAAGAGGGCGATGGAGACGGTGGGTTGGGCGCTTTCGATTTTTAACCGACCGAGGAATTGGCCGGTGCGGCTGAAGATGCGGTAGGAATCTTGATTCGCCAGACCGTGCGTGGAGCCGCGGGTTAAAACCACAAAACCGAGCTTGGGATTTACATTGCTCACGCGCGCCACGGCTTGATCCGTGGGCGAGGCAACATTGGCCTTGGGGGTTAGTTGTGGTGAGGCGGCGGCTTGGGTTTTCAGGGAGTTTTCCAATTCGGAGATTCGGGCCTGGGCAGTGGCCAGTTGCTGGGTCAGCTCGGTTTCACGGGCGTTCGGACCGCTTGGGCTTGGGGTAGCCTGCGAAGCGGCCTGGGTAAACTGGGCTTGCAGGGCCTTGTTTTCAACGGTGGCCTTGGAGAGGTTTTCCTGAAGTTGACGGAACTGACGTTCTAACTGGGCGAGCTTGGCATTGGCCAAGGGGTCGGCGCGGGTTTGCAGATCGTTGATCTGGGTCGAGAGAGTTTGGTTGGTTTGATAGGCGGCGGCCAACGTTTGTTGAAGGCGCGTGAGTTCGGCGTTGGCTTGTTGTAGGCCGGTGGAAACCTGGGTCTGTTCGGTTTGGGCATTTTGCGCGGCTTGTTGCCAACGAGATTCATTGGCCTTTACGCGGGTGAGTTCGGCCTGCAATTGAGCGTATTGCGCGCTCAAGGTTTGGTAGCTGTGTTGCCACTGCTGTGGGGTGGGCTGGACAACGGTTATGGGTTGGGCCGATGGCGGCGGGGCTTCGGGGAGTGGCGCGGTATCCAGCGGGGCCAGAGGCGGCAGTGGTGCGGTGTCCATCACCATTTTGCCTCTGAAAACAGGCTTTTCAGCGATCGGTTCGATGGCTTGTGGCGAGTTTCGTTGGGTGTGCCAATAGTAGCCTCCTCCGCTCAATCCTAAGGCCAAGAGGCTAAGCAAGGCGATCCAGCGCGCTTTTCCAGACGGACCATCTCCAGTGGCGGTGCGGCTGTTTTGGATGGTGCTGACGTGGGCGGGCAGCCAGTCTTTCTGGGAAGCGGTCCAAACCAGCGTGCTGGGTGGGAGGGCGCCGGATTGGAGCAATCCCTGCAAATCACCGGCATCCATAGGCCCGCGCTGTCGGCCCGATTTCAGGTAATACCATTTGGCTGAATCCATGCCTTCTCCAACATAACTCATTTTGCCGGAGGCGCAATGGACGTTGCCACATTTTCCCGGAGAGGCTAGATTGCCTCCGTGAAATACTGGCTATGCGGATTCATTAGTATCGGACTCTGGGCAGCTGAACCGGTCGGGGAAGCGGCCAAGAAACCGGCCGAGGCGCAACCGTATTTGCGCTTTGAAGAAAAGGCCAAGGGCGCAGCACTGGAAGTGGGTGTGATTCGCCTGCAACACAAAGAGACGGGAGCCTTGGTGGATCTGATGGGAGCGGTGCACATTGGCGATGCGGCGTATTATCAGCAGTTAAACAAGGAGTTCAAAGCGTACGACGCGGTGCTGTACGAGATGGTGAAGCCAGCTAAGCTGGATCCGGCGCAGTTTCAAAATCGGCCGCCTTCGAGCGTGGGCATGATGCAGACCTTTATGCAGAAGCAACTGGATCTGGCTTATCAATTGGATGAGGTGGATTACACGGCAAAAAATTTTGTGCACGCTGACATGACCGTGAAACAATTTCGCAAACGTCAAGAGGCCCGCGGCGAGAGTATGTTTAAGCTGATGTTCAAGCTCATGAAGGAGGACATGGCCCGACGTGCCAATAATAAAAAAGGCGCGGACATCAGCTCGGCGGAATTGCTGCGGGCCCTTTTAAACCCCAACCGGTCGGTCGAATTGAAATATCTGCTGGCCCGGCAGTTTAATGAAATGGAGCGGTTGACGGCCGGGTTGAATGATGAAAAGGGCTCAGTGATTTTAACCGACCGAAACAAGGTTGCGCTCAAAGTGCTGGCCCGCGAGCTGGCGGCCGGCAAAAAGAAACTCGCGATCTTTTATGGCGCCGCGCACCTGCCGGATTTGGAGGAGCGTATGATCGAGAAAATGGGCTTCGAGCGCAAAGCCACACGCTGGGTGACGGCATGGAAACTGCCGGAACGTGTGGAGCTTAAAAATCCAAATACGCCTTAGCCGTCTCAACCACTTTCTACCGCCAACCAGTAGAGAATTTTTTCCGAATCAAAAAATCTCGCTTCCGGTGGCGCTTGCACGAAGCGTCATGATGTGACTCGCGCTTTTTTCTGTTGTAGCAGCTTTTTCTTATAACGGCTTTGTACAATCTCGGTAAGGACAAGAACGGAAATTACAAAGTAAAATGTTGCTTTACTCATGGCATGAATCTCGTGACCACCTAACTTTAGTTTAGCCAGCTCTCCGCCCTCGCTTACCAGTAATATGCCCACGACAAACAGAATAAACAGTCCCAACACTTCATACATGCGGTTGCGTGTCAAAAATTCCGTGACTCGGTCGGCCAATAAAATCATCAAAAGTCCACCAGAGAGAATGGCTATCATCATGATCCAGAAGGCGCCTGGCATTTGCTCACTTCCCTTAGAGGTCAATGCGATAGCACTTAGGATGGAGTCAAAGGAGAAGACTAAATTCATTACCACGATTTTTGTGATTACATTTTTACTTGAAGCCGGCTCACGTTTTTCACCGTCTTTCTCAAAATCATCGACCGCAATCATGTGAAAGATTTCTTTCATGGCGGTGTAAATAATGAATGCGCCACCCAGTAGAACAATGATGGCGTGCAGGTTGAATTCCCCCTCGATTACACCTTTCCAGCTTGGGGAAAACCAAGTGCTCTGGAATTTTTCAATCATCGAGATGAGTAAAAAGAGCAGTATGATCCGAAGTGCCATGGCGATCCCTATTCCTAGTTTGCGCACACGGGATTGGTCTCTCTCAGGTGCACGTTTGGACTCGAGAGAAATGTAGAGAAGATTGTCAAAGCCTAACACTGCCTGCAGCAGGATAAGCATAAACAGGGTGCCGAGAATGGTGGGAAGATTTTCCATAATAGTACGTTGAAAGACCTTAGTTGGTGAGCACAAAAAAAGCCAGCCGCGAACGGCTGGCTGTGTTAAAGTAATATATTGTTATTCTTGGGGCCCAATAATTGTTTTTTTGGATCCGTTTAATTGTCGAGAAGTTCCGCTTCCGGATTCAGATCCAGGTTTGTTCAAGTTCGTGATGGGTAAAACCTGATTATAAATAGACAGGCACATGGTGGCCCAACATGTTGCTATGACTTTGCCGGTGGGTTTTGCCTGAGGACCTACTGGATCCCAACTCCCATCTGGATTTTGGAATTTTAGCAGCGGTGTCATCAACTTATCCTCCCAGTCTTGCCAGTCTTTTCCTCCGTGGATAAATAAAGCGGAAGTTGCATAAAACCAGTAATGATACTGTCCACACCCAACTGCATGGTGGTTGTGTAAATTAGTCGGGTAGTTTTGCAGTAGTAAATCGGCGGATTCATTTTGTCTGGAGGGTGTCGTTTTGCCAACTAGTTGTTGGCAGTACATACCAATCGCCGTCGTGCTGGGTTTCGGACGCCCGTTATTATAGCCGTAAAGGCCTTTGTTTTTTCCAGCTGAAACCATATCAAGAAAAAGCTTCATTTTAGCTTGGGTTTGTTTTGAAACCAATGGGTTCGAATAGCTGGCACTTTGTAGTGCCATGATTACCCAGCCGGTCACAGATAGATCGCCTGGGTCCTGTTTGGTTTGATATGGGGTATAACGCCATCCACCGGTAATCGGGTTTTGTGCCTGAACAAGGAAATTAACGGCGAGTTTCAATGGGATTTCCAGTTTCTTTGATTTAGTTAAATTGTATGCTTCAGACAAGGCAAGGGCACCTATGGCTTGGCTATACATCCGTCCGCTATCTCGCATATCACCCTTGGAGTTCACCTGCTTGCTAAGCCAATCCAGTCCGCTCTTGGTTGCCTGTCCATATTTGGTTTTATCCTGAGGTAATACTCCATATGACAAGAGACAAAGAACGGCTAAGCCGGTATCAGCAACACGGGGTTTGGAATCTGGCCAGTGACCAGCTTTGCTTTGGTTGTCAGTAATCCAATCAATTGCCTTCACCATGCCGGAATTATAAACTGACATGACTTGGGGGTTCGCCAAAAGAGGGCGGCCTCCGGTTCGCTGTCCATAAGAAAACCTGAGGGCGCGGCGGCTGGCTGAGGGATCATTGGAGTTTGCACCGCCTTTTTTGACGGTCATGGGTCCTCCGCTGGCTTTTGTTTTCGTTTGCCCGGACTGAGCTGCTCCTGAAAGGGTTGTTGTGACCAACCCGACAGCAAGGCAGGTCGAAACCATGCGCATAGTGAATTTTGCAGTTTTCATTTATTTCATGCAGTAAATCTCTAAAAATATCTAAATCTGCAATACCATAAACTTGGGTTTTGTCTTGGCCTAATGCAACAACTGGCTTGCCTTCATTATCTCTTTTCTTATCAAATAAGTAAAATTCTAACTCGAATGCAACAACAGGGTTCCAACCAGTACCCTCAAATTTTTTAATTATTTTTTTCAACATGTTGCGAGGATCTACTTCAGAGGGATTTTTAATGACTCCCCATTTCTGTTGCTTGTCTGCAAGCGAAATCATCACTTGTAAAATTCTATCATCCCATGGAACGGGCTTAATGCTCTTACTAATAGGTAACAAGACTCCATCGGGGTCTCCGTCGGTCCATCCTAGGGATTTTACGTTGCTAACTCCGCCCAAAACATCTAAATAAAAGGCTGAGAAAGGCATTAATAAACCCTCTTTAAAAACTTTTGGAGCCTCTAAAATTGGGACTCTTTTTCCACGAATATATCCGCATAAGTCTGCAAAAATAAAATCTACATATTGAATATTATGATGACGATTAAGCACTTCATCAAATTCTGCTTGTGTTGCAATTTCCATATAGGTATCGAATTAAGATTAGACTAAGTCGTTCAG
>CAJWVY010000059.1 GCA_913048135.1 uncultured Verrucomicrobiales bacterium
AACTAATCGAAGCGCCCGACTTAAAATCTTCTAACGTCACGCGACTTCTCTGAATTTTTTCGATCGATTGAATTCTACCTTCCAGTAACACGTCGGCAATCTCCTTTATGTGCTCTAATTGAATTTGGAGCTCTGGAATTTTATCCTCCGTAGGATCCTCGTTTATTACCGAAGCAAATGTGAAACTGTACCCAATACTATCCCCTCCCGCAATATCCCTGGGAACTTGCACCAAATTCGATTTTGCCTTCTGGTTTAAAACCGCAACTGATTGAATCAAATAGTTTATAAAATCGTTGGGGGCCTGATGCCTCAAATTGTTTGCACTGAAGACCTTCCCAGATTCTTTATTAAATTTCTCAAAGTCCCCAATGACCAAACTTAAAGTTTCCAAATTTTTGGAATCAACCCGAATCTGACTATCCTGTATAGTCTTACGATCCGACTCGGCCTTCGCCATGCTATTTTGGGACACTTCCAGTCCCTTTTTTGCCTCGGCAAGCAAAACAAAACCACCCACCACAAAACCAACACCCAGGACAAAACCCACTATTCCTAGCACGTGTCTTTTTAAATAAAAAATAATTATATCTTTATTCATTACGACTCCTGTTATTCAAGGTCCCGGTCCTCCAAGACAATCGGCTTTTCAAGTTTTAACTGTAATACAAATTCAAACCACCGCGCTTTGGAGCTTATTAAGGGGATACTTCCCATTACCTTTACTTCATCAGCCACAAATTGATCACTTGAACCAAATAACTCGGCTACCAATTGTGCGTATTCACGGTTTAGAGTTTGCCTTTTTCGTGGCTTCACATTCTTGGCAATCAAAGCTAGATAGACTGTATCGATAGGGCCTTGGGGTTCATCCCCAGCCTCCGATTCCATACCCATATCCGATCCCATCCCCATAGATTCATCGTCAGCCATTTGAGCCCACAAACGAACTTTTCCTTCCCTCCCACTTCCGCCAAAAGGGTTATTTGACCCCATCTCTCCTTCTTCATCAAATCCCTCTCCTCCTTCTCCTCCTTCCCCGCCATCGAAAGCCGGTGGCGTCAGCGTCAACGATTTAATCCAAACCGCTGTAGATTCCGAATTTGTTAGCCCTTTCGGAGCAACTCCATCCTCCTTCAGCGTCAGGAGCAACTGATCAACAGTATTGGTAGCTGGCATTATCTTGTTGGGCTCGGTTAAAATATAAACACTCGGCTCCAGCATCAATAAAACGTCTTGCACAGAATTTACTATGTTAATCCATGCATACCTACTCTCTATGGACCTTTCCATTTTTTTTGAAGCTTCTTCTGCCTTTGCTCTCTCCGAACTCATATTAGCCAACTCTGAGGCCACACCCATAAACTGCTCCACCTCATTGACAATTTTTCCTGCTGCAGCAGCTCTTTCATTTGAAACTTTTTTGTAAGCGGCAGCCTGCACAAAGAAGATCAGGCCGGCACAGAAAATGGCGGCGATGGCGTAGGGGCTGCGTTTTTCGATTTGGCGGCTGATGCGTTCTCGCTTGGGAAGGAGGTTGAATTCCGTCAGACCCACGGTGGTGGCACGGAGCCCCAAGCCCGCCAATTCGCCCAGCCAATGCGCGGTGCCGGCCAAGGTGTTGCGATCTACCTCCGGCCCCACTTGGATATTGCGGAATGGGTTGAAAAATTCAATAGGCAGATTGAATTTCTCCATGAAAAATTCGGCCGTGTAAATCATGGAAGCCCCACCGCCCGCGAGATAGATTCGCTGTGGTGATTGCCCACCCTGTTGGGCGCGATAGTACTGCACAGTTTGCGCCACCTGTTGGTGTAGTCGTGTCATGACATTACGTGCCGTGCGCACGAGAATCGCTTGATAAGGATCCGCTGGCTCTTCAGTGTTGGTAAGGTGCACATAGCCGTAGGCCTGCTTGTATTCCTCGGCCTGTTGCCATTCGAGGCCGGATTCCTTGCAAAATTCCTGTGTGATGGAGTTCGCCCCAAAATTCACACTGCGCACAAAAAATTGATCGCCCTCAATGAAGATCACGTTGGTGGTTTTGGCGCCGATATCCAACAACAGCGAACACCCATCCACCTCCGCATAATTTTGCATGAAAGCATTGCGCAAGGCCGCAGGGGAGCCATCCACAACCGATAGCCGAATGCCGAGGTCATTGCACACCGTGGAAAGGCTCTCGATCACCTCTTCGCGTAACGCCATGAGCATCACATCCAGCTCGCCCGTGTCGGCGGTGCCCATAACCTCGAAACCCCACTCCACCTCATCCAGCGGAAACGGCACTTGCGATGCGGCCTCGTACTGAACGATCTGGCCCACCTTGGATCCTTCCACCGCGGGGGTGCGCAGAAACTTCGTGAAACACTGGTAGCTCGGGGCACAAACATTAGCTTCCAGGCCTTTGGCGCGGATCTCGTGACGATCGAAAAGTTCCTGCAGCGTTTCCTTGAGCAGCTCTGTGCGGTCGGGCTCATCCAACCCGCGCTGGCCCAGCGACACCACTTCGTAGCGGGCCAAAGTTAGCGTCCCGTTACTTTGTGGATCAAACAGAGCTACCTTTAAGTTGGCAGCGCCTGCGTCTATGGCCAAAAATGGTTTCATACGGAAATCATCCAGTTTACGAAGCAAACGGCCCCCAGCCGTAGACAGGTTCCATGCCTCGCCAACCCGTTAAAACAATGTACCCTCAACTGGCAAGATCGCAATCTTTTTGCGGTTTTTCAGGGCTCTTTTTGGGTTTTTCGGCGGAATATTTCCAATATTGCCCGGGCCGAATCCACCCCCAAGGCGGCGGCCAGCAACCAATACACCAAACCCGCTCCCAGCAAGGGGATAAACACCTGCCATAACCGCTGCGGCACCGCGCCCCACTCAGCCGGGGCCGCCACGGATCCATGCAGCCAATAGGCCAATCCCAGAGCGGCCGCAGCCATTAGCAGTAAGGCCGGTAGCTGGCGGCTCAGGCCAGGCAGCTCGAGCCCTGCCATTTCCTCGCGCCGACGCAAGGTGATCCAGAGCAACGCGGCGTTCATGGTGGAACTGATGGTGTTCGCCACGCCAAACGCACATTGGCGCCAGTTGTCTTCCAATTGAAACACCATTGCCAAGGCCAACACGAGATTCAGCCCCAGACAAAATACGCTGATGCGTACCGGCGTTTTCACTTCGCCCAAGGCATAAAACGCCCGGCCCAAAATCAGCACCAGCGAATACCCCGGCAAAGCCGGGGCCAAACACCGCAGCGCCCACGCCGCCCGCTCGGTGGCGGCTTGAGAAAATTCGCCGTACTGGAAGAGCAACTGCACAATCGGTTCCGCCAGCACAAACAACAGGGCGGCGGCCGGCAGATTGACGAACAGCAAATGCCGCGCGGCCTCATCCAGTTGCCCACGAAAATCGTCGTACTTTTTCTCAGCCGCCAACCCCGCGAGGGTCGGAAGTAGAAACGTCGCCATCGAGACAGCAAATAATCCCTGAGGCAATTCCAACAGGCGCACGGCGTAGCCATACGACGCCACCACATGCTCGCCGGCAAAAAATCCGATGCAGTAGGTGATCAAAACATTGATCTGAAACGCCGCCACGCCGATCACGCCGGGGCCGAGCCGAGTGAGGATGGTGCGGACCGAATCATCTCCCCACGGCGAGATCCACTGTGGCCGAAAGCCCTCGCGCCAGAGCGTGGGCAGTTGATAAAGCAACTGCGCCACACCGGCCACCAGCACGCCGATGGCGAGTGCAAAGATCTGGTCATTCAGTGCATCTCCCCAACGCGGCGCCAGCCATAGCACGCTGCCGATCATCACCACGTTTAGGATCAGCGCACCCAGGGCCGGCAGAAAAAAATGCCCGCGCGCATTCAGTATGCCCATGGCCACAGCGGCTAGGCAGATGAAAAACAAATACGGAAACACCCAGCGCAACAACTCAAGCATCAGCGTGGTTTTCTCGTTCCACTCGCCCCATTCCAGGGCGGCGGTGATACCCAGCAACCCCACGCCCACCACGCCGGCCAGTACCACGATCAGGCCGCTCATCAGGGCATTGGCCGTGCGCCACATCGCCTGTTCGCCGGCGGTTTTTTCCTGTTCCTTGAAAACGGGAATGAACGCCGCCATGAGCGCGCCCTCGCCCAGCAGACGGCGGAAGAGGTTGGGGATCATGAAGGCCAGCACGAACGCCCCGGCAACTAGTCCGTCGCCCATGAAGCGCGCGTAGCATATTTCGCGCACCATGCCGAGTACCCGGCTGGCCAGTGTGGCGCCGGCCATGGCCCCGGTGGATTTGAGCATATCCGCCATCAGTCGCCCTGCGCCAAGCTGCGGTTGCGGTAGTGCACGATGGAAAATTCCGGTGCCACGCGCAGCACCTTCACTTCCTCAAACTGGTCCTCAAACGAGGGGAAGAACACATCGCCCTCCACCTCGCGCTGCACCAGCGTAAGCAGCAGATCGGTGCATCGCGGCAGCGCCTTTTCGTAGATCTGCGCGCCGCCGGCGATGAAGGCAGTTCGACCTTTCAGCCGCGGAGCCACTTCGTCCAACGACCGAATCACCGTCACGTCCGGATGCGAAAAATCACCGCGCGTGAGCACCATCGTTTCGCGTCCGGGTAAAGCGCGCCCAATGGAATCGAATGTTCGCCGCCCCATCACCAGCACTTGTCCCATGGTGGTTTGCTTGAACCACTTGAAGTCTTCCGGCAAATGCCAAGGGATCTCGAGGCCGTTGCCAATCACGCGATTGAGCGACATCGCGGCGATGGCTTTGAAGGCGCTCATACCGCCACCGGCGCCTTGATGTGCGGATGGGGGTCGTATTCTTCGAGCGTGAAATCCTCGAACACAAAATCGTGAATATTGGTGACGGCCGGATTCAGTCGCATCACCGGTCGTTGGCGCGGTTCGCGGCTAAGTTGTTCCTGCGCCTGTTCGAGGTGATTGGAGTACAGGTGCAGATCCCCAAAGGTATGCACAAACTCGCCCGGCTTCAGTCCGGTGACTTGTGCGACCATTAGAGTGAGTAGTGCGTAGCTGGCGATATTGAACGGCACGCCGAGGAACAGGTCGGCACTGCGCTGATACAACTGACAGCTCAGCTCGCCGTTGCGCACGTAGAATTGAAAAAACGCATGGCACGGCGCGAGCGCCATTTGATCCAGCTCACCCACATTCCACGCGCTGACGATCAGGCGCCGGCTATCCGGGTTGGTCTTGATCTGCTCAATCACCTCATCAATTTGGTGAATCGTCCGGCCATCGGGCGCACGCCAGTCGCACCATTGCGCGCCGTACACGCGGCCCAGATTTCCCTCGTCATCAGCCCACTCATCCCAAATGCGTACGCCGTTTTCCTTGAGGTAACTAATGTTGGTATCGCCTTTAAGGAACCACAGCAGCTCGTGGATGATGCTCTTGAGGTGCAGCTTTTTGGTGGTCAGCATCGGAAAGCGATCGCGCAAATCGAACCGCGCCTGCGCGCCGAACACCGAGATCGTGCCCGTACCCGTGCGATCCTCTTTGCGCTCACCCTTCTCCAGCACATGCCGGAGCAACTCCAAATACTGAACCATGCGCCGCCAAGCTGACCAGCTGACTCCTAAGCGTCAAACCCCGATCATTCCCAAACTATTCGCCGCTTTAGTCTGGAGACTTGAGCCGAGAGACTCGAGACTGATCTCGTGCTGCGAATCCTCGTAACCGGCCTTATCGCCACCGCCCTCATGTTGGCGGCGTTTTTCGTTTGGGGTGGTTATTTTGAGGAACTGCTTACCGGCGATCCTACCAGTGCGCCCGGTCGCTGGGATTGGCTCTTCGTCGTTGGACTGCTCACGCTTGATGTCGTGCTCCCCATCCCGGCAACGGCTGTCCTCGCCTCACTGGGCATGGCTTACGGACCGCTGCTGGGCGGGGTCATCGGCACGCTTGGCACATTTGCCGCCGGCACCACTGGCTTTCTCCTGTGCCGCGTGCTCAACGAACGCGCCGCGCGGTTTTTGGTTGGGGAACAGGGCATGGAACTCGGCCAACGTTTTTTCGCCAACCAAGGCGGCTGGGTGATCGCCCTCTCGCGCTGGACCATTCTCCTTCCGGAACTGCTCAGCTGCTACGCCGGCCTCATGCGCATGCCGGCGCGCCAATACTTTGCCGCGCTACTGTGCGGCTGCGCGCCCATGAGTTTTACCTACGCCTGGCTGGGCTCCACGGATGCCGCGCAGGAAAACAAACTCCTCGCACTCGCCTTAAGCGCCGCGGTGCCTGTGATTCTCTGGGGTGCCTGGAGTTGGTGGCAGAAGAAAACTAGTTAATCCTATCAGGCCAACCTCCACAACTTGGACAACTCTGACCCGGCTTAAAGACATAAATACTGCCACAGTAAGGGCATTTGGACGGACGGTCAGGATCATATCCCAAACCCAACTCAGGTTTTTTTGCACGAAGACTGAGAGTAACAGAAGTTATCCAATTAGATAAATGCTCCAAACTTACACCTTTTATTCCTGGTAAAGTTATAATGCCTTCATTCGTATATATTTTCACTGATTTACTCTCGTAATCAGATTGATCATCATAGCTCAAACCTGCTGCATGGCATATCCCAATGAGATCACGGCCATGGATATCAAAGAACACCTTCTCTTCTAATCTGGAAGCATTCCTTCGCCAGCGTTTTTTTGTTAATCTTAAGTGGTCGGCCTTGATCATAAACTCCCAGACAGGGTTTCTATCTTTATGCCAATATAACCAAGAATCCCTAATACGTTTTCTATGGCGCCCAAATAATAAGAGGAATAAAGAGGGTGGGAAAATAACATGAATAAAAATCCATACCCAGATTGGCCAGTGAACTTCATTTTCTTCCACTTCTCTGGAGCACAAAAACCCATCGGGGATCTCATCTATTTTCCATCCTTTTTGCAATAAGGCAGCTTCGCTGTCTTTCTCGATGAAATCCTTTTGTAGGGCCATTAATGGGCGCCCGCCATACCAGGTTACCAAATGTTCCTTAATATAGGTTTTGGTCTTATCTCCGGTTCTTCCCAGCATTTCCACCAACACCAGCTTTTGTTGATGCGTACTCTCTAATAGGTCAAAAATTAAATTTTCTGCCGCTTCCTTTGAATGAGGGATATGTCTTGATTCAACCAATACCGACTCCTCGGCACCATATACTCTGAGGATTAATTGGTGTTTGTGGTAATGAAAACGGATACCTTTTACGGACCACTTCACCATAGCATAAAGACCATCTCCTCCAATCTCATCCCCCAATTTTACTGCTAAGATTAGCGCTAAAACGAGTGCACACGGAAGAAATAAGAGAAATAAAAGAATTAAAAAGGGTAATTCAATCAATGACACCCATCGGAAAAAGGCAACTCTCTCATGCTCCAAAACCATGTGAGTAGCATCTTGAATATTGGCCCCAATCAAGTCTTGGATTTCCATCTGCTGGGTTTTAATTTCACTCGAAGGCGAAACCTGAGATTTCACCTCTGGCTCAAAATCCTCTGGATTCATCCTCTTAATTAGTTCCGCAAGAGGAATCCAACCATCGGCTGTGTCGGAAGCTACTATTGCTAGGTCAGAAGGCCTCAACACTCCTTGCTCCAGAAAGTCTTTGACCTGTCTCGGAGTAAAGGGGCCTGTGGGCTTATCTTCTCTTGCTATATAAATTTGAGTTAGATCCCTCATTTCAGCCGTGTCGACATACTTGCCCAACTTAAATTCGTCAGTGTGTTGCAGGTCATTTTTGCCATTCTTAGCGACATCGGACCGTTGCTTCATCTTATTAGTGACCCATTCCTTTAAAAGATAAAACCCGGCAACCAGAGCAATTGGCAAAGTTGACCAAATAAAAATCCACTTAGCTGTAGGGTAATCCTCGAACATTCTATTTTAACTTGGAAGTAGGAATATATATTTTAATAAGCGCTAAGCTCCAGCGCGACTAAGCCGGTCGGCGATCGCATTCCACTCTGGTTTTTCGGGCACGGCCTCCACACATATTAGTTCAGCACCTTCCGCATCACAGCGATGCAATTCACCATAAAGAGTTCGCGCATAAGCTTCAGGTTCTTTTGGCAATACACTCACCCGACCGAAGCGCGTGCCGGGCACCACGCGGGTGTGCGCCAGCACGCATACACGATCGTGCGGAGTGCGAGAGTAAGCAATTTGCTGCTCCAAATCCGCCTCGTCCACCCAGTTCATCACAAGCAGGCGCGCGTTGGGCGCGTAGTGGCGCTTGAGTTGACCGGGGCTTTTCAGCACGCCCTCGTCGTGGCCGGCCGTCACGGTGTGCTCGGGCAGCACGGCGGCAATTGCAGCCGCCGACACCATGCCCGGACGCAGTATGCGAATGGTTTCGCCGGTCAGATCGATTACCGTGGATTCGATGCCTACCTGTGCCGCGCCGCCATCGATCACCAGTGGAATGCGTCCGGCCAATTGCGTTTGCACATGGGCCGCCGTCGTGGGCGAGATGTGGTTGGATAAATTTGCGCTGGGCGCCGCGAGCGGAAAGCGGCAAGTGCGGATTAATTCCTGCATAAACGGATGCCGCGGCAACCGCACGCCCACCGTGGCGCCGCCGGCTGTAACAATCTCTGGAATCTCGTCGGCCTTGGGCAATACCAGCGTCAGCGGCCCCGGCCAAAACGCCGCGGCCAGTGCCTGCGCGGTGGCCGGCCATTCGGTCACGCAATCGCGTGCCATGAATTCATCGGCCACATGAACGATCACGGGATTTTCCGCCGGCCGTTGTTTGGCGGCAAAGATCGCCTCCACGGCCGGCGCATCCAGCGCATTGGCCGCGAGGCCGTACACAGTTTCCGTAGGCACCGCGACCACGCCGCCTTTCCGCAACACAGCTGCCGCGCGGGCCAAGGCCTCGGCCTGAGCATCGGACGTCTCGGAAGATTCTACCTGCAGCAACTCCGTTTCCACAGCGCGCGCAATGTAGTGGAAGAAAGGGATGGTGAGTAGTGAATTGTGAGTTTAAGAAACCGCTTCCCAAAATACCTTGAACGGCGCCTCCAGAACCTTAATCCTCTCCGCATGTTGAATTCTTTGACCGAATCGCTCCGTGCCGGTTTGGATTTGACGGCCGAACAGGTGACCGACTCCGTTGCCCACATGACCGCCGAAGCCATTCCGCCCGAGGCCAAGGCGGATTTCCTCACCGCGCTCGCGGAGAAAGGCGAGACCGCCGATGAGTTGGCTGCGTTCGCAAGCGAACTGCGCGCGCGTGCTACGGCTGTGCCGTTGGACGACACCACTCGCGCCGGCATCATCCTTGACGTCTGCGGAACTGGCGGCGATGGATTGAATACGTTCAACATCTCCACCACCGTGGCCATCCTCTGCGCCGCGGCAGGCGTCACCGTAGCTAAGCATGGCAACCGCGCCATCACCAGCAAGAGCGGCAGCGCCGATGTGCTCGCCGCGCTCGGCATCCCCACCGACCTTTCACCGGCTGATGCCGCCACGTCCATAGCCGAGCATGGCTTCGCCTTCCTGTTCGCGCCGCTGTATCATCCGGCGTTCAAGCACATCGCTCCCGCGCGCAAACTCTGCGCCGAGCGCGGTCAACGCACCCTATTTAATTTCTTAGGCCCGTTGCTCAACCCCGCCAAGCCTACTGCCCAACTCATTGGTGTCCCGCGCGCTGAGCTCACCGAACCGATGGCCAAGGTGCTGCAAAGCCTCGGCATCGCACGCGGAATGGTGGTGAGCGGCTGCGCCGGAGACGGTCGTATGGACGAACTCTCCACGCTCGGCGACAACACCATCGCGGAATTTTACCAAGACCGCGGCTTCGCCACCGCCACTCTCAGCCCAGCCGATCTGCCATTGGGCCCGGCCACACTGGACGACCTTGCCGGCGGCGATGCCGAAACTAACGCTGGCATCATCCGCTCCATTCTCGCTGGCGAAACGCAGGGCCCCAAACGCGAGGCCGTGTTGCTCAATACCGGCGCCGCCCTGTTCGTGGCCAACGCCGCCGACTCCATCAGTGCCGGCATGGACCTTGCCGCCACCGTCATCGACGACGGCCGCGCCACCGCCAAGCTCGCTGCGCTAAGCAACTGACATGGACCGCGAACCACCCATCCTACAACCGCCCGTTGCCTCCGTGGCGCAGCCGCGCAAAGGTTGGTGGAAATTCTTACCGATATTGGCCCTGACCGCCTTCGTTAGCGTCATTGTATTTATAGCGCGTTACGAACCAGTAGCCAACAAGCAGTACTATCCCAAGTGTGGCTTCAAACAAATCACTGGCTTTGATTGCCCCGGCTGCGGCGGCCTGCGTGCCACACATGCGCTCACCCGCTGCCGGATAGCCGAAGCGTTTCGGTTTCATCCCGCCTTGGTTTTGAGCCTGCCCATTGTCGCGTACATTGCAGGCCTTTGGATTCGCGAATGGCGGCGGACCGGCAACATGCCCGTGCCACTAGCCCAACCCGAATGCAACCGACCTCTCAAGTGGATTGCCGTTCTATTTGTTTCACTCGGTCCATTGCGTAATATCCCAGCGCCCCCCTTTTCCTGGATTGCCATTCCGCCTCCCCCAACGACGACTGAGGACGGGGAAAAGCCTCGTAAATAGTACGTGTTCGTGCTAGCTCCTCCTTCGTCAGGCCCCCAACGCCTATAACCCAAAAGGTTGATCTATGTACTACATCGTTGGATCTGATAATCAATCGCACGGTCCTGTGGACGAACCCACCCTCAAGGAATGGATTGCCCAAGGACGAGCCATCGCCCAAACCCAAGCCCGTAAAGAGGAGGACTCCGAATGGAAGGCGCTTTCATTATTCCCGGAATTCGCCACCGCATTGGAAAACGCGCCGCCTCCTCCTGATTCTGGCGGGGACGCCACCGGTGGGTTGATCCCCTACAAAAACAAGCACGCTTTAGTTGGTTACTACATGAGCATCGGTGGCCTGCTGCTTATGTGCATCCCCGTGCTCGGACTGGGGTATGGAATTGCCGTAATGTATTGTGGCATCAAGGGTCGCAAAAACGCTCAGGAAAATCCGGCAGTAAAAGGTAGCGTGCACGCGTGGATCGCTATCATTGGCGGCGCGGTGGAAACTCTGGTAGCTGTCGGCACGACCGTCACATTTATTGGCGCAGTGCTCGCCGATAAATAATGCCCCAAACTTACGAGATCATTGGGGGCGATCATCGCCCACATGGGCCAGTGACGGGGGAGGAGTTGTGCCAATGGATTCGCGAAGGGCGCGCCAGCAACCAAACCATGGTGCGCATCAGCGGGCAGGAAACTTGGCAACCCATCGGAGCGTTCCCGGAATTCCTCAGCCCATTGCAGGGCTTGCCGTGGGTGCCCGTCAATCAACCGCCACCCAAGACTCATCCGCTGGCCGTCACCAGTTTGGTCTTGGGCATTGTGGCGCTCCTATTCTTTCCGGCAGGCGTTCTATTTGGCGTGCCGGCCGCGTACTGCGGACACCGGGCGCATTCGCAAATTGCCCAGTCCGGTGGCGAATTGGGCGGCACCGGACTAGCCACTGCCGGGTTGGTTTTAGGCTATATCGGCACCCTCATTGGGGCAGTTATGTTGATTCTCTTTGTGATGTTATGCCTGGCGCTTATTCAGTAACCTGTTCCTGCGCATGAGCAAAACGCCGCCAGAAGACGAGCCAACGGATTCCCCGAAGAATCCGGATGATTCGTCAAAACCGGAATCGGATCAGCCACCATCTCCCGATCTCCCGCCTATCCCGGAAGCTGTGCGCGAGGCGTCCTTGAAAAAAAAGGACTCCCCGACTCCTGATAATGAACAGACGGCCTCTCCCGTAGTGGAAGCGGAAGTCATCACCGAGTCCACAGATCCGCCGGCCGGAAGCTACACGATTATCGGTGGCGACGGTGACGAGTACGGCCCGGTTTCCATTGAGGATGTAGCCCGCTGGATTCGCACCGGCCGCGCCAATGAACGCACGCTCGTGCGCTCTGATGAAGCCTCCCAATGGCAACCCCTTGGGCAAGTACCGGAACTGGCACTCTTGCTGACCGGCGCGCTACCGCCCAAGCCGGGCAAAGTAAAAGCCATTGCAATCATGACTCTCGCGGGCGGTGTCTGGTCCATCATGGTGGCACTGGGGTTGGGTTGGGGCGTGGCAGCCTCCATGTGCCTAGCCTGCTGCCTGATCCCCAGTACCGTATATTCGTTTGTTTCGGGAATCATGATGATTGTGCAAGGGGTTTTGTTACTTGGAAATCATCCCCGGCGCCATCTGCAGCGCACGCGCTGGACGGCTAGCCTGCAAATTGGCTGCCTGTTGGCGGCCGATATCCCCAATGTGATCCTGGGCATCCTGAACCATATGTTCCTAGGCGATGACGCCGTAAAAGCTTATCAGAACCAGGGCAAACCCAAATCCAAATGAGTCAATATATTATCATCGGTGGGGACGGTCGAGAGTACGGCCCCAAAGACGAGACGGAAGTCCGTGAATGGATCGAACAGGGCCGACTGAATGCGCTCTCGCAAATCAAGGAAGTCGGCGAAGACGAATGGGTCTCCCTCGGCAGTCGACCGGAGTTTGCAGTCCAGCACAGCAACGAAACTTCTGCCCCTCCCGAAACTTCTGCCCCTCCTTTACCCTCCGGCCCCAGTGCCCCGCCGACTTATCAGATCCCAACTTATCTTGCACAGTCCATTTTAGTGACATTGTGCTGCTGTCTGCCCGTCGGTATTCCGGCAATTGTGTACGCCTCACGCATCGATAACCTTATGCGCATGGGCCAATACGCTGAAGCACAGGAGTGTTCCCGCAAAGCCAAAATGTGGTGTTGGATTTCCTTTGGCATCGGTATACCTGCCAATATTATAGTTTTCATCCTTCAATTCACTGCAGAGTTTGCTAACAGCGGTTTTTGAGCGTTGCCTCTCGTAGCGCATTCCTCCAACCTGACCTAAGTTTATGGCGCAGTATCACTTCATCGGCGGCGATGGCAAACCGTACGGCCCCTATACCCTAGAACAAATGAAGGAACATCAGGCGGGCAACCGGCTGAATACCGACACCCAAGTGAGTGTGGACGGCGGCGATTGGCAGCCAGCCGGGACAATCCCTGAATTAGCCACCGTCCCCGTCGGAGCACCGGGTGGCATTCCCCAAGCTCCTGTAGCCGCCGGCAATGCCCAAGCCATGGTCAACGGCCCGGGCATCTTCATGATGGTGTTGGCGATTATTTGCATACCGCTCACTTTGCTGGGACTCGCCATGAACCTATTCGCCGGCAGTCTCGGAAGCATTCTCAAGGACCTCCCGCCTGAATTAGCCGATCAATTGATCCGTGACGGAGCCATAGGTATTGCCCAAAACGGCCTATCTCTGGTTGCCAACATTGTGATCCTCATAGGCGCGATCAAAATGCGCAAATGCCAGAGCTATGGCCTGGCGATGACAGCCAGTATTTTGTGTATCCTTTGTGATTGGGGTTGCTGTTGTCTGGGACTCGGTGCGGGTATTTGGTCGTTGGTCGTGCTGAGCAAGCCGGAAGTTAAGGCGGCCTTTCAGTCGGCATGACCGAATACGAAATCATTGGCGGTGACGGCAAGGAGTACGGACCGTACCCGGCTGAAAAGATTCGCGGCTTGCTCCGCGAAAACCGGCTGAAACCCTATTCCAAAATCCGGCCAACCCAAGGGGATTGGACAACCGTAGAGGCGCTGCCGGAATTCGCGCAACCACCAGTTACCGAATCGGCCCAGCCACCCGCACAACCTACCGTCGCCACGGCTGCACCTTACAATCCTCAAACCCACATGGCCCGGGTGAGCCCCGTGCCCCCGGCTGGGCCGCCAAATAACCCATTGGCCGTCACGGGCATGGTCCTGGGGATTTCCACAATAGTCCTGGGTTGTTGCTGTGGTCGTATTCCGGTACTAGGTTTCGTCGCCACGCTGGTGTCTTTTGTAACGCCCATTGCTGGAATTATTTGTTCCTGCATTGCCCGCAAACAAATCCGTGAATCTAATGGCACCCAAGGAGGCGATGGCATGGCGATGACCGGCCTAATTTGTTCGGGCGTGTATTTGTTGATGATTGCGGCTATTATCTTGTTGGTCGTGCTGGGTATAGCAAGCGCGGCAGCGTTGGGCGGATTAAGCGGACCATGAAACAATATTTAATCATAGGCGGCGATGGCAAGGAGTACGGACCTGTCTCAGAGTCCGATGTGCGGCATTGGATTCAACAGGGCCGGGCCGACGGCAATACGCGCATCAAGGAGGCAAATGCCGAGGATTGGAGTCGGTTGCGCGACCTCAAGGAATTCGAGCAAAACCTCGCGCCACCAGCCGAGCCAACCTCGCCACCAAACATAAACACCCCGCCCCTGCCTAATGGGCCCGCCCCGCAAATCCCTCAACCCACGGCCTTTTCACCGCCGCCCACAGCCGACGACTTGATGTCCGAGCTTAAAGGGCGGACGCCCAGTTTTTCCATTGGCGACTGTTTCAGTATCGGCTGGCGGGTGACGATGGATAATTTCGGTTTGGCGCTGTTGTCATTCATCGTGTTCATGCTGATCAGCTTGGCTTCAGCCCTTGTACCGTTTGGCCAGATCATAGTGTCCGGCCCGCTGTTGGGAGCACTGTACTGTATTTACATAAAACGCCTGCGCAACGAACCTGCCGAACTAAACAATCTGTTCGATGGCTTTAACACCGCATTTATGCCACTTTTTTTAGTCTACCTATTGATCACACTCATTATGTTGGCCGCCTTAATTCCCGGCGGAATTGGTGTGGGCGTTGCACTGTTTGCAGGCATACTCGAATCTGCCCAATCCGGAGGCCAGCCGCCCGTTATCATGGTTATATTAATAATACTAAGTGGTTTACTGATGCTCCTAATGACAACGGTTCTCTATTCTATGTTAGTGTTTGCATTCCCACTGGCTTTGGATAGACGAATGGATGCAGTCGAAGCTTTGAAGGCTACTTGGCGGGTCACTAAGAAATGTTGGTTTAACTGCAGCCTTCTAACGTTGTGCGCTGTTTTAATCAATATAGTGGGTGTACTGGCGCTTTGCCTTGGATGGCTAATCAGCATGCCGTTGAGCTTTGCCATGTCGGCTGTGGCTTATGAACAGCTCTTCGGGCGTGGTGTGCGCCAATGAAGTGGGTTTGCCTCATGGCGAATATGATGGTGCCCGGGGTGGGCTCCATGATCGCCAAGCGTTATGTGGCCGGGGCGATTCAGGCGGTAGGGTCAGTGATTGCGTTTGTAATGGTGGGGTATTGCTTCTCGGAATTCTACGCGGCCATGAAGGATTATTCGGAGAAACGCGATTTCCACCGTATGCAGGTGAACTCGGAGATTGAGATCAGCGACAGCCAGGGCAACCGCTTCAAAGGGATCTGCCGTGATCTGAGCGCGACCGGCATGCAACTCTACGTTGAGCAGGCCGTGAACGTTGGCGAGGAACTTCACACGGTTCTTCACTCCAGCAGTGATCAGTTTCCGCCGCTGGAGACTGTCTGCGAAGTCATTCGCTGCGAACCGGAAGGAGACGGGTTCCTCCTTGGAACGAATATCAGCGAAGTCACTCGCTGAACGAAAAACGGCGGCCATTGGACGCCGTTTTTGTCTCTGCCTCGAAAAGCCTCAAACCAGAGGCTTCTCAGAAACAATGATGCCGTTGTTGTCGGCGTAGACGTAGTGTCCGGGATGGAAGGTAACGCCGTGGAAGGTGACCGGCACATTCAGGTCGCCCAGGCCACGCTTTTCACTCTTTCTCGGATGGGTGCCAAGGGCCTGCACACCCAGGGCGGTGTTGCCAATCTCATCCACGTCGCGCACGCAACCATAGATGATCAGGCCCGCCCAGCCGTTGCTCGCAGCCTTCTCCGCGAGCATGTCGCCCAATAGCGCATGGCGCTTTGAAGCGCCACCATCCACGACCATCACGCGACCGTTCCCGGGCTGGCCAACCTGCTCTTTCACCACGGAGTTATCTTCAAAACACTTCACGGTCACGATCTCACCGCCGAACTGGCGCACGCCACCGTAATTATTGAAGCCAGGTTCGACCACCTGCACTTCCGGAAATTCGTCACACAGATCCGGAGTAATAATCTTGCTCACGTTGTCGCTCTCCTTTTCCCAAGTGTTGGTGATCAGTCGATCTTCTCGTCGGCCAGGAAGAACCAGGTGTCCAGTACCGAATCGGGGTTCAGTGACACCGTATCAATGCCCTGATCCATCAGCCACTTGGCGAGATCCGGATGATCCGATGGCCCCTGCCCGCAGATACCGATGTATTTGCCGGCCTTCTTGCACGCCTGAATGGCGTTGGAAAGCAGCGCCTTGACCGCATCGTTCCGCTCATCGAAGAGGTGCGCGATGATGCCCGAATCCCGGTCCAGACCCAGGGTCAGCTGAGTCAGATCGTTGGACCCAATGGAGAATCCGTCGAAGTGCTCCAGGAACTCGTCGGCCAGCAGCGCGTTGGCAGGCAGCTCACACATCATGATCAGACGCAGACCGTTTTCACCGCGTTTCAGGCCGTTTTCACCCAGCAGCTCGACAACCTGCTGCAGGATCAGATCGGCAACATCAAGACGGGGATGCAGCGCAAGGTGGCGGAGGCTCTGCGGGAGCTGGGCTTCGAACTGGACGCCAACCAAACGACGGTGCGGGGCAAGAAGCAGCCACGCCGATGGAGACGGCCAGCAACCTCGGATGACCTCGGATCAGAGGAACCATCCGAGGTTGGCCAGACAGCAAACGGGGAGGGGGATCCCAGCGGTCAACCTCGGATCACCACTCAAGAAATTGATTTGAAAGTGGGAAAGCTGCTGGAAGACGGCCCCGGGATGGTTGCTGCATCCGAGCGCGGCCTCAATGCCCCCAGACCCCTTGTGGGATCAGGGTTTGACGTGACCTCGGATGATTCTCGATCCGAGCGTAAAAAGCACACAATCCCGCCGCTCAACCTCGACTGCCCGTTCTGAAGTCCACCCCTGCGTGCTTGCTGAAATGGCAGGTACGCAGGACAGTCCATCCATCGTGGTGAGACCCAGCAACGGCAATAACTGGAATCCCAGCAATTGAGATGAGATCTGAGCCGGTTGAGACCGGTTTTTTCATGTCCAGATCGGGTCCAGCGCCCACGGGTCTCAGCCCGGAATTGAGATCGCGATGGAACTGGCACAGTGGCGGCGTAGCTATGCCTGTGGGATG
>CAJWVY010000060.1 GCA_913048135.1 uncultured Verrucomicrobiales bacterium
CACTCAGATCGATGATTCTGGTCTAGTGAACCTCTCAAAGTTTAATTCTCTGCGGGAGATTAATTTTCAAGGAACTCGAGTAACCCGAAACGCGGCTTTATTACTAAACCAACAAAACCCGTCGGTTAAAATCCACGGATTTGATTAATTATTTTCTGTTATTCTATGCAGCAAATTCATCAAAGATGGTGAAAGGCAACTGGTTAGAGAACACAGGCATCTATTCCAAACTCTACCGACTCCGCTAAAAACCTTCGGTTAGTGCAGAGCCAGAACACCCCGCACTGCTACCGCGCCAAATAGACAAATTTGATCCCGCAAACAATCCGTTTACCACGTTCTATTTGAAGGTTGCACCCCTCCTCTGAAAACCAACAATATTCATTGGTAGTGTAACTGGGCAAAACCGGTGAACAGCTTTCGGTTGCTTCTACTTTAGGCTCCGTACAGCATTTAATTTATGTCGGCTTGGCGCGGTATTGCAGTCCTTTTTTATGCCGCTCTTCTCTATCTTTCCACACATTCGGTGCAGGCTTGGGATTACGAACGTCATCGGCTGATCAACGATCTCGCACTGGACACATTACCCCAGAGCTTCCCTCAGTTTGTTCTCACGGCTGAAAATCGTGAACGGATCAGATTTCTCGCTGGCGAACCCGATCGCTGGCGTAACACCCGCGATCGTGCGTTAAGGCACCTAAATAATCCCGACCATTATTTTGATGTCGAATACCTTGCCCAATACGAGTTGAAGACGGAAACCCTCAGTCATTTCCGGTATCGTTTCGTGGAACAAATGGCCGCTGCCCGAGCACGACTGAAACTGGATTTACCCGAAGGCAACACCGACCATCTCAAAGGCCATCCGGGATTTATGCCCTGGAGCATCAATGAGCATTACCTCAAGCTCGTCAGCTCATTTTCCTATCTGCAAGTCTTCAAGACCATGGGCACGCAAGAAGAGATCGCCAACGCCCAAGCCAATGTGGTGTATCGCATGGGCATCCTCAGCCATTTTGTGGGTGACGCCGCGCAGCCGCTCCATACCACTGAACATTTCAATGGTTGGACCGGTAAAAACCCCAAAGGCTATACCACCAGCCGCCGATTCCACTCTTGGGTCGACGGTGGTTTCTTCAAAGCCACCACCGATCCGGACCGCGCAGCCATCACCAAACAACTAAACCCCGCAGCGCTGCTAATGCGACCGGCTTCCCGCGATTTGGCCAGCGGACAATTCCAAGCAGTAATAGATTACATCCTCGAACAACACCGATTAGTTGAGCCCTTGTATCAACTGGATAAGACAGGCAAACTCTCCAAAGAAACCCCCGCTGCCGGAAGACAGTTTTTACATCAACAACTGGCTGCCGGATCGCAAATGCTCGGCAACCTTTGGTTCACCGCGTGGAAGGAAGCGCCGCCGGACCGGTTTCTGCAGGTGTACCTCGCCCAACGTAAGTTGAAAGAAGAATGATTCGTCTATTTGCCATCGGACTGCTCCCACTCGCCTTCGCCGCGAGTGCCGCGGATCCGTTGGCCGAGGCCCGCGCCGCGTTCGCCCGCGGTGACTTCACCAACACCATTAGCCATGCCACCAACTCTATTGCCAAAAACCCGTGGCAGGAGGATTCCCGTGTACTGCACATCCGCGCGCTGATGGCTCAGGGCCAATTCGCAGAAGCTCGCACTGTCACCACCAACGCCATGGCCAAGCTAGCCAGCAGCGTACGCGTGCGTTGGATGGCGCATGAGGTGTTTCATTTCAACAACGATCCCAAGGGCGCCACCAATTCGCTGGCGGAAATTAACCGCCTCGCCGGTATCCGCGGCTGGGCGTACCGGAATGCTCCGGATCTGATCGTACTCGGCCGCACCGCGCTGAAGCTGGATGCCGACCCCAAGCTGGTGCTCGATAAGCTGTATCATCCCGCACGCGAACATGATCCCAACTTTGCCGGCACGGCTCAGGCCATTGGCGATCTGGCGTTGTCCAAGAGCGATTATGAACTGGCCGGACGCACCTTTCAGCTAGCGCTCAAGCGGCATCCTAAAAATGCCGATCTCCATTTCGGCGCCGCCCGCGCGTTTGCGCCCTCGGACGGCAAGACGATGACGCAACATTTGCAGGCGACTCTGACGGCTAACCCAAATCATGCCGGTGCTCGCTTGTTGATGGCCGATCGCCTAATTGATCGCGAAGCCTACGACGAGGCTGAGACGCAACTGTCCAAGGTGCTCGCCGTGAACCCACATCATCCCGAGGCCTGGGCCTATCGCAGCGTCATCGCCCATCTCCGCGCCGACACTACCGCTGAAAGCAAAGCCCGCGAACAGGCATTGGCCCACTGGAAAACCAATCCGCGCGTGGATCATTTGATCGGCAAAAAACTCTCGCAGAAGTACCGCTTTGCCGAGGGATCCGCACACCAGAAACAGGCACTGGCATTTGATGAGAAGTATCTACCAGCAAAGATCCAGCTCGCGCAGGATTTGCTGCGGCTCGGCTTTGAAAAGGAAGGCTGGGCCATGACCGAGGCCGCTCATGAATCTGACGGCTACGATGTCACAACCTACAACCTCGTGACCCTACGCGATACGCTCGGTAAATACACTACACTCACTAACGCCAATTTCATCGTCCGCATGGACCCGCACGAGGCGGCCATTTACGGCCCGCGCGCTCTTCGCCTGCTCGATCGCGCGCATGATACGTTGTGTAAAAAGTACGGCCTAAAGCTGGAACAACGCACCACGGTAGAAATCTTCGCCGAACAAAAGGATTTTGGTGTGCGCACCTTCGGCATGCCGGACAATCCGGGTTTTCTTGGCGTGTGTTTTGGCTGCGTGATTACCGCCAACAGCCCTGCCTCGCAAATGCCTGCGCCAGCGAATTGGGAGAGCGTTCTCTGGCACGAATTTTGCCACACGGTTACCCTAGCACTCACCCGAAACAAAATGCCGCGCTGGCTCAGTGAAGGCATCAGTGTGTACGAGGAGCGCCAAGCACAGCCGACCTGGGGACAGCGGATGAACCCGCGCTTCCGGGAATTGATTCTTGGCGGTGAACTAACTCCTGTAAGCAAAATGAGCGGCGCGTTTTTGGCGCCGGAAAGTAATCTCCATCTACAATTTGCCTATTATCAATCTTCGCTGGTGGTGGAACATCTCACCGAACGCTTTGGACTCGAAGCGATCCGTAATATTCTCAAGGATCTCGGTGAAGGCGTGGAGATCAATGCAGCCATTGCCAAGCACACCGAGCCATTGGACAAGCTAGAGACCGCCTTCCGCGCGTACGCCGTGGCCAAGGCCAAGGCGCTGGCGCCGGAGCTGGACTGGACCAAGCCCGATCCGGAAACCCTGCGGACGGGCGTGGAGGAGTTCGCGAAGAAACATCCGAAGAATTTTTACCTCCTCGTGCGCCAGGCTCGGCGAGCGTTGAACGACAAGGATTGGGAAGCCGTCAAGGCGCCCTGCAAAGAATTGATCAAGCTGTTTCCCCACCAAACCCGTGGTGACGGCAATCCCTACGTGATGCTCGCTCGTGCCCAGCGCGAGTTGGAGGAATATCAGGCCGAACGCCAAACCCTCGAGACGCTTGCTGCCATGGCCGATGATGCCTACCCGATATTCCAACGCCTCACGGAACTAGCTGCCGAACAAAAGGATTGGGAGGCAGTGCGTTTGAATTGCGAACGGGTACTGGCGGTGAACCCCCTCCTGCCCGATACCCATCGGCACCTTGCAATGGCAGCCGAAGCGCTGAACGACGCACCGCAGGCCATCGAGTCTTGGCAAACCCTGCTACGACTGGACCCGCTCGATCCGGCCGAGGCAAATTACCGGCTGGCCCGGCTGTTGCGTGAACCGGACAACCCCAAGGCCAAGCGGCATCTCCTGATGGCCCTTGAGGAGGCCCCGCGTTTTCGAGAGGCACTGAAGCTACTACTGGACTGGGAGACAACCGAAGGGAAACTCGATGAAAAATAAAGTATTCATCGCTTTGAGTGGCGTCGCAATAGCAGCCGCGGCTTGGATTATGGCACAACCCCGCCCTTTTCCACCGTCCATCGACCGGCGTGGCGTACCAAGTTGGCAGGTGGACAACGAGATGCCGCGTGATGTGTTTACCTTCTGCCGTTTGCGCTACAGCAGCTATAGTGGCCGCGGTCGAAAATGGGCCACCGATTACCCGGATGCCGATTTGAATTTCTCCTATCGCCTGCAGGAACTGACCTCGATGAAGGTGCATCCGGACGGCATGGTGATGGATATCACCGACTCCAAGCTCACCGATTATCCGTTCGTTTACATGGCCGAGCCCGGCGACCTGTGGCTGAGCGAGCCGGAGGTGAAGGCGCTGCGCGGCTATCTGCTTAATGGCGGATTTCTAATGGTCGATGATTTCTGGGGCGGCGATGAATACGATAATTTTGCGGCGGAAATGCGGCGCGTATTCCCCGCTCGCGAGGCCAAGGAACTGCCACTGGAGCACCCCATTTTTCACTGCGTGTTTGATCTGAAGGAAAAACCCCAGCTGCCTTCCATCGGCCAAGCCATGCAGGGGATGAATTTCGAATACCGGCCCGGACCGGACAACGGCAGTCAGGTCCATTACAAAGGCATCTTCGATGACAAGGACCGGCTCATGGTGATCATCTGCCACAATACCGATCTCGGCGACGGCTGGGAACGTGAGGGCGAGAACCAGTATTACTTCAAGAATTTCTCCGAGCCCAAGGCCTACCCCATGGGCATCAACATCATCTTTTACGCAATGACCCACTAATGGATACCGAAACCCAAACCCCCACCGACGCTGAAACCGTGGACCAGATCCTCACTGGCTACAGCCGCATCAAGTCCGAGCTGGGCAAAGCCATCATCGGCCAGGAAGACGTGATCGACGAGATCCTCATTTCCCTGTTCGCCGGCGGCCATGTCTTGATCACTGGCGCGCCCGGTCTGGCCAAGACGCTACTGGTGAAATCGATTGCCGAGATTTTTGACCTTCAATTTTCGCGTATCCAGTTCACGCCAGACCTCATGCCAGCGGACATCACCGGCACCGAGGTGCTCAGCGAAACCGATGCCGGCCGACAGTTGCGGTTCGTGCCCGGCCCAGTGTTTGCCAATATCATTCTCGCGGACGAAATCAATCGGACCCCGCCCAAGACGCAGGCCGCCCTGCTGGAGGCCATGCAGGAGCATCAGGTCACTGCCGCTGGCCAGCGGCATCCGTTACCCCAACCCTTCTTCGTGCTCGCAACGCAAAACCCCATTGAGATGGAAGGCACATACCCGCTGCCCGAGGCGCAGCTGGATCGTTTCATGTTCAACGTGGTCATTGATTATCTACCCGAGGATCAGGAAGTAGCCGTGGTCCAGCAAACCACCGCGGGCGGCAGCGAAACCATTGAGCCGCTTTTCAATGCCGAGGATGTGCAGCGCTTCAACGATCTCGTGCGCAAGGTTCCCGCGGCCGAGGATCTCGTGCGGTACGCCGTGCAATTGGCTGCCGCCAGCCGACCAAGTCAGGACAACACCCCGGATTTCGTCAATGAATGGGTCAGCTGGGGCGCCGGCCTGCGTGCCGCCCAGTTCCTTGTGCTCGGTGCCAAAGCGCGCACGCTCCTGCAGGGCCGCAGCCACGTAACCGCTGAGGACATTCAGGCCGTAGCCGCCCCGGTATTGCGCCATCGCGTATTGGTCAATTACCGCGCGGAAGCCGAGGGCATGACCACGCAAAAGATTATCGAGCAACTACTCGACCAAGTGAAACCGAATGCCTGAAGTCGCCGCTAACTCGGCGCGCGATGGTTTTATCGACACGCGCACCCTGATGCAGATCCGCAGTTTGGAACTGCGCGCGCGCATTGTGGTGCAGGGCTTCTGGAACGGCATCCACCGCAGCCCCTACCACGGCTTCTCTGTCGAGTTCACGGAGTACCGCCAATACGTACCCGGCGATGACCCTCGCTATGTCGACTGGCGCGTGTACGCCCGCAGCGACCGCTATTACATCAAGAAGTTTGAGGACGAAACCAATCTGCGTTGCCACCTGTTGGTCGATCAAAGTCGCTCGATGACCTTCGGCTCCGGCGATTGGACCAAAGCCGATTATGCGCACACACTGGCCGCCACCCTCGCCTACTTTCTCTTTCAACAAGGTGACGCCGTTGGCCTACTGAGTTTTGATGAGAGCATTCGGGATTATCTTCCAGCCCGCAATCGCCCCGGGCATTTGCGGCAATTGATGTTGTCTCTGGAAAAACCCGCCGCCGGCCAGGCCACCAGCATTGCCAAGCCGCTGCAGCGGATTGTGGAGCTGGTCAACAAACGCGGCCTGATGGTCCTGATCTCCGATCTACTCGCCCCCGTGGAAGAACTGGAAGCCAAGCTTGGCCGCCTGACCGCCACCGGCCATGACGTCGTAGTCCTACGCGTCCTCGATCCGCGCGAGATCGATTTCGATTTCGAAGACGCCCTGCTCTTTCACGATGTGGAATCGGAGAAGGATCTGTTCATCGATCCATCCGCCGCCAAGCGTAATTACCTGCAACGCTTTGCCGAACACGGCGACGCCGCACGGGCCGTCTGTTCCAAGCTGGGGGCGGACTACCTGCAGGTGACCACCGACGAGCCGCTGGATCAGGTGCTCGCCAATTACCTCCGCCAACGGCAACGCCGCGGCAAGACCATTCAACGCCACGCCAACGCATGAGTTTCCTCGCCCCACTCTTCCTGCTCGGTGGCCTGGCCATCGCCGGCCCAGTGTTGTTCCATCTCATCCGGCGTAACACGCGTGAAAAGTTCACCTTCAGTTCGCTCATGTTTCTGCGAGCCGATCCGCCAAAGGTCACGCGCAAAAGTCGGCTGGAAGATATCTTGCTCCTGCTGGTCCGCTGCGCCCTGTTGGCGGTGATGGCGCTCGCCTTTTCGCGACCGTTCATGCGCAACACCGTTACTGCCGGTCACGACGCCACAATCGGCCAACGGATCGTGTTGCTGATCGACACCAGCGCCAGCATGCAGCGCGCAGGGATTTGGGAGAAAACCCTGACTGAAGCGCGCACTGCGTTGGCTGAGGTGCAACCTTCCGACTCTTTTTCCATCCTGACCTTCAACGGCCAAACCCAGCCGCTGCTACGGTTTGACCAATGGCGTGACCTGCCCGAGCCCAGCCGATTGCCCGCCGCCCGCGAAGCCCTGAACGGTCTACAACCCGGCTGGGGCAGCACGCATCTGGGCAACGCCATTCTCACCGCTGCCGAATTGCTGGAGGAAAACCCGCACACCGGCCCGCAACAGATCATTGTCCTCACCGACCGGCAGGAAGGCGCGCAACTAGACGGCCTACAGGGCCATGACTGGCCGACCGGGCTGCAACTCACGATGAAAACGGTGGCATCCACCGCCGTCGGCAATGCCGGCATCCACCTGGCGCCCGGCCACGCGACCGAGGATACCGACAGCACCAGTCAACGCGTGCGCGTGACCAACTCCGACGATGCCGCCCGCGAACAGTTCCAACTCGCCTGGCGCCAAGGCGACACCACGCACACCAACACCGTGCCCGTGTATGTGCCCGCCGGCCAAAGCCGCACGCTCACCGCGCCCCGCCGCCCTGCGGGACCTAATTGGCAACTCGCTCTGCTTGGCGATTCCGAGACGTTTGATAACACCCTACATATCGCACCTCTCACGCCGGAGCCAGTGCGCATTCATTATCTTGGCCGCGAATCGGCCGAAGACACGGAGGCCATGCGCTTTTATCTCGAGCGCGCTTTCTCCACCACGCGTCTGCAACATGTGGAGGTGCTCACGCATCTGCCATCTGCGCTGGAGGGTAAACTGGCTCATCCGGATGATCGCCTGTTAATCATTGGCGAACCGATCGAGGCGGCGCATGTGGATCGTGTGCGGCAGTTTGCCGAAAGCGGACACTCGGTGCTGTTGCCGTTGAAGAGCGACGCGATGGCGGGCACGTTAACCGCGCTGGCAAAATCCGGGCCCATACCGTTGAGTGAGGCGAGCGTGGAGAAATACGCGCTGCTCAGCCAGGTGGATTTCGAGCACCCCCTGCTGGCGCCATTCAACGAACCGCGCTTCAGTGATTTCACCAAAATCCATTTCTGGAAACATCGCACGCTGGACCCAGCCCGACTGCCCGGCGCGCGCGTGCTGGCGCGGTTTGATGACGGCGATCCCGCGCTGCTCGATCTGCCGCTGGGCCACGGCCATCTCTTTGTTCTCACCAGCGGCTGGCATCCGGCCGACAGCCAACTCGCACTGGCCAGTAAGTTTGTGCCCCTGCTCTATTCAATGCTGGAGCTGGGCCAAACCGGTGGGCGGCTGAAGACCGCGCATTTTGTTGGCCAACCGGTCACGCTCCCCGGCGAATCAGATACTGCCCGGACCGTTACCGGCCCCGGACCGGACGCGCAAATCCCCGCCGGTCAGAGTGGTTTTCACGCCGATCAACCGGGTCTGTTTACGCTTCAAGGATCACGGCCGGTGACCTTTGCCGTGAATGTGCCTGCTCGTGAAAGCCGCACCGAACCTCTGGCGCCTGAGCGCTTGGATGGGTTGAACCTCCCCTTTGCCCCGGGATCAGTTGAAAAGGCCGAAATCGAGCAGAACCGGGAACAAACTTTGATCGACGAACAACTCGAAAAACGTCAAAAAATATGGCGCTGGCTAATCGTGGCAGCGATCATGCTGGTGTTATTGGAGACATGGCTGGGCGGCTGGCTCTGGCGCAAACCCGCCGCCGCCGCTGAATCCCCCGGAGAGGCAACATGAACGAACTCAAACGAATCCTCTACCCCATCATTCGCCGCCAACAACAATGGCGCACATGGAACCAAATGCTCTACTGGTGGTGCGCACTGGCCACCGTGTCCGGTGTCATCCTCATCCGCGCGCAAGCCGGCGACGTGTTCCCCGCATGGACCGCGCTGGCTCTGGGCGGGGCGCTCTTGTTCGGCACGTTTGTGGTGTTGTGGATGAACACCTCACGCGGACGATTCGACTATCAGCAACTCGCCCGGGACATTGAGGCTGAACATCCCGAACTGCACGCCACTTTGCTTACTGCCATCGAACAACAGCCTGATCCTGACACGGGCGAATACAACTTTCTGCAGGAACGCGTCATCAACGACGCCAAAGCCGCCTATGAGAAATCACAGTTCTGCAAAGTGATTCCCCGCAGTAAACTCCTCGCCCTGCAGGCCGCGCTTACCCTGCTGTTTCTCATGACCTGCGTGTGCCTCGGCAAGCTGCATCAACTGCCTCAGACCACCACCTTCGCCCAAGCCCCAGGCCAAGAGGAATCCGTGACGGAAGAAATCGCTCGGCAGGCACAGCTGGATCAGGTGGAGCCGGGCAATACTGAGGTGGAACGCGGCACCCCGCTGGCCGTGCTCGCCCACTTCATCAATCAAGCGCCGGACCACGCCACGCTGGTGGTGCGCGATCCGCAGGGCACCAGACGCATTGATCTCACCAAGAACCTCGACGACCCCATCTTCGGCGCCACCCTGCCCATCGTGGATCAGGCGTTTTCCTATCACGTGGAATACGATGGCGAACAATCCGAAACCTATCAGGTGAACGTGTTCGAGTTCCCCAAGCTCGACCGCGCCGATGCCGCGCTGGAATACCCCACCTACACTCGGTTGCCCAGCCGAACCGTGGAAGACACCCGCCGCCTCAGCGCCGTGGAGGGCACACAACTCTCCTACCGCTTCCACCTCAACAAACCAGTGCAAAGTGCGCGTCTCGTCGGCCCTGATGACCAGTCCATCGACCTCAAGGTTCATGCCGGTCAGCCATTGGCCGAGTTGCCGCCGTTGGCGCTAACCCAAACCCAATCCTGGAAACTCGAGCTCACGGATGCGGCCGGCCGCCAAAACAAAATCGCGCCGCGAATTGAGGTTTCGGTATACGCCAACAAACCGCCTGTCATTCGCGTCAGCAGCCCCCATGGCGATCAGCAGGTGTCGCCGCTGGAGGAAGTCGATTACGCCGCCGAAATAGAGGACGACTTCGGCCTCGGTCGCTACGGTCTCTCCTACAACATCAACGGCGGCGAAATGCAGGAGATTCCCCTCGGCCAACCCGCTCCCGGCAACACCAAGGCCTTCGCCCGCCACCTGCTAGCGCTGGAAACCCTTGAAGTGGAACCGGATCAACTCATCAACTGGTTCTTCTGGGCCGAAGACACCGGGCCCGACGGCCAACCGCGCCGCGCTTACAGCGATATGTTCTTTGCCGAGATCCGGCCCTTCGAGCAAATCTTTCGTCAAGGTGATCCCAGCCAGCAACAACAGCAGCAACAACAGCAACAGCAATCCCCCAATCAACAGACCGAGGAACTGATCAAGCTGCAGAAACAAATTATCAATGCCACCTGGAAGCTTCGTCGCCAACCCGCCACTTTGGCCAAGGACGCGCCCGTATTGGTTGAGGGCCAAACCGAAGCCCTGACCAAGGCGCGTGTGCTTCTGGATAAAAGTAGCGACGAAAAAGCCACCGAACACATCAAGGCCGTGGTCGCTCACATGGAACACGCCGTCAACCAACTCACCGAAGCCACGCAGGAAGCCGCCTCTCTGATGCCCGCTCTCGCCGCGGAACAGGCCGCCTACCAGGCCCTGCTCCGCCTGCAAGCCCATGAGTTTCAGGTCAGCCAACAGCAGCAACAACAATCCAGCCAGCAACAACAACAGCAATCCAATCAGCGCGCCCAGAGCCAGTTGGATCAATTGGATCTGCGCAAACAGGAAGACCGCTACGAAACCGAGCGACAGGCCCGCAAGCTGGAGGAACCCAAGCAGCGCGAACAATTGCAGGTGCTCAGCCGACTGCGTGATCTCGCCCAGCGCCAGCAGGATCTCAATGAAAAACTCAAGGAACTCGAAAGCGCCCTGCGCGCCGCCGAGACCGCCAAGGCAAAAGAGGAAATCGAACGCCAACTCAAACGGCTCCGCGAGGAGCAACGCCAGAATCTGGCCGATCTCGATGAGTTAAACCAACGCATGGAGAATCCAGAGAACCGCGCCGACATGCAACCTCAACGCCAGCAACTGGAGCAGACCCGTCAGCAAATGAACGAGGCCGCCGAGCAAATGCAGAAGGGACAGCTGTCTCAGGCCATTTCCAACTCCACGCGCGCCCAGAAGGACTTGCAGGAAATGCGCGATGATCTCCGCGAGAAAACCTCCAACCAATTCGCCGAGGAAATGCGGACCATGCGCCGGGACGCCCGCGAGTTATCCGAGAAACAAAAAGAACTCAGCAACAAGCTAGATCAGGCCGAAAAGAAAAACGAACCCCGTAAATCGCTCACCGGCACCGACAACCAGAAGGAGATCACCAAGGAACTCAACGATCAGCAAAAGAAACTCGAGAACCTGTTGGAGGACATGAAAAACGTCGTTGAGAAATCCGAGATCGCCGAGCCATTGCTTAACCGGAAGCTATACGAAACATTCCGTGAGGCGCATCAGGATCAGGCCGACAAATCCCTCAAGGCCGCCGCCACGCTGCTTGAACAGAAGGAAGACGCCCTCCGCAACAATCAACTCCTGCGCACGCTCGACGAGATCATGGATAAAGATCCGGACAAGCAAAAGCTCATCGACCAGCTGCGCCAACGGGATTTCCGGCAGGCCTCCAAGACCCTCAGCGACCAAGGCCAACGTAAACTCAATGACCTGAAGAAAGGCGTCGAACAAGCCGCCGAAAGCGTGCTCGGCAATGAAACCGAAGCCCTCAAATTCGCCGAGCAACAACTGGGCGAACTCAGCGAAGCGCTCAAGAACGAAAAGGCCGAAGCCACCGGCAAAAAGCCGAATGAACAAGCCGCCACCAAGCCGCAACAGGGAAAACCCGGCCAACAGAAAGGCGACCCGAACGGCGAAGAACCGAATGCCCAAAATAAACCGGCCCAAGCCCAAGGCGACCCGAAGGCAAATCAGCCGAACTCCCCCAACGAACAGGCCGGTCAACCCAACCAAAAACCAAACCCGCAAGGTCAACCCAATCAGCCCAACCAACCGACCCCACCAAATTCCCAAGCCCAGCAGGCTGGTCAGCAACCGCAGACCGGCCCGGCTTCGTTTTTGGAAAAAGGTTTCAACCGTAGTGAACGCGGCCAGAACCCCATCACCGGCGGGCACCATCGTGAATGGACCGATCGTCTGCGCGATGTGGAGGAAGCCGTTGACCGCCCTGAAGTCCGCGAGCAGGTGGCCCAGATCCGCGAAGACATCCGCAAGCTGAACACCGAGTTCCGTCGCAACAGCAAGGAGCCCGAGTGGGATTTGGTGGAGAAAAAGATTTTAAAACCGCTCGATGAAGTCCGCCGCACCCTCGCCGAAGAACTGGCCAAGTCCGAGTCCGACCGTGCTCTCGTGCCGATCGACCGCGACCCCGTGCCCAGTCGCTTCAGTGATTTGGTGGAAAAATATTACGAGCGATTGGGCGAAGGCAAATAACCGGCGCCCACCACCCCGATAGGCTAATGGAATCCGTATATCTGGCAGGCAAAGCCTGGTTGCTCCCCGCCGCTCTCTGGCTGGCGGTGGGCATGGCCACGGTTTGGTGGGCCTACCGCGGCGCCTCCATGGACCGCCATATCCGCGGTGCTTGCATGGGGCTTAAATGTCTCGGCCTACTCCTGCTGCTGCTCTGCCTACTCGATCCCATGGCCAGCCAAGAACGCGCCAAGCCCGGCGCCAACCGGCTCGCGTTGCTGGCCGATACCAGCGAAGGCATGAACCTCACCGGTGCCGGCGAATCCCGACCGCGCGCGGAAATCCTGCAAGACACACTCGCCCTGCAGGCCAACAACTGGCAGGCGCAGTTGGCCAATGATTTCGACCTGAAACGCTACGCCTTCGATGCGCGCCTGCGCAATGTCACCGACTTTGAGAGACTCACCTTTACCGGTCATTCCTCCCGTTTGGGCGAATCCTTGCGCACGGTCGCCCGACGCTATCGTGGCCAACCGCTAGCCGGCATCGTGGTTTTCACCGACGGCGTGGCCACCGATCTGGATGACACCCTGCCCCAGCTCGAGGGATTGCCGCCGGTGTATCCCGTGCTGATGGGCAATGCCGCTCCGCAGCGCGATGTGGCGCTGGGCACTGTAACTCCCACGCAAACCGCCTTTGAAGATGCGCCCGTGTCCATCATCGCTCAGGTCACGGCGCGTGGCTGCGAGGATGAAGACATCACGGCCACCCTAGAATTACTCGATTCCACCGGCAAGGAAACGGCCACAATCAAGCAACTCACCTGCCGCGCAGATAGCAACAACGCCGAGCTGACCTTCCGCTTCAAAGTGCGGCCGGCGGTCAAAGGCATTTTGTTTTACCGCCTGAACGTGGCGACTGAAGGCGATGCCCCCGAAGCCACTCAGGCCAATAACCAACGCGTGGTGGTCATCGACCGCGGCGGCGGTCCGTACCGCGTGCTGTATCTCGCGGGTCGACCCAACTGGGAATATAAGTTTCTCCAACGCGCCGTGTCCGAGGATGAACAGGTCGATCTCGTGGGCCTGATCCGTGTGGCGCGCAAGGAGGCGAAATTCGAGTTCAAGGGGCGCAAGGGCGAGAACGCCAATCCGCTGGCGCGCGGGTCCGGACAAGATGTCGGCGATTACGATCAACCCGTGCTCGTGCGGCTGAACACCGCTGATGCGGATGAGTTGAAAACCGGCTTCCCCACTGAGGCCGAGGAATTGTTTCAATACAGCGCAGTAATCCTCGATGATCTGGAGTCCGCCTTTTTCACGCCGGCCCAACACGCCCTGCTCCACCGCTTTGTCAGCGAACGCGGCGGCGGTTTGCTGATGTTGGGCGGACAGGAATCCTTTCGTCAGGGCGAATACGCACGCACGCCGGTCGGCAGTCTCTTGCCGGTTTATCTCGACCGACCCGACGATGTCGCGCCTTTGAATAATCTGAAATATTCCCTCACGCGCGATGGCTGGCTGCAGCCGTGGGTACGCCTGCGCGATAATGAAGCCGCCGACCGCGCGCGCCTCGGGGAGATGACCGAGTTTGTTTCGCTCAACCGCGTGCGCGGCAAAAAACCGGGCGCCAACGTGCTGGCCACCGTGGCCACCGGTAATCAGGCCTCCGAACCGGCGCTGGTGACTCACACCTTCGGCCGCGGCCGCGTGGCCTCCGTGCTGCTGGGCGATCTCTGGCGATGGGGGCTCAAGGGCGAGACCGAGCGCGAGGATCTCGACAAGGCCTGGCGCCAGATGATCCGCTGGCTGGTGGCCGATGTCCCCGTGCCCTTTGATCTCGCCACACTGGAAGGCACCGAAGGAGCCGGCCGGCAAATCAACGTGCGCGCCCATGACCCCGCCTTTGCGCCGCTGGACAATGCGCAGGTCCAAATCACCGTCAATCCGCTGGGTGAGGATCAATCCGTCGAACTTCAGGCCGAAGCCGAGCCGGATCAGGCCGGGCTCTACCAATCGCGTTACCTGCCGCGCACGAATGGCGGTTATCTGGTGGAAGCGGCTGTCCATGATGAAACCGGCCAACTATTGGGCCGACGCCAGGCCGGTTGGGCCACCGACCATGCCGCCGCCGAATATCGTTCCCTCGCCCCCAACACCGCCCTGATGGAGGATCTCGCGCAACGCACGGGCGGCCGCGTGATTCAGCTGGAGAATCTCAGGGAATTCGCCGCGGACCTGCCCGCCCTGCGCGCGCCCGTCACAGAAATCCGCCACGTCCCGCTCTGGCATCAGGGCCCCATCTTCCTGCTCGCCCTGCTTTGTTTTGTCACCGAATGGTTCCTCCGCCGCCGAAAAGGTCTGCCATGATTTCCCCCCGCATCCCCGCTCTTGCCCTTGCCTTGTGGTTGATCGTCCCGTGTCTCACGGCCGCTGATCGCCCCACTGTCATTGTCGTTACCGGCGCGCCCGGCACGACCGAGTACCAGGCACAATTTGCCCAGTGGACCGCCCACTGGAAAACCGCAGCCACGCAGGGCGACGCCGCGTATCATGAGATTCCAGCTAGCTCCAAGCAGGCCGCCGATCTGAAAACGCGATTGGCCACCGAAACCCAAACCGGCCAAACGCCCCTCTGGCTCGTGCTCATTGGTCACGGCACGTTTGATGGCAAAACGGCCAAGTTCAACCTGCACGGCCCGGACCTGACCGCCGCCGAACTGAAGACTTGGCTGGCCAAGAGCCAACGCCCCATCGCCGTGATCAACTGCGCCTCCTCCAGCGCCCCGTTTCTCAATACCCTGAGCGGCCCCAATCGCGTCATCCTAACCGCCACCCGCAGCGGCGCCGAACGCAATTTCTGCCGACTGGGCGGCTACCTCTCCCGGGCCATTGCCAGCCCCACAGCGGATTTGGATAAGGACGGCCAAACTTCCCTGCTTGAGGCTTGGCTCACCGCCACCCGCCAAACCGCGGAGTTTTACAAAAACGAAAACCGGCTCAGCCCCGAGCACGCCCTGCTCGATGATAATGGCGATGGCAAAGGCACGCCGCCCGAATGGTTTCGCGGGATTCGCGTCACTCAGGAAAGCGCCGATCCCAAGCTCCTGCCCGACGGACTGCGCGCCCATCAGCTACACCTCGTGCCCAGCCCTGCCGAACGCACTCTCACCGTCACCCAACGCGCCCAACGCGACACCCTTGATCTCGAGCTCGCCCGACTCCGCACTCGCAAGGCCGCCCTGGAGCCCGATGCCTATTACGCCAAGCTGGAACAAATCCTCCGCCAACTCGCCCAAATCTACCACCCCGACACCGCCACTCCTTAACATGAAATATCTCGCATTCCTTCCCATGACCGCGCTCCTCCTGAGCATGGCCTGCAGCAACGACACCGATCCGGACGACCACGGATCCGGCAATCCAGCCACCGCGCCGGTCGATTATTTGGGGGCCATTAATCAGGGCAAAAACAAGGCAGTGGTGGATGCCGCCCTGTTGCAGGTCAATAACGCCCTCGGCCAGTATCAGGCCACCAATTTTAAACCGGCGCCCAGCCTACAACAGCTCATTGACGACGGTCTGCTCACCACGCTCCCCCAAATTCCGGATGGGGCCCAATGGCAATACGATCCCCAAACCGGCAAGGCCAACGTCGTACCCAAATAAGAAGCCACCCCGGCTTTGCTATTTACCCCGGCGCATATTACCGAACTAAAATCAAAGGAGATGAAAAAAGATACCACTTCCAAAAATGGAAAATGGTGGAGGCGGCGGGAATTGAACCGTTTTTTGGCAACTTCCGGATGAGTCCGGAAATGCAATATTGATTCGGTATTTACGGAATTTATGGAGGGCACTTTTTTGTGCGTTTGCCAACGCACCGTACGCACCATGCGTCAAAACGGGTACTTTTGGGTACTTTTTCTTGCGCGATTTTGGAAATCGACGAGAGTTCTAACTGATGAAAAAAGCAATCGTTAGACCGCTCCCCGAAGAACACGAATCCAACTATGAGGTGTATGTTCCCGCCAAGCTTTCGACCTCTGGCGAGAAGGTTCGCAAAAGGTTCAAACTCAAGAAAGAGGCGAACGCCTACGCCGACGAACTGAACATCAAAATCGAAGGCGATGCAGTTGCCCCACTCGGCCACGAATACCACATCATCACAGCCAAGTATCAATCGAAGCTGACAGCTGTCCAATTCGAGCAGGCATTGGCTTT
>CAJWVY010000061.1 GCA_913048135.1 uncultured Verrucomicrobiales bacterium
CCGCCCGGAGTGGTTTCAGAACTGGGAAAAGACAGGACTGCTCGAACACCGCGACTGGAACGGTGACGGCCGCATTCAGTATTACAACGACGCCGGTTTAGGGGCCGCGCAGCTCGCCCGCGTCACCGCCCAAGCACAGCTCTCCGAAGCCAAAAAATCCAGCGACAAAGATGCCGCCTCTCAAATAGCCCAAAGCCAAACCGCCCTTGCCGAAGCCGAAAAGAAAATCGCCGACGCCCAAGCTGCCCACGCCGAAACACCTTTTGCCGGATATGGCTGGAAAGGCAACGAGATGACTACTGTGGACAAGGACATCATCGTGCTCGCCAATCCGGAAATCGCCAAACTACCCGGGTGGGTGATTGCTCTGGTCGTTGCCGGCGGTCTGGCCGCCGCCCTCTCCACCGCGGCCGGCCTGTTGCTGGCCATCTCCTCCGCCGTTTCGCATGACCTACTCAAAGGCATCCTGAAGCCGGAGATTTCCGAACAGGACGAACTCAACGCCAGTCGCGTGGCCATGGTCGGCGCCATTGCCTTGGCCGGCTATTTTGGCCTAAACCCGCCGGACTTCGCCGCCGGAACGGTGGCCATTGCCTTTGGCCTCGCAGCCTCATCCATTTTCCCCGTCCTCATGCTCGGCATTTTCTCCAAGCGCATGAACCGTCAGGGCGCTGTTGCGGGCATGGTCGCCGGCCTCGGCATCACCCTGCTCTATGTATTCCAGCACAAGGGCATCATGTTTATCCCGGGCACTTCGTTCTTGGGTGGCATGGAGGAAAATTGGTTCCTCGGCATCACGCCCAACGCCTTTGGTGCCGTAGGCGCGATTGTAAACTTCGTGGTCGCCTTTGCCGTTTCCAGCAATACGGAAGCGCCGCCGGAAGAAGCCGTGGAACTGGTCGAGCGCATCCGCACGCCGGGCGATTAAACCTGCCCAGCGCCGAGCACTTCCGTGATGGATTCCCGCAAGACGCGTACCATCCGGCGCAACTGTGCGTCCGTAGTACAATAAGGCGGCAACAGCGGAATCACATTCCCAATCGGTCGCGTCAAGACGCCTCTTCGGGCCATCGCCTCGCACACACGAATGCCGGCGCGATCCTTGAGCGCAAAGGCCCGTCGTGTTTTCCAGTCCGCCACCAACTCCACCCCAGCCACCAATCCTTCCCGTCGCACATCACCCACCGCGGCCAACGCCCACAAGGAATCCAACTCGCGCGCTAAGACCCGCTCCATTGACTTGCGTCGGACCTTGGCCTTCGGCTGATGCAGCAACTCCCAACTGGCCAAAGCCGCCGCTGCCCCCAGTTGATTGCCCGTGTAGCTGTGACCGTGAAAGAATGTTTTGAACTCCTCGTACTCACCCAGAAACGCATCGTACACCGACTGTGTAGTCAAAGTGGCCGCCATCGGCAAATACCCCCCGGTCAACCCTTTGGCCAAACACAGAAAATCCGGCACCACCTTTTCTTTTCGTCCGGCAAACACTTCCCCCGTGCGACCAAACGCCGTCATCACTTCGTCCGCGATCAGTAACGCCCCGCTCGCTCTCACTGCCTGCGACACTCGTTTGAGCCAGCCTTCCGGATGCATCACCATACCCGCCGCTCCCTGGACGCGCGGCTCCACCACCATGGCGGCATACTTCCTGCGCTTCAGCTGCGACTCCACTTTACCCACGCATTCCCACTGGCATTTGCGAGTGGTCCGTGCATCCGCGCGTTCCGGCTTGGCCCGATTAAACGGACATCGATAACACGCCGGTGACATTGCCTTGTCTGATTTAAACAACAGGCCGCCATAAGTTTTATGAAACAAATCAATGTGGCCAAGACTCGTGGCCCCAATCGTGTCTCCATGATATGCGCCGTCCAAGGAAAGAAAGCGCGGAGCCCGTGAACGCCCCGTGCGCCGGGCAAATTCGAACGCCATCTTGAGTGCCACCTCCAAGGCGGTGGATCCATCATCTGAATAAAAAATCTTCCGCAACGGTCGACCGACCGTCTTCACCAACTGCTCCGCCAACAGGGAAGCGGGCTCATTGGCCAATCCCAGAGCGGATGTGTGCGCCACCTGCTTCAACTGCCGCTCAATGGCCCGGTTCAGCTTGGGATGATTATGCCCGTGCAGATTCGTCCAAATGGAGGCGTTGCCATCGAGATACTTTTTGCCCTGCGTATCCTCCAGCATCGCCCCCTTGCCCCGTACCAAGACGATCGGTTCCGCTCGCTCCCAATCCCGCATTTGCGTAAAGGGATGCCAGACATAACGCCGATCCAGTTGAGCGAGTTTATGCATCAGCCGTTCCGTTTCCTAATGCCTCCAGCAATGCATCCAGATGTTTCGGTTGATGGGCCGCGCTGACCGTGACCCGCAATCGCGCCGCTCCCCGAGCGACGGTGGGATAACGCACTGCCGGAACCCAAACCCCAGCTTCCCTCAAACGTTCTGCCAGCGCCAAGGCCTCACGTTCATCGCCAATAATCAGAGGCAAAATAGCACTACGCACCACAGGCAGTTTCCAACCCTGCTGTATCAGCCCATTCTTCAAGGCATCCACATTGGCCCACAAGCGAGTGCGTAACGCCTCCCCTTCGTTCGACTGAACCAGCTCGACCCCGCGTTTGGCTGCCGCCAATTGCGCGGGGACGGGAGCCGTTGAAAAAATAAAACTACGGGCGCGATTCACCAGCAAGTCAATCAAGGCCTGCGACCCGCAGATGTAGCCACCGGCCGCACCCAAGGCTTTCCCCAACGTTCCCAGTTGCACCTCCACGCCATCAGCCACGCCCATTTCCTCCGCAATCCCTCGTCGATCTTCGCCGTACAAACCGGTCGCATGCGCTTCATCCAACATCAACCAAGCGCCATACCGATTTTTCAATTGCACCAAATCACGCACTGGCGCCAGATCGCCATCCATGGAAAACACGCTTTCAGTAATAACCAGCGTGTTCCCCTCGCGCCCGCTGGCCCATTGCAAGATAGTCTCCAATTCGGCCAGATCGTTGTGTTTGAACACACGCAATTTTGCGCCGGACAAACGGGCCGCATCGACGAGGCTGGCGTGCACTAGTTTATCAATGACCACTACATCACCCTGCCCGACCAGTGCGGGCACGACACCCAGCGCCGCCGCGTAACCTGAGGAAAAACTGAGGGCAGCTTCGGTTTGCTTGAAGGCAGCCAGTGCCGCCTCGAGTTCATGGGCGATCGCTTGAGAGCCACTGATCAAACGAGCCGAACCGGCCCCAGCGCCCAAGGTCTCCACTCCGGCTTGCGCAGCCACTCTCAAGGATTCGTGAGCCGCTAAGCCGAGGTAATCGTTGGAAGAAAAGTTGATCAGCTCACGATCACCCGAATGCACTTCAACCTGCTGTGGCGTTTCGATCCGGCGCAATGAACGCAGTAAGCCAGCCTCGTCGATTGACTTCAGCTCGCCGTGCAAAAACTGGTCAAATGCGTCACTCATCTCTCGCCACCCATTCACCGTTAATCATGACTGACGTCACGTCGCCTTGATGCGCCACAATTTGCTCCGCCACATCTCCACTATTTTCATTCCAAGGCAAGGCGATCAAATCCGCCATTTTCCCCGGCTCCAAAGTGCCCACCTGTTCTTCGAGCCTCAACGCTCGGGCGGCATTTTGGGTCACCATATCCACACAAGCATCAGCAGTCACTTGCGGGTGATGCTGAACGAACATTCGCATTTCCTCAAACAGATCCAGTTCCGCATTGGCATCACAAACGGTCGCCAAACTGTCTGTCCCCAGACATAAATTGATCTCCGCATTCCGGACCGCATCCACCGCAAATGCTTGATGGTCAAAATAGTCATGGCTCCGCGGACAATGCACCCAATGGGCGTCCGCCCTTGAGATCAACTGCCGATCGGATTCGTCCAAATAGTTTCCGTGCACCAAAACGAACCGTTCCCCAAGCAATCCAGCGCGTTGGACGTTGGCCAGCGGTGATTGGCCAGTGCAATCGTCCATGTTTCGGCCAACCCGAGCAAGCATGTCAAACATGGTCCCAGAACCCTCGCGAAACATTTGATTTTCCTCTGTCGATTCACCGACATGCATGGCCATCGGTACATCACGAAAACCCGCACACGCCTTGAGCAATCCGTACTTTGTCGTGTAAGGCGCGTGCGGTGAGAGACCCACACAGCCTCGAGGCGGTGTATTCCCTCGAATCCATGTCTGGAGTTCTTTCAATTCCTGCTCAACATCGCTCTCGGGTTGGAGCAAAATAATCTCGAGAAACGACACCATTCGCAACGGCGTTTGCGACCACAGATCGGGCAGCAAATCCCGACGGGTTTCAATATTTCCGAGCGTGGTGATTCCATGATTAAGGCATTGTTGCGCACCGCGAAGCCATGATGCTTGGAGAGCCGCATCATCCACGTCCGCCTTGAGATCAACGATGGCCCGAATCCAATCCGTGAACGAGGAGGCCGAGGGAATAGCTCCGACAAAGTCCGTATAATCCAAATGACAATGGGTATTTACCAAACCGGGCATCAGAATCACTTCACCCAGATCTTCTGCCTCGGATTGGTTAGAACACTCACTCCACGGTCCGATTTCTGAAATATATCCCCCATCAAGGCGCACGAACCCGTCCTCAATGGACGGAGAAGAAACAGGATATATTTGGCACGCGCGCAAGAGCATGCGCGAAGCTACCGATTTCCCTTTGGCGCGGTCAATGGCGCGCGCTGAAAAACTGGCTAGGCCGCGATGGCTTGCAGCGCCTGTTTGGCGCTGGCAGCCACCTTGTGGTTGCGGGCTTTAAACTTATTATGCCGCTTGCGCAATTGGGCTTGGATCTTTTTGGTCACCAGATCAATGGCCGCGTAGAGATCGCTCTCTGCATCCCGGGCAACTAGATTTTGCCCAGGCAACGCCAGTTTCATGGTACAGGTGTACTGTTTTTCAGGCACACCTTTGTGGTCACGCTCCAAATTTACAAATGCCTTCAGCGCGTGGGTTTCCTGGTGATCCAATTTTTCGATGCACAGGCGTACGTGTTCCTTCAGGCCATCAGTGAGAGTGACCTTGTGGGTAGACAGGACCAATTTCATACTAACTCAAGATAGCACAAAAGCCGCGAATCGCCAGCGGGCGAGGGACAAAAGTCATTCACTTATTCACAGCCCACAAATTTCCGGTGGGCCGCGAACACTCCGCGCAGGTTGGAGGACATTTGATCCTGAATAGCCTGAATCTCCCGATAAACTGCAACATTGTTGCGTTGCGGCCGGGCGGTCTCCCGGGCGTTGAGTTTCACAAAACGATCGGAGAGATCGCTGATAGAGACTTTTTCACCGCGTTTTCGAGCCACACACCACATCGCCTGCAGTGCCGCGCCATAAGCTGCTCCTTCGCCGACAGCCAAGGTCACGACCTCGGCATTGAAGATATCCGCCATGATTTGGCGCCACAGCTTGGAATTCGCCCCGCCTCCGGTTACTCGGATCTGTTTGGCCTTCACGCCCAAATCCGCCAATCGGCGCAAACCGTAGTTCATCCCCATTGTCACGCCTTCCATGGCGGCTCGGGCAAAATGCCCCTGCCGATGCGTACGCGTATTAGCGCCAAGCCAAACTCCCGTGCCCTCCGGCACGTTGGGGGTTCGTTCTCCTTCAAGATAAGGCAAGAGAATCAACCCGTCACTGCCGGCTCCAACCTTGGCGGCCGCCTTTTCATATTGCGCGTGCGATAACCCGTAATGTTCACGCACCATTTCCGTGGCCACGGTCACGTTCATGGTGCACAGGAGCGGTAGCCAGCGGTTGGTGGAATCACAGAAAGCCGCGATCTCCCCTTCGGGATCAATCACAGGTTTGCCCGCGCAGGCATAGATTGTGCCGCTCGTGCCAAAGCTAGCCGTCACAATGCCCGGACGCGTATTGCCCGTGCCAATGGCACCCATCATGTTATCACCGCCGCCGGCACTGACTACGGTATCGGTGGAAAGCCCCAATGATTTAGCGGTCGCCGCGGACAACGTTCCGGCCGGTTGATCGCTCGCGATCAATGGCGGCAACGCCTGCGCCAGTTTGGGGTCGATGGCCTTGATGGCGGCGCTCGACCATTTGCGATTGGCCACATCCAACAAGGCTGTGCCGCTGGCATCGCCGTACTCCATCACCGCATTGCCGGTGAACCAGTGGTTCAAATAATCATGCGGCAACAGTACTGTCGCAAGACGGCGGTAATTTTTGGGTTCATGCTTTTTGAGCCACGCAATCTTGGGCGCTGTGAATCCCGGCAACATCGCGTTCCCAACACGGCTGATGGTTTTCTTGAGCCCACCGAGTTTCTTGGTGATAGCCTCGCATTCTCCGCCGGTAGTGGTGTCGCACCATAATTTGGCCGGCCGAATGACTTCGCCATTTTTATCCAACGGCACAAACCCATGCTGCTGGCCGCTGACCCCAATGCCCTTCACTTCCGCAGCACTCGCCTTGGCTTCCTTGAGGGCGGCCTTGATCGCTATTGCGGTGGCTTTCTTCCAGGTTTCTGGATGCTGCTCCTTGGCTCCTGCCGGCAGCCCCTTGATCAAGCCGTAGCCGCGTTGGCCGCTGCCGAGCACCTTGCCGTTTTTGGCATTCACCACCAAGGCCTTGGTGGACTGTGTGCCGCTGTCGATTCCGATATAAAGTTCGCGCATGTTAAACAAGTTGTTCGGCCACCTTCGCCAGCGGCCATGTTGATTCTTCCCGGGTGCTCAAATTCTTGATCACAGCTTCTTGCGGCCCGGTTAAACGGGCGGAATATAGCGCGCCCATTTCGAGAGCCCGCTTGAATTGTTTGTCGGGTTTCTGGGGCACGACGGAATATTCCGCATTCAGCCCGAAATCGCGAATCTGCTGCACCAATCCCAAGGACGCGGCGCGTAGGGATTCGTCTTCAATCAACACAAAGGCGTCGATGGATTGGTTGAATTCCGGTAGCAATTTTCGGTCCTTGAGTAATTCGGCCAGCACCACATCGCCCATGGCGAACCCGGCCGCCGGGAGATCGTTTTTACCGTCAGACACCAAACTGACCAGCTGATCGTAACGCCCGCCGCCGGCAATCGCCCGGAATTTCCCATGCCGATCAAAGGCCTCATACACGACGCCGGTGTAGTAGGCCAATCCGCGAATGACATTGTAATCGATCTTCACGTAATCCCCCAAACCACGGGCCGCGAGATTATCCAACACAGCCTGCAATTCCTCGGTGGGTTCGCCGGAATCAATGAAGTTCCGGACCTGCTCCAGTGTGAAACCCAGCGCCTGAAATTTTTTATCACTCTCCTCAGGCGGAGTGCGTTCGATTTTATCCACCGCCTGATAAAAATCATACGCCTTGGAGTCATCACTGCAGTGAGCCGAGAAGAAATCCTGCCACGCATTCCGGCTACTAAGGCGGATCACAAAATCGTCGGCCGTCAGTTCAAAACTGCGCAACACATCAATGAGCAGCGCGATCAGTTCCGCATCTGCCGCCGGATCATTTTCACCGAAGATATCGGCATTGAACTGAAAGTGCTCACGCAACCGGCCTTTTTGCTGACGCTCATAACGGAACAACTGCGGGATCGAATACCATTTAATGGGCTTCTTGTAGTGGCGCTCGCGGGCGGCGATCATGCGTGCCACCGTGGGGGTCATCTCCGGTCGCATGGATACAGCACGCTCCCCTTTGTCGGTGAAATTGTATAACTGCCCGACAATCTCCTCGCCACTTTTGGCCGTGTACAGGTCCAAGGGCTCCAGAGGCGGCCCGTCATAGGCCTGAAAGGCGTACCGGCGGGCGACCGTTTGCCACCGGTCAAAGATGTACTCGCGCACATCGGCACTCCAAGCCTCGCCCTTGGGCAAAGGCTCGGGAAAGAAATCACGAAATCCCGGCAGTCGTTCCACGCGCAAAGAGAAACAACCGTGGGGCCCCGGGGTCAAGCGCGGGTTGGCGCGTTATTCGGCCAATCCCAACTGGGATACCGCGTTCTTCAGTTCTTTACCGGGCCGAAACCGCACCGTTTTCTTGGGCGGAATCTGCACGGTCACCGTGGGGTTTTTGGGATTACGCCCCACGCGGGCCTTGCGGGTGACCACATCAAACACGCCGAAATTGCGCAGCTCCACCTTGCGCCCTTCGGCCAACGCGTCGCTAATGCAATCGAGTGTATGATGCACAATCACCTGCAGATCGTGCTGACTTACCGGCCGCTCCGTGCCCCCTTGCTGAGCCACATATTGAGCGATCCCCTTCTTGGTTAATGTGTGATGATCTTCGATAGGAAACATGCCAGACCTTTCGTTTACTATGAATGATTCTGGACTCCATAGAAGAACCGTCAAGGGGTTTTTGAGACGTGAATTGTTCAATTTGAACAATACCCACATTTTACCTGGTCCTCGTTCATTACTACAATAAACCACCGCATAATGCGGTGGTTGATAGAATCGGGCCGTTTTATAAGAAAAATTAAAGACTCAAATGTTTCCACAAATCTTCCGGATTCAGGCGCAGATTGATGTAAAACTCACCAAACCCACCGTACCGGGCGCTCACTTCATCAAAGCGCATCTCGTAGACAATCTGTTTCACCGAGGCCACCTCTTTCGCCATCAGGGTTACGCCCCACTCCCAATCATCGAGGCCCGTGCTGCCGGTGATCAGCTGACTGATCCGGCCGGCAAACTTCCGTCCCGTGGTTGCGTGACTGCGCATCAACTGCTTGCGATCTTTGAAGTCCAGCCCATACCAGTTCGCATCCCCATCATTTTGCAGAAACTTGCGTTGAAACTTTTTTCGTAACTTAGTCCAGCAGGATTCTGCAGGCCAGCCATCGCGTTTTTTGAGCATCGGATAAAAACACATCACATCCCAATCGGGCATCTCCGGATACAGTCGGTAATGTTTGTAGTCCTTATTCCACTGCTGCAGCTCCTCCATCTTCTCCTCAAACGCCTTCGTGCCGGGCGTCAGTTTAAATTCCCATTTCGCCCGCGCCTCCAAGTCTGCATCCGTCGGCATATAATCCGTCAACTCCGTGACACTGAGATAACTATAAACAATCTCCAATGCCCCCGGCGGAAAACAGGCCTCCAAGTCACGATGCATTTGAGCGAGACCGGAGAAGTCCTCGTGAAACAACATGAACGCCAAGTCCGCCTTCCCTCCCACATTCGTATAGGACCGGATCAAGGGATGCGAAGCATTATTATTCGCTTCGCACAACGCCTCCAACTTTTCAAGGGCCTTCGCGCTTCCTGCCGGATCCAGCTCCGCCCACGCCATCCGGTCCACCCGGTAAAACAAGTGCATCACATGGATGCCCTCTTTCATCGTTACATTTGGCAAACTCATCGTACTAAAATGCAGGGCGGAGCCTGTTCAATCTACCGCCATTTGGCAAAGGAAATCAGAAACGCCCTCACCCACCCGTAATCTTTTGGTACAACTGGAACAACCCAACCCCCGACATGGCCAGTGCAGAGATCCAGAGAAAAACCGTCCAAACCGTTCCCGGCTGAAGGGGTTCATCCGTTTGTTTGTAACGGAAATAAAGCGCGGCAATGGACAAAAACGGCAGCATCAACGCCTGCGCCACGCCTCCTAACAGCACCAAAGACACAGGTGCCCCGACCAGAAAATAAACCACTGCACAAAACACCGGCACTGCAACGCAACACTTTGAAAGCAGCTGAGAACGCGTTTTATCATCTTTCGGTTTGGGGATCACCTTGTACAAAATCAATCCATCCGCCAGCAACCGCGCATTAGAGCCCGAGGCCGTGACCATGGTGGAGAATAGCACCACAAAGGCTCCCAACAGAAAGATCGTCATCCCTGCTTGCCCCAAAGGCGCATACATTCCAGACAACGCTTTGATCATATTTCCATCGTCCACCTCCTGACCTGTTCCGTGAAGCAAGGCCGCTCCAAGCAGGAAAAACGCAACCGTGGCCCCCGTGTACACCACCATCGACAGCCAGGCATCAATACGCATGATCTTCAACCATCCCTGCGCCCGTTTGTACCATACATCAGTTGGATTCGCCGTCCCCACATTGCGGGCGTAGCCCTTTTCCAAACACCAATAGGGATAATAAATCAGCTCAGAAGCCCCCACGCCAATGATCCCAAACGCAGCAAAGGCCGTGGAGAAATCATCAGGCAACTTGAATTTCAGTCCCTCCCCAATATCTGCCATGGAGATTTTATAAGCGGCCATGTCCGGAGAAATCTGCAGACTCCCTAAGGCAAACAAGGTCGCAATGGTAAAAAACACCACCATGATAGTGGAAAACACTTCCACCGGCTTGTATTTGCCCGAGGCCAAAATGGCCACCGTCGCTCCACTCACCGCTATCGCAATAATGCGGTCCGTGTGTTCTCCGGACAACCATCCCAGTTCCGCGACCACTTTTCCCACGCCGCCCACGATTCCGCCCAATTGAAACAGGGTGCCGACAAACATGAACAACCAACACCAAACCAACCACGATACGATGAAGCGCGGCCCCGGCATGGTGTTCATCGCCTCCAGCGTGGTCATGCCCTTGGAGATAGCGAAGCGGCCCAGTTCCACCTGCACCAGCACCTTGATCATGCAACCGGCGATAATGAACCACAACAGACTAAAGCCGTATTCAGCCCCCACCTTGGGCGTGGCAATCAACTCGCCGGAGCCAACGATGCAGGCGGTGATTATGAGGCCGGGACCGAGGTGCTTGAGGATGCCACGCCAGTCCTTTGGCGCGTCTTGAGGACCATCCGAAGACATGGCGGGAGGCTAGGGATTCACCCGCACGATGACAAGCCCCACCTATTTCCAGCGGACCTCATCCCCCGGCCGAAGAGCAGTGGCAGTGCGGCCGAGCAAGGTTTTGCCAGCGCGCTTAATGGAGGCCTCCGCGGCATTGCTGATCCCAGCCGAACGCCGGGCACTGTAAAGGGTAAGGCCGGGTTTCCATTTCACGATCTTGCGCTGACCGCTTTTGGGATCAATCAAAACCACCGTGGGATCTTCAGAAATCTTGGCTGGCGTAGGCGACGGCGTTGTGGGCACCGTGTCGTTTAGCGAACGCGGGCGATACTGCAGCTTGGCCTTGGGCATCAACTTTCGAAGATTGGCGATCCGCTCTTCATCGAGCGGATGAGTCCGCAAAAACCAGGGCACACTGCCGCCTTGTTCTTTGTTATAGTCGGCAAATCGCTGCCAAAAGGCCACGGCCTCCTCCGGATCATAGCCCGCCCGTGCCATGTATACCAAACCAATGGTGTCCGCCTCGTTTTCCTGCAAACGACTGTGTGGCAGCTCGGTGCCCAGCGTGGTGCCCAAGCCATAGGCTGCATACAACAGGTTGCGTGTATTGGAATTCAGCTGGTTCATTTGCGAAATCACCGCAATCCCCAGACCTTGAATGGCCAGCACGCGGCTGATTCGTTCAGAGCCATGATGTGCCACGGCGTGTGCCACCTCATGCGCCAGCACTGTTGCCATCCCGGCTTCATTCTGGGTAATCGGAAGTAAACCCGTGTACACCCCCACCTTGCCTCCCGGCAGGCAAAAGGCATTGGCCTCACTGTTTTCAAATAACACAAACTCCCACTGCGCCTTCGGTAAATCCGCCACCGCCGCAATTCGCTGACCCACCCGTTGCACCATGGCGGTGGCATTTTGATCCTGACTCAGGGTGTTGCTGGCCTTCATCCGGGTAAACGCATCGCGCCCCATCGCCCGTTCCATCGACGGAGAAATCAGGTTGAACTGAGACCGCCCAGTTTCCGGCACCGTCGAGCATCCGAAAGCACTCAACAGCAATACCACTGTCACCGCGCCACTGCCGATCCACCGACTCATCACGGCCAAACTGAACCAGAAGTCCTCGCATTTCTCAAGCTTGCTCTCCGACCGCACCTCAATCAAAATAGGCGTTGCCGTACAACCGGCTCGGCTTGGTGTGAATAAGTTGGAATTCAATACACCTACTGGTTCGCCTAAGTTCGTGGAAGTTGCATTGAGCAACTTTTCCGCAAGGAGGAGTGGATATGAGAGAAAACAATTGGGGGTTATTGTCATTTCTTACGACGGGTATTTTAGGCCTGTTTTTAAACCTAAACCTGAGCGCGCAGCCCGTGCCAATTCCAGTGCCTGCACCGGGAGCCAATCCGGCGGCACCCGCGCAAAAGCCAAAACTCTTACCCCCACCCAAACCCGGGGAAAAACGCGGACCCGACACGCCGAACATCATCTTGATTGTCGCCGACGACCTCGGCTGGGGGGATCTAGGTTCGTACGGCCAGCAACTCATCAAGACCCCTTACTTGGACCAGCTCGCGGCCGAAGGCATGCGGTTCACGCAGTTTTATGCGGGAGCCCCCTTAGGGAACGCTTCGCGCTGCGCATTGCTTACCGGCAAACACACCGGTCATTCCTACATCCGAGGTAACCGTCCCGCATCGCTGCGGACCGTTGATACCGTGATCCCCATGTACCTCCAAGGCAACGCCCAGTACGAAACCATTGCCCTCGGCAAATGGAATCTGGGGAGCAAAGGCACTCCGGGTGAGCCATTCAAAAAAGGCTTCCGCCATTGGCTCGGTTTTGTGGATCAAACCCACGCCAATAATCATTACCCCACATACGTTTGGCGCTATGAGCCAGGCATTAAAGGGATCAATAGCTGGAATGGAGACGTACAAATCCATGCAAATTCCAAAGGCCAACGGAACGCCTACTCGACAGACCTACTAACAAAAGCTGCCCTCAATGCAATCCGGATTTACCAGCCTCAATGGTACAAGAATTATTCCCCGTTCTTTCTTTACCTTTCCTACACCGCCCCACACGCGAACAACCAACTTGCTCAAAAGGCCGGTAATGGAATGGAAGTTCCCACGGACTTCCCGTACAGCGGCGAAAAATGGCCGCGCCCTGAGCGCAACAAGGCCGCCATGATTACTCGGCTCGACACCGCTGTCGGCCAAATCATGGCCAAACTGAAGGAATACAAACTGGACGAGGACACGCTCATCCTGTTCACCAGCGATAATGGCCCTCATCAGGAAGGCGGCAACAACCCGGCCTTTTTCCGCAGTGCCGGCCCATTCAAGGGAATCAAGGGCCACCTATACGAGGGCGGTTTGCGCGTTCCCATGATTGCCCGATGGACCGGCAACATTAAGCCCAACACCGTCAGCGAAGAACCCTTTGCCCACTGGGATGTGCTGCCAACCCTGCTTTCAGCGGCCCGCGTTTCCAAGCCGCGTGAGATTGATGGCATATCCTTTTTACCCACCCTACTCGGTCGCGAGCAATTTAAGAAACACGATTTCCTCTACTGGGAAATGCACGAGTACGGCTCGCAACAGGCCGCGCGCAAAGGCGACTGGAAAGTCATTCGGCCCGCGCCTGGCAAGGCCTTGGAATTGTACAATCTGAAACGTGATCCGACCGAGTCACAAAACGTGGCGAGCTTAAACCCAGAAGTGGTGGCGGATTTCGAAAACTTCCTGCGCACGGCCCGCACCCGCAGCGTACTCTGGCCCATCACGCAGCCCAAGGAAACCGCCCGGCGCTAAACTACTGTTTGGGCGAAGGGCCTTCGGCCACTACACGGAACCCCGCGTGACTCATGCCGGTGTCCGGCGTGGTTTTCATCCGACGAAATGGCCGGTATGCACCGCAGTATAGATCCGTGCATAGGAACGATCCACCGCGCTGCACGCGCTTCCACTGACCCGGCTCATTCGGATCATAACTTTCGGTAGGCCCCGTGGGATTGGACACGGGGCTGTTCCCGTAATAGTTCGGCATGTACCAATCCGAGCACCATTCCCAAACGTTGCCGCCCATGTCGTAGAGGCCATACCCGTTAGGCGGATACTTGCCCACAGGCGCTGTGGAGTAGTAACCATCCTTCTCGGTGTTTTCACGGGGAAAACGCCCCTGCCAAATATTGGCCATGATCTTGCCTTCCGGCTCATGCTCGTCGCCCCATATATATTCCTTGCCCTTCAATCCGCCGCGCGCGGCATATTCCCATTCCGCCTCGGTGGGCAATCGATGTTTGATCCCCGTCTTTTTGGTTAACCACTTGCAATAGGCTTCGGCGTCGTACCATGCAATATGGACAACCGGATGATCCGCCTTATCCTGATAACTGGTCTTACCCGGGCCATCCGGGAATCGCCAGCTTGCCTCAGGCACATATTTCCACCACGCCAAAAATGCGTTGTGGTTTTTCAACATCTCCAACGGGATATCCTCGTTCGGAGGCATAAAAACGATGGAACCCTCCTTGATTCCCGAAAATTCTGCCGGGGGAATTTCCGGAAAATCCTCCGGCTTCGGTTTCCGCTCTGCGATGGTCTTATAGCCGCTGTCTTTGGTAAACGCCTCAAACTCTGCGTTCGTCACTTCGTACTTCCCTATCCAAAAACCATCCACTTTTACCTGGTGCACCGGTTGCTCATCCTGTTGACCCGTAGCAAAGCCCATTTGAAAACTCCCGCCATCCAGCCACACCATTGCGTCCGTATCGAACTCAACAGAACCACTCGCATTCGGCAGCGGCACCTTGGGCCCAGAACTTTCAGCAGGTTTGTCCGGCTGACATCCCAGAGCCAGCCCTAACACCATGATGGTGATCGTTTGGAAATAGTTATTCATGAATTGCCTTCGTTTTCGTTGAGTTCTTTTCATTTCCGTAAGCATCCAAACCTTCACGCATCTCGCGTTCGGCTTTGGTTTGCTTCACGCCCCAAATCATCCAGGCCACTGTGAGCCCGATCCATAAGACCACAAATCCTCCCACCCAAATAGGCCACTGATACGATTGGGTTTTCTGCTCTGAATCTTCCGAAAAGTCCGCCATCGGGGCCCGAGAACATAACTGTGCCGGATAAAAACGCAATGCGAATCTGGTGGACGGCAGGTCTTGGGGCGTGTTTCATCCCGCCATGCCGCCTGCGCCGCTTCAGCCCGGTACGCTGTATCTCGTTGCCACGCCTATTGGCAATCTTGAGGATATAACCCTGCGTGCCCTCCGGACGCTCCGCGAATGTACAGTGGTAGCCGCGGAAGATACTCGGCGCGGCCGCCAGCTCCTCAAGGCGCATGAGATTGATCAGCCCCTACTCAGTTGTCATAAATTCAACGAAGCCAAACGATCGGGAGAATTACTGGATCGCCTAGCCCAAGGCGAAACTATTGCCCTGATTAGCGATGCCGGAACGCCCGGCATCAGCGACCCAGGCGAACGCATCGTACGCGCTGTGCTGGGGGCCGGACATCGTGTGGAAAGCGTACCGGGCCCATGCGCCCTCGCCACCGCCCTGCCCGCCAGTGGTTTGCCCACGGAGGAATTTCATTTTGCCGGATTTCTTCCGCACAAAAGCGGTGCCCGCGCCCGCAAGCTGGAAGCGCTGGATACCGTGCCCGGCACGTTGTGTCTCTACGAATCCCCGCATCGGATTGTCAAACTGATGGGGGAACTCCACGCCCAATGGCCCGAGGCGCAGGTGGTGTTAGCGCGCGAGTTGACCAAAAAATTCGAAGAGTACCTGCGCGGCACTCCGGAGGAATTGGCCGCACATTATGCCGAGCGCAAGCCGAAGGGGGAATTTGTCGTGCTGGTGCATCGGGCTTGAACCCGCCCTACCGACATGCTTTCCTCCGCGCATGGCTCACACGCTGTACGTCGGCAACCTGCCTTTCAAAATTTCAGACGAAGAACTCGCCGCGCATTTCGCGTCGGCCGGCGAAGTAGTGGAGGTGACCCATGTACGGGAGCGAGGCAGCGATCGCTCCAACGGGTGTGGGTTCATCGAAATGGCTGATGCCACGGGAGCTGAACAGGCTGTGGTCACGTTGGATGGCTCGGAACTGGCCGGCCGCACGCTCACCGTGGGTTTGGCCCGGCCCTAAAGAAATTTCCCAGGATTCATGATCCCTTTAGGATCTAGGGCATCTTTCATCGCCTGATGCAAACGGCGCACTTCCGGGCCGGCAGCCAGCGGCCACCAGCGTTTCTTGGCAATACCGATGCCATGTTCGCCGGTGATTACGCCATCGTGTTTGACGACCCATCGAAACAATTCGTCCAACGCCGCATCCCGCCGTTGCTCATGACCGACTTGCGTGTCGTCCACCATCACGTTGACATGAATATTTCCATCGCCCGCATGACCGAAACAGGCCACCGGCATGCCATGCTTTTTTTGGAGCCGAGCGGTGAACGCCAATAACTTCTCCAGACACCCGCGAGGCACCACGATATCCTCATTCAATTTTACGAGACCGGTATCGCGCAGTGAATAGGAGAATTCCCGGCGTAACTGCCAGATAGCCTCCACCGCTTCGGCGCCCAGCGCCTGATCCACAAACCGCGGTTTCAATGGCTCCAGCAGGCGTTTCACGTCGCGCAACTCGCTGCGCACACTCTTTTCCTGCCCGTCCAACTCGACAATCAAATGCCCGCGACATCCGGACAACCGCCGACTACCAGTGCGTTTCGTAGCTGCCTTGAGGGTAAATTCATCCGCAATCTCCAGCGCGCAGGGAAGAAAGCCCGCCTTGAAAATGCGCCGTAACCCCTTGGCCGTCGTGGCA
>CAJWVY010000062.1 GCA_913048135.1 uncultured Verrucomicrobiales bacterium
AAAGTATGCATGCATGGTGTTGAGCGGGCGATCTCTGTCAATCCGGCACGCCGAGCCGGCGGGCCATCCCCACGGAGGTCATGACCATGCAGGCGGCCTGGTCCACGTTCCACTGTGAGTTGTGGCGCTTGGTGTAGGGGAAGGCCAACATCCGGTTTTTCGCCGAGGGCTCCGAAATCTCCTCGGCCGAAAAAGAGTCCCGGGACCAGGCCGCCTCGTTGCCGGCTGCAACGGCGCTCATCTCCGCGTACAGCTCCCCCAACCGCTGGCGGTTCGCAGCCACCGTCTCCCCCTGAGCATGGCGAAACGCGCTCTCCATCATCGCGTACTGGTTCACAGGCATGCCGAGGCCGAACTCCAGCTCAAGCGGATGCATGATCTCGCGCGCCGGCTGGAAGAAATGGTCGGGCTGGGTCGCCGCGGGCTGCGCGGTGACCGGCGGCGTCGTGCCGGTGATCGCGGCACGCAGGGCGCGGTACTTGGCCTCTCCTCCCACCACCAGGACGACCTCGTCCTCGGTGGTGGCTGGATTGCGCGGTAATTGTAGGCCGGTTTAGGATAACCCTCCATAACCCAACTGTAAGTTGGCCTTAACGCTTCCGGTTATGCGAGTCCAACGAGTATTTTTTGGCCACCAATTCATTGGCTCGCGCTTTCGGAAGTGCGTCTAGCAAACCGCAGTCTCCGGCCAAGGCGTCCATCCAGCCCCGGTGCGGCCAATCGCCAAGTGGTTGCACGGAGCCTTGGATAAGAAGCCCAAAGCGATTGCGACGTTGGGCGGCTCCGGCTATTTTTTTACCGTTCCAGAGCAGGTCGTGAAGTTCGTGGCCCTCAAAACATTCCCCGGGCTTGGGTCGGCGACAGCAATCGGCCAGTGTCGTTTCCATCCCGATCGCATGAAAGGCCGCCTGTAACAGGGCATGCACACGGCGATAGCTCTCCGCTGCGGGCAGGGCGGTCCAATCATGATCTTTGGGGAAAGTTAGGCTATAGGTCCAATCGCCGTCATGCGGGACCAAGCCGCCACCTGTGCAGCGTCGAATCAAGGGGCGTAATTTTGTAGTAGCTTCTATTTGGTCTATTTTTTGCGAATAGCCAAAAGTGGCGCAGGGTTCGGTCCAATCATAAAAACGCAGAACAGGTTGGCCAAGGGTTGAGGCGTTTTCCAATAGCGCCTCATCAACGGCCATATTATAGGCTGGGTCACTGGGGCCACTTATGAGTAACAGCCAATCCATCACGGTGATGTCGGACAAAGCTGTTTTATTTCGCAGGCAGGACAATCGGGTTTGCGTGCGTCGCATCTGCGGCGGCCATGCCAAATAATCCAGTGGCTGAAAAGTGTCCAATGTTCACGCGGGACGAGCTTTATCAAATCTTTCTCAATCTTCTCAGGCGTTTTCGCGGAGGTGATCCGCAGTCGATCGCACAGGCGCGCCACATGCGTATCCACCACAACGCCTTCATTGATGCCAAAGGCATTCCCGAGAATTACGTTGGCCGTCTTGCGCCCCACACCGGCCAGCGCCACCAGCTCCGGCATGGTCTGCGGTACTTCGCCATGATGCTGGTCCACTAGGGCGCGGCAGGCATTTTGAATGCTCTTGGCCTTATTGCGAAACAGGCCGATCCGCCGAATGTCATTCTGCAATTCCTCCAATGGCACGGCCGTATAGTCGGTGGCTTGACGATATTTTTCGAAGAGCTTGGTCGTTACGATGTTGACCTGTTTGTCCGTGCATTGGGCCGATAAGATGGTGGCCACCATCAGCTCTAGTGGGTTGCGATAATTCAGCTCACAATGCGCATCGGGATACGTCTGCTGAAGCCCCGCGATGATGTTGCCGAGGCGTTCGCGTTTGGCGGCCTGCGATTCGCGCGGCATGCTAAACCAACTCCGGTTCTTCGATGGTATCGGGCGGCGAATGTAACGGAGTGCCGTCGGGTGCCTCGGGATACTCGAACACTTTCCCCTCGAAATTTCGGATCACCACGCGGTCGGCATTGTGGCTGAGAACGTAATTAGGATTCACCGGCACCTTACCGCCGCCGCCGGGGGCATCGATCACATATTGCGGCACGGCGTAGCCAGTGGTGTGGCCGCGCAGTTGCTCCATGATTTCCAGCCCGCGCCGCACGCTGGTGCGCAGGTGCGCGCTGCCGTTGATGAGGTCGCACTGATAAATATACAACGGCCGCACGCGACACATCAGCAGCTTTTGCACGAGTGCTTTCATGACAACGGCATCGTCGTTCACACCCTTGAGCAGCACGGACTGGTTACCCAGCGGAATGCCGGCATCGGCCAGACGCGCGAGGCCGTCGCGCACTTCAGTGGTGAGCTCACGTGGATGATTGGCGTGCACACTGATGAAGAGCGGATGAAACTCCTTGAGCACTGCACACAGCTCGGGCGTGATCCGTTGCGGGAGAAAGATCGGAATGCGACTTCCGATGCGGATGAATTCCACATGCGGAATAGAGCGCAACTCAGTGAGCAATTGGCGCAACTTGGAATCGCTGAGCAACAAGGCATCACCGCCGGAGAGTAACACATCGCGCACGGCCGGCGTGCGGCGGATGTACTCGATCTGCTCCTTGAAGTTCGGTCGGAAATCGTAGCCCAACGCATTGCTCACCAACCGTGAACGCGTGCAGTAGCGGCAGTAGGCCGCGCAACGGTCCGTCACCAGAAAAAGCACGCGGTCGGGATATCGGTGCACCAATCCGGGCACCGGCGAATGGCTGTCCTCCCCGCAGGGATCGCCCATTTCCCACGGGGCGGTTTCGGTCTCCTGCACGCTCGGCAGCATTTGCCGGCGAATCGGGCAATCGGGATCGTTGCCGTCGATGAGATTGAAAAAATGCGGTGTGATGGCCATCGCCAGCTTGGTATCCGCCAGCCGCGCGCCTTCAATTTCCTGAGGCGTCAGATCCGGAATCCGGCTCTGCAGTCCTTCCAGTGAACTGACCCGATTCTTGAGCTGCCAACGCCAGTCCTCCCAATCCGCCTCCGCCACATCCGCCCACGTCCCTCGGCCTGAAGGTTGGAATTCCTTCAGTTTCAGGAGTTGATTTAAATGGTGATCCGAGTCGGAATTGGCGGACGACATCCTTGGTAAGGTAAGAAAGGGGTGGAGGACTGTCAACCGACCTTAGGGCGTGGCAAATTTGGAGTGAGTTTCCGGGGGGGGCGGACTCATGTCGGCAAGGATGGTGTCAAGCAGGTTGAGCTTGGTGATCGCGCGATCACGCAGGGCAGCTTGGGCGGTGGGTTTGGTGCGGATGGCGCGATGGATTTTGGTAGAGCGTAGTCCAAGGTAAGCCCCAAGTGTTTCACGATAATCCTGAATAAGCCGGGCGGTTTCGGGGGTGGAGTTGACCTGCAGGAAAGCAAGCCGTTGGAGGACGGGCGTCAATTTCAAAGCCCGTTCCTTAGGGGCAGGGTCAGTGCGAAGGTAGGTTTGTAGCGGGATTCGTTGGGTCTTGGGTTTGGCTTGGGGTGAATCCGGCGGAAGCTCGGTTTCGATTTGCAGGCAATCGCTCAGGTGAGCAAGGATGGCTTCCGGTCGCCAGCGGTGAAAGGCATCACGACTGCGAAATTGGATTTGTGCCATGGCCCACCATTGCTCGATTTTCAGCATGCTCTCATGCCCGAACGCGACGCCAAACGCGCGAGCGTTGTTCTTGTGCTTGGGAAGCTCACGCAGGAAAAACTGCATACGCTCGGGGCCTTTGGATAGCCCGAGCAATTTATGCACGAGCAAATGAGCGTGGGAACGGTACACCGGATTCTGGGCGCCCTTGGAGAGTTGGGCTTGTGGCAGGGTTAGATTCAGGTAGGAAATGGGTTTGGAATTCTGGATGAGCTCGCGGCTGGCGTGGAGAGAATCCTGAGGATGGATAAAATTCAATCCACCAACAGCCTGCGGGGCGAATGGTGTAAAGAGGATGGGGCCTTTCGATTGCAGAATCAGCTCGGTGGTTCCAGGGGTAATCCATGGGGGTAATACGGGATCTGTTGATGAATAGCGCCCGGCAAACTCAGTGAGCAGTAGATCGACGATGAGCTCGGTTAATTCCCGGCCGGGCATGAGATGAGGTACGGAGGCTCGGTAATCCCACGAGCCAGTGGCATTGGGAATGCGGCCAAAGCGGGCCGTATCACCCAGCTTGCCCGGGATGATCTGCAAATGAATTTGGCTCTGCCAGCGAGAAGCGATGCCAAAGCGTTTCACCCATTGATCCCGGATGGATTCTGCAAACTGCGCCAAGCCCGAAGGGTGTAACCGAACCTGATCCGGAACGGCTTTGACTTTGTTTGCCGCAGGTACAAACGGGGCATCGACCAGCGAACTCACCACGAACTGCCGTGAACGGCTGGTAAGCGTTTGCCCGGGGCTCAAACGTTGGGCATGCATCCATTCCGCAGTGCCCAGTAGAACCAATACCGTGAGGCATCGTAGGGCTCGGCTGGCGAAGGAGTGGGTCATGATTTTTTGGGCTTACTTTTCGCGCTGCTTTTCTTTTTGGAATCAGACTTTTTACTGTCCGATTTTTTCTCGGAAGCTTTCTTGGCGGCCTCGCTGGCTTTCTTTTCGCCGCTCTTGTAGTTATCACTGCGGTAATCGGTTTCGTAAAAGCCGCCGCCCTTAAAGATAATGCCGCCGCCCGTGCCGAGGAGGCGTGTGACTTTGCCGCGGCAACCCTCCTTAGTGCAGTGGGTCAGTTTCGGGGCTTTAATGGACTGAAAATGCTCAAAAACAGTGCCGCATTTGGCACATTCATATTCGTAAGTTGGCATAAATGGAAACCCCCTTCCTCCTTCAATTTTTCTAGGGCAAAAACAGGTGAGCGTCAAGGCGTTGCTTCTTGCAATTCACAGGTTATTCACATAGTCTGAGCGGGAACCCTAAATCACCTGCGGGCGAATTATGTGCTATGGCTATGACACGGCAAAAAGTTTTGGATCAATATTTCATGGATGCGCGGCATAAGCTGATTGATATCGCCGCCTTTCTAGATCGCGTGGAACGCGCGGAAGGCGACGCGGACTTTCGGCTGGAGGCCTTTCACGTTGCGATGAAGAGGTTGGACGATAAGGGCAAGGACCGTGCACAGGATGTGCTAATGGCCTTTAGTGACCCGACCGAAGAACCTATCCCAGTTGCTCCCGGAAAGGGAGCATGTGGAGCTTGGCCCGGTGAGAGTGAGTAGGCTATAGCTTTTGGCATGCGCTTCATCGAACCCCACGCACATATGGTCAGTCGCACGACTGACGACTACGCGGATATGGCTACGGCCGGTTGTGTGGCGTTGTGTGAGCCGGCTTTTTGGGCGGGCTTCGACCGTGGTAGTGCAGATGGTTTTCGTGATTATTTTCGGCAACTCACCGAGGTCGAGCCGCGACGCGCGGCCAATTATGGCATCAAGCATTTCACTTGGCTCTGTATCAATCCCAAGGAGTCGGAGGACATGGCACTGGCGGCGGATGTGTTATCGGTGATTCCTGAATTCATGGAATGCCCCAACGTGCTCGGCATTGGTGAGATTGGCCTGAACAAAAACAGCCGTAACGAAATAAAGGTGCTCCAGCAGCATGTGGATCTGGCGGCGGCACATGACCAATTAATTCTCGTTCACACGCCACATCTGGAAGACAAGCATAAGGGAACCCGCCTAATCCTTGACGTTCTCAAGTACGATAGCCGCATTAATCCCGAGCGCGTGATGATTGATCACGTGGAGGAGCATACCATTGGCATGGTGCTGGACGCTGGACATTGGGGCGGAATGACATTGTATCCGGAAAGTAAATGTTCGCCGGCACGTGCGATTGATATGGTCGAGCGATTCGGCAGCGAACGGCTATGGTGGGATGCCGCCTGCGACTGGGGTCCTAGCGTTCCGCTCGCCGTGCCGCGCACCGCCTGTGAAATGCGCCGGCGCGGCCATGACGAGTCGTTGATTGAGAAGATCATCTTCGAGAACCCCAAATCTTTTCTAAGCCAGAACGATCGTTTCCAGCTTTAGGAGTTAGCCATTTTTTACAAAATTCCGCCTCGGCGGATTTTTTTCTGCCTGTCCATTGCGATTATACGCATGCGTGGTACGTTGAATTAGATCGTAACGGTCGTTGAGGAACTCCCATGAGGTACCAATTCGTTTTGATCACATTGGCTCTCTGCCTGCAAGTTGCACTGCTCTGGACCTTGGGTGTGCGCATTGACAAGGATACCGGTGCGGTTGCCATTCAGCCGAAGAAAATCATCGCTCCCAAGACATCGCCGTTACCGGCAAATGTTGAATCCCAGCAAGTAGTGACTGAGGCCGAGCTCGCGCCTGTTCTCGCTCAAATAAAACCGGAGCCTGCAGCTCAGCTGATTCAGCAGATGTTTTTCGCGGACAATCGGGATCATCAACTGATCGAGCAGGCGATTCGCGACAAGCTGGAGTATGATACCGGCAAACGTCCTACGGCGCCTTTGACCGATCGGATGGTGGAAGGGTTGACGTATCTGGACTTAAAAGGCAAAGGGCTGACGGATATTCGACCGCTGGCAATGTTGGCGGCCTTGCAGCAGGTGGATCTTGAGAAAAACCGGGTCAACGATCTTTCGCCGTTGGAACAATTGCCGATGCTGAATGCGGTTTATATGCGCAACAATTCGGGCCTGACACTGGCGGAGGTACGTCGGGCTGGTCGGGTGATGCGGCAGTGCATTATTGTGCACAATCTCAAGTGAGCGTTTCTTCATTGCCGCGCACGGTGCGGCGCGTGTTTAATTCCGCGCCATGGAACTGAAGCACGGACTGCATTTGGCCTACTGCACGAATATCCATCGTGGCGAGGATTGGGCGCAGACGTTTGATTCGTTGAAGACCGATGTATTGGCTGTGCGCGATCGGGTGGGGAGCGGGCGCGCGTACGCAATCGGACTGCGGTTGAGTGAGGTGGCGGCCCGCGAATTGAGTGAGCCGGCGGTATTGGAGGTGTTCCAACAATGGCTGGCAGACGAGAATTGTTATGTCTTCACCATCAACGGTTTTCCCTTCGGCAATTTCCATGGTTCGCGCGTGAAAGAGCAGGTGTATGTGCCGGATTGGACCTCGCCGGATCGGTTGGCGTACACCAACCGGTTGTTTGATCTGATAGCGGCGCTGGTGCCGGAAGGAGTGGAGGGCAGCGTGAGCACGTTGCCGGGATCGTTTAAGGAGTTTATCACGGACGAAAGCCAGGAACGTGTGATCCAGGAAAATATCTGGAAATGCGCCGAGCACATTGCCGCCTTGAGTGACCGCACGGGCAAGGCATTGCATTTGGGGCTGGAGCCGGAGCCGCTGGGGTATTTTGAAACCAGCGCGGAGACGATTCAATTTTTCGAGCGTCTGCGCGAGGAGCATCCCAATGATCCCAAGCTTACTGAACATTTGGGCGTGAATTATGATACCTGCCACTTGGCTGTGGAATACGAGGAACCCGAATCGGCTTTGGGGGCGTTGCGCGAGGCGGGGATTCGGATTAGCAAACTGCATTTGAGTGCGGCCTTGATCGTTCGGCCGAATGAAGCCACACGTGCCAGACTGAAGCCGTTTGAGGAGGATGTGTATCTGCATCAAGTAGTCGAGCGTTTGCCGGACGGCAGCTTGAATCGGCATCGGGATTTGGATGTGGCCTTGGCCACGCATAATCCGGCCGAGGAATGGCGGATTCATTTTCATATTCCTTTGCATAGTCCGGATGGCGATTGGTTTGCCAGTACGCGAGGGCACATTGATGGTGTGTTGCGGGAACTGAAAAAGGATCCCGCGCTGTGCACACATTTGGAGATGGAGACGTACACGTGGGAGGTGCTTCCGGCAGAAATGAAGAACCGCGAGGTGGTGGATCAGTTGGTGGGTGAATACGAATGGACTCTGGAACAGCTACGGGGGCACGATCTGGCATGAGCTTGGGGCGCGCATTATTGGTGCTCGGGAGAGTGAGCAATTTGCCCACCATCTGGAGCAACTGCTTGTGCGGCTGGCTGATCGGCGTGGGGTATATGGGCATCGAGCCCATTGATTGGCGAATGATCGCCTGGGTGGGCTTTGGGGCAACGGCTTTGTATTTGGGAGGGATGTATTTGAATGACGCCTGCGACGTGGCGTTTGATCGGGAGCATCGCAAGGAACGGCCGATTCCTTCCGGAGCGATCAGTGAATCCGCCGTCTGGAAAATCGGCATCGGCCTGCTGGCGGTGGGAATGGGGGCGTTATCCATTCAAGGCGGGGCAACGGCATTGATGGCGCTGGGGTTGTTTAACTGCATTTTGATTTACAACTTCACGCATAAAAAACTGAAGTGGTCCCCGCTTCTAATCGCGCTTTGCCGGTGGTTATTGATCATGACGGCGGCGGCGTTTGCCTTTGTCACGATCAAGCCGGAGATGAGTTTTTTTGGTGATCCCAACAGTGGTATGGCGGCCTGGGTGGCCTCGGTATTGTGCCTCTATGTGGTGGGGCTGAGTTGCCTGGCCAAGGTGGAAAGTGAGCCGGGCTTGGTGCGGTTTTGGCCGTGTCTGTTGCTGGGCGCGCCGGTGCTGCTGGCGATGTTTGTGAATCCGGGTGGAGAGGATCGCAAAGATGCGCTGCTGGTCAGCGCAATTTTGGGGCTGTGGGTGTTGCGTTGTTTGCAGCATACGTTTTGGGCGGAGAAACGGAATATTGGGAAAACAGTTGCCGGCTTGTTGGCGGGGATTGTGCTGGTGGATTTGTTGGCGGTACAGCATGTGGCTCCGGAGGTGGCGGCGGTGTTTTTCGGATTGTTCATTCTGGCTGTAGCTGCACAGCGCTGGGTGCCGGCGACATAAAAAAACCGGGAACGGTTTCCCGTTCCCGGTGGTGATTCAATGCGTCCGCTTAAGAGTGGAGGGTTCGACCTTTGAAGGTGAGTTCAGCCACGCCGGACTTGTCTAGCTCTCCTAAGCCGAGCTCCTTCATTTTCTCATACTGTTTCCAAGTGGACTTGGCCAGTGGCAGTTTCAGGCCTTCGCCTTCGGCGAGCTTCAGGGCGATGCCGCTATCCTTGGCGGCGTGATCGGCGCTGAAGTAACATTCGTGATCCTTGATGACCATGTCTTCACCGTCGGTCTCCAGCACGCGGCTATTGGCACCGGTTTGGCTGAAGACTTCGCGGACGGTGGTAAGGTCGAGCCCCATGGCATCGGCGAGGCCGAGGCCTTCGGCGAGGCCGGCCGTGTTGATATTCATCACCATGTTCACCAACGCCTTGAGCTTGGCGGCGCTGCCGGTGTCTCCAATGTATTTGTTGGTGACGGAAAGGGCGTCAAGGATCGGCTTGGCGCGGTCGAAGGCTTCCTGTTTGCCGCCGCACATGAGGTAGAGTGTACCTTCGCGAGCCTGTGTAATGGAGCTGGCCATGCAGGCTTCGAGGGTTTGGGCTTCATGTTTACCGGCCCATTCTTCGACCTTGATGTGTGTGGCCGGCGAAACGGTGGCGCAGTTAATGAAAAGCTTTCCGTGGGCCCGGGCCAAGAGGGAGCCGGTGCTGTGGAAGATGCCTTTCATGGCTTTATCGTCGGTGACAACAGTGATGATGACGTCCGCGTTTTTGGTGACGTGCGATAGTTTCTCGTAGTAGGTGGAGCCGAGTTCGTTAGCCAGGGATTTGGCGGCTTCGGCGTTCACATCGGAGATGGCGGTAATGGTGAAGTGTTGATCATTCAAACGGCGAGCCATGTTGGCTCCCATTCGGCCCACTCCGACGATTCCAATTCGTTCAGACATGATTTGGGGAGGATACAGTTGTGGTCTATTGATTGCGCAAAAAACGCAATTTAGGTTGGTTGAAAATGGACCCTAAAGGGCGATTGAAGGTGTGGCAACGGTTTTTTCCGCCTTAATTGCTACTTTATTCCCGTATAATCCCAATGTTTGGCAGGGTTGCCGGGGCGAGGTGACTTCCACGTTTACAAACGAAGCACCAAGCTGACTGAGCTGGGTATGGATTTCCGTGCGGGCAAGATCGGGGGTATTGCATTCGCGGCTGAGGTGCGCGCAGTAAATGTGCTGTAGTTCGGGGTGAACAAGCTGTTCCAGGAAATTGGCGGCGCCTTCGTTGGAGAGGTGACCGTGCCGGCTAAGGATGCGTTGCTTGAGGCTCCACGGCCGGCGCGGATCGTTGTTCAACAAGTCCACATCGTGGTTGGTTTCTAGCAGCAACACCTCGGCATCGCGCACACGATCGGCCACTAATCGTGTGCCATGGCCCATGTCTGTGAGAAAACCTATCCGTCCTTCGGGCGTGTGCAACACAAACCCCATGGGGTCGATGGCATCATGCGGGATGGGAAAGGTATCCACATTCAGATCGCCGATCTCAAAGGCGTTTCCGGTTTCCACCAGTCGAAAGTCAAAATTGGTGTCATGGATGCGGCGGATTTCCTCTGCGGTATGCCGATTGCAATACACGGGGATACCGAGCTTGGCGGCGAGCACCTTCAGCCCGCTGACGTGGTCGGAATGTTCGTGGGTAATTAAAATGCCATCAAGGCGTTCCGGGGTGCGATCCAGATTCAGCAATGCCTCCCGGATGCGTTTGGCGCTGATGCCGCAATCGATGAGTAAGCGGCTGTTTGGCGTTTCCAGATAAGCAGCATTGCCACTGGAGCCACTGGCCAAAACGGTGAACTTAACCTCCTCCACAGGGAAACTCTAGCCGGTGGATGGTGTGGGCTCAAAGGCTTTTCATTCACATTGCCTATTGGCGCGAATGCAATATCTTGGAGGGGACTCCAAATCAGCCACGCAAGCAGCTTACGTGCCATTGAGCTTGAATTCCGGCCTGTTTACCGGTAAACACAGTCAGCCGCCCAACCATGGCTTTTGAACCCAGAATGCATCTCGGACAGAAACTGGCGCAAGTCCAGGTTATGTCCCCGCAAATGCAGCAATCGCTGGCATTTTTGCAGGCGCCCATGCTGGATTTGCAAGGCATGGTGAACAAGGAGCTGCAGGAGAACCCGGTACTGGAGGAGGTGCCGGTGGAGGACCAAAAATCACCAGACCTTGATGGTACTGGAGAACTTATTGGAGCGCCGGATCAAAATGAAGCCGCCGAACCGCCCAGCGACACCAAGGTGGATCCAACCGATGAATCGAACGCCGAACCCTTCGACGATTTTCAGGCCGAAATGGAGCGGCTGGCGGAGCTGAGCGAGGAATGGCGCGATCACTTCAATGCCTCCCAAACCGCGCCCGTGGCCGCTGCATCAAGTGCTGAGGACGAGGAGCGGCGCGATTTTATTTTCGAATCCCTGACCGCCCGCGGAACGTTGTCCGACCATCTCCTCGAGCAGGCGCATATGAGCGATCTGGATGAGCAGGAAATGGAGGTGGCTGAGGTGATCATCGGCAATGTTGATGAAAACGGGTTTCTGCAATCTAACGTGGCCGAGTTGATTGATGCAGCGAATTCGGATCAGGATACTGTTGAGGAAGTTCTGTCGGTAATCCGTTCCTTTGAACCGGCCGGTGTGGCGGCGGCGGATTTACGCGAATGTTTGCTGCTGCAACTGGAACGCCTCGGCCGCGTGGAGTCGGTGGAATATCAGGTGGTGGAAGATCACATGGAAGCCCTGGGCCGCCGCCGTTTTCCGGAGATTGCCCGTGCCTTGGGTGTGGGGATTGATGAGGTGCAGGATATTGCGGAGAACATTGGCCACTTGGATCCGCGGCCGGGCAGTGCCTTTGAGGAAACCCCGGATCAATATGTTGTGCCCGAGGTTTTTATAAGCTGGAAGAACGATCGTTGGGAGGTCACCTCTAATCGCGAAGAGATGCCGCAATTGCGTATTAGCAATGCCTACAAAGATTTGATGACACAGGCGCGTGATTCCAAGGATGTCCGGGAATACATTCGCGGGAAGATTCGGGACGGCAATTTTCTGATCAAGAGTATCCATCAACGGCAAGATACCATTCTGAAAATCGCCAAGGAAATTGTCTCCCGCCAATCGGAGTTTCTTGAGCATGGGGTGAGCCACTTGAAGCCGATGACCATGTCCGAGGTGGCTGAGAAGGTGGAGGTGCACGAAACCACCGTGAGCCGCGCAGTTTCCGGTAAGTACATGAAAACGCCGCAGGGCTTGTTCGAGATGCGGTATTTTTTCACTGGTGCCATTCAGACGTCCGACGGCGGCGAAGGGGTGAGCAACACTAGCGTGAAACAGCTGTTGCAGGAGCTGGTGGATAACGAGAATAAAGCCAAGCCGCTTTCCGATGAAGCCATTGTGAAATTGATGGGCGAAAAGAAAGTGAAGATCGCCCGGCGCACGGTCGCTAAGTATCGCGGCGAACTCGGCATTCTGCCTTCGAGCATGCGGCGTGTTTATTGATCCGAATCGGCCTCGGCGGCCTCGGCCAAGATCGCCTTGGTGGCTTTCTGAAGTACGTCCAGTTCGTCCCTCAATTCTGCCTTGGTATCGCGATCCATCCGGTCGGTAAACAGAATACCGTGCAGATGATCGGTTTCATGTTGCACACAGCGCGCCAGTAATCCGCCACAGACAAACTCCACCGGTTCGTTGCGTTCGTTCAGCGCTTTCACCCGGATTTTCTCCGGCCGCGACACATCCCCATAAATCTCCGGAAAACTCAGGCAACCCTCCGGGCCACTCACTTCCGCCGCTAACGGTTCGATTTCAGGGTTCAACAATACCAAAGGCATGATAGAATGCGGGTCGGCTTCTTCTCCATCTAGCTCCAGTGTGGATGGGCGATCTTCAACTGGCCGGATATCAATCACCGTCAGCTGGATCGCGCGCCCGACCTGTTGGGAGGCTAGGCCGATTCCGCGATGTTTCTCCATGGTATCGAACATATCCTCGATGAACTGCTCCAGCTCTGGTGTGATCTCGGAAACAGGATCGCCTTTATGGCGGAGGACGGGATTGCCGAAGTAGGTTAGCGGAAGGACCATGTATCAGGTCTCCACATCGAGGATTTTTAGAATGCGCTCCAAATCGTCGTCAGAAAAATATTTGATGGTCAACGCGCCCTTGCCCTCCCGATAGGTGAGGCTGACCTTGGTGCCGAGTTTTTCCTTGAGCCGGTTTTCTAGGGAAGTCACGTGAACCCCACGGGTTTGCGGGCTGCGCTGGGTCGAGGTCTTGCCGGTGGATCCGCCTTGCAGTTTGTCGGTTAACTCCTCTGTTTCCCGGACACTCAAGGATTCCTTGATCACCCGATTGGCCACCAATGTTTGTTGTTGAGCCCCCTCCAAACCAAGGATCACCTTGGCGTGGCCCACGCTCAAGCGGCCTTGGCGCAAATGGGTTTGCAATGGCTCCGGAAGATTCAACAGCCGCACGGCATTTGCCACGGCCGCACGGCTCTTGCCGACACGCTGCGCAGTGGCCTCCTGCGTGAGGTCAAACGCCTCCATTAACAGCGCGTACCCTTGGGCTTCTTCCACAGGATTGAGATCTTCGCGCTGCAGGTTTTCCACCAAGGCCAGTTCGAGCACCTGTGAATCGGAGGCTTCCCGAACAATGACTGGCACGGTTTCCAAGCCGGCAATCTGGGCGGCGCGCCAGCGGCGTTCGCCGGCGATCAGCTCAAGCTGGCCTTCCCCGGTCGTGCGGGCGACCAGCGGTTGCAGGATGCCGTTTACCTCAATGGATGCCGCCAGTTCCTCCAACGGTTGGCGTTCGAAATCCTTGCGCGGCTGGGAAGGGCAGGGCTGGACTGAATCAATGGAGACTTCCCGGACGGCATTGGCCGGGACCGTTTCCGCCACGGCCGGCGGGTTCGCGGGAGCTTCTGCTGTTTCAGGTGGTTTTTGTCCGCCCAACAGTGCTCCGAGTCCACGACCTAATCCGGTCTTTGCCATGGGCGATTTGTGGGCAAGTGACATTGGGATGTCAAAAGCCGGATATTCACAGTATTATGCCGACGTGACGCATAAGAGTGGATGGGTTTCAAAACGCGTGGCGCATTGGGCCGGTGGGAAGCATGATCCGCGTTATCTTGGCTACTTTGAATGCTTCAATGCCGGCGAGTTTTACGAGGCGCATGATGTGCTGGAGGATTTGTGGCTGGAAACACGCGGGCAGCCAGATGCGGATTTTTATAAGGCGCTCATTCAATTGGCCGGCGGATTTGTGCATCTGACCATGCACGAAAACCCCAAATGGCCCGCGGCTGGCCCGCGCTTGCATCCGGCCCACAAGCTCATGGGCATGGCCCGAGGATATCTCGAAAAATATCCTGCCGCGCATAACGGAATCATCATGCAGGATGTTTTCCAATTGATTGATCACTGGCGCGGGCAGATCGAACAGCATGAATTTCAGACAAACCCTTTGAGTTCTGAGCCTCCACCACATTTACAAATGCCTTCTGATTGATGAGGCCATATCTTGCTGCCGGCACCTCGCCGGCACAGTAACAACTCAAGCTTGCCCGTGAGCTTCTTCGCCCATAGTCTCGTCAACCATGAATGCAGCGGAGGTTGACGCGAATGTTTCGCAAATACCGGCTCGAATTGCGGAGCTGGGCCAGCGAGTCCTGAACGGCGGGCAGGTTACGCGCGACGAAGCGCTGGAGTTGTTTGCGCTGGAGGACAGCGCGGATATCCACACGCTGCTGTCGTGGGGCAACCGTATTCGCGAACATTACAAGGGCAACAAGATTCATCTGTGTTCCATCGTCAACGCCAAAGCCGGTGCCTGCTCGGAGAATTGTTCGTTCTGTTCGCAATCGGCCGCGTACCAAACTGGATCACCTCGGTACGGGTTTGTGGATCCCGAGCCGGTTGCTGAGGCGGGTGAGGAGGCCAATCGTAATGGCGTGACGGCAGTCGGCCTAGTGGCGGCCTGGCGCGGGTTGAAGGAAGGCCCGATGCTCGATGAGGTGTGCGATCGGATTCGCGAAATGAAAGACCAGGGGCAGACTCGGCCGGATGCGTCGCTGGGTTTGATTGAATCTCAAGAGGTGGCCAATCGCCTGAAGGAAGCCGGTCTTGAATGCTATGGCCATAATCTCGAAAGTTCGGAACGTTTTTTTCCGGAACACTGCACGACACACACGTTTGAAGATCGCTTGCGCACGATTGGGTTTCTGAAAAAGGCGGGCATCAAGATTTGCAGCGGCGGCATTATCGGCATGGGCGAGACGCGCGCGGATCGTTGTGATCTCGCCATGAGCTTGCGGGAGATCGATGCCAGTGTGGTGCCGGTGAATATTCTGAATCCCATCGAAGGCACGCCGCTGGCGGAACAGGAATCGCTGCCGCCATTGGAGATTCTTAAGACTGTTGCCTGTTTCCGATTCATTCTACCGCGCAAGGAAATCATGATTGCCGGTGGGCGCACGGTGAATTTGCGCGACCTGCAATGCATGGTGTTTCAGGCCGGCGCCAGCGCGTTGATGGTGGGTAACTATCTCACCACGCTAAATCAGCCGGTGGAAAAGGATCTGCAAATGCTGCGCGATCTCGGACTGGACCCGGATTGGACGGAGTTCGATCCGAATGACGCGGGCGGCTGCGGTTGTGACGAGAAGGAATCCTGTGCCCCCACTGAAGCTTCCGAGACGGTAACGGCCTAGCCCGTGAATCCGCGTGGTCTGAATGATGGCTCTTATCGCGGCGAAACCATCGTTATTGAGGATGTTCTCGATGATTGTCTCACTGCAGCGCAAGCCCACGGGTGGACGATCAACTGGCTGGAAACTGAAAACAATATTCGCCTTCTGGCACTGCATCGCGCCCCGGCAAGTGCTCATCGCAAAATCTATCTTTCCAGTGGTATTCATGGTGATGAACCGGCGGCACCTTTGGCCATGTGCCGGCTCATCACCGAAAATGTTTGGCCTGAAGACACGGCTCTGTGGATCAGCCCTTGCCTGAACCCCACCGGCTTTCCTGCTAATACACGCGAGAACGCCGCGGGCGACGATCTCAACCGTGATTATAAACATCTAAATACACCGGAAATTCGTGCGCATACACAGTGGCTTCAGACATTACCTGATATGGATTTCACCATTCAGCTTCATGAAGATTGGGAAGCGAAGGGATTCTATTTTTATGAACTCAAGATGGGTATCGAACCTACTGAGCCACGGCGGGTGTTGGAAGCGGTGAAAACCGTTTGTCCGATTGACGAATCGGCAGAAATCGATGGGCGCAAAAATGATCGTGGGCTGATTGTTCCGGAACTGGACCCGCGGCTTCGGGAATTATGGCCTGAAGCCTTTTGGCTGGTGATGAATAAAACTCAACTAAGCTACACTTGTGAGGCACCCTCGGATTTTCAGTTGCAGGTGCGAACCGAGGCACTGGTGCGGGCGGTTAGGAGTCTTTTAGTTTAGCAAATAAAGAGTAGGATGTGTGTTGGGAATCGAACCCAACGAACATCAAATCCCTCGTTTTCAGGGGAAATACAGCTATCACACTCATCTGCCAGAAAACACTGAGAGAC
>CAJWVY010000063.1 GCA_913048135.1 uncultured Verrucomicrobiales bacterium
CGCCCTCGGTGATCATGATGTCGCCGAAGTTTTCGGCCTGCTCAATCTTCAGTTGATTGAGGCGGATCATCTCCAGCAAGGCGAGAAAGGTGGCCACCACTTCGTTGCGGCTGGCGGCGTCGGCAAACAATTCGGTAAAACCAAAACTCGTCTGGGAGGCGATGCGTTCGCGGAGCACGTTGATCTTGTCCGCCACCGTGAAGTGCTCATCCTCGATATGCCGCACATCGGCGTTGCGAGCCTCGACGCGCTTGATCACGTCGTTCACCGCATTGATTAGATCGAATATGCTCACCTTCAGGCCCGGGCCACGATCCTCGGGCATCTCAAATTCCTGCTTGGCAGGCAGGCGCGGGTAGACATTTTCCTGCGTGTGCTCCAGCGTCTCCAGCTTGTCAGCGGCGTCCTTGAATTTCTTGTACTCCACCAGCTTGCGAATGAGTTCCCAGCGGGGATCTTCGCCTTCCTCCTCCTCATCGGCCTGCACCTGCTGTTCCACAGGCAGGAGTTCCTTGCTCTTGATGTACATGAGCGTGCTGGCCATCACGAGGAATTCGCCGGCAATCTCGATATCAAACTCGCGCATGAGATCGACATACTCGATGAATTCCCGCGCGATCTTGGTGAGGTTCACCTCGTAGATGTCCACCTCCTCCTTCTTCACCAGATAAAGCAGGAGGTCCATGGGCCCCTCGAAAACCTCGAATTTGACTTTATATTCCGGCATGAACGCGCGCCGCAGAATAGGCTTGCGCCTGCATCACGGGAAACCAGAGGTTGTTCACAGTGGACGCCGCCCGCGCCCTGCCCCACACTGGCTCCATGCACGTGATCACCGATGAACGTTGCCTCAACTATTCGCAAGAATTTCATCCCGAACGCCCTCAACGAGTGGCCGGCACCCTCAAACTGCTGCGCGAGCAGACCGAGCTGAAGATCACCTGGGACAAGCCCGCCAAAGTGACCGACGCCCTGATCACCCGCGCCCACGAAAAAGCTCACGTGCGGCTGGTCGCCCAACCCCAGGGGCCTTTTGACGGCGATACGCCCAATTATCCGGATATTGATGCCCACGCACGCCGTTCCATTGGTGGCGCCCTGCGCGCACTGGAACTCGCTCAGGCTGGCAAACCCAACTTTTCCCTGCTCCGCCCGCCCGGCCATCACGCCACCCGTGAGCGCGCCATGGGGTTTTGTTTTTTTAACAGCATCGCCATCGCCGCCCTTCATGCCCGCGCAAACGGCACCAAAAAGGTGGCCGTGTTCGACTTCGACGTGCACCACGGCAACGGCACCGAGGATATCCTGCACCGCACTGAAGGCACCGCTTTCATTTCGATCCACCAACACCCCGCCTACCCCGGCACCGGCCAGAAGAGTTTTGATAACTGCCACAACTTTACGGTGGCCCCGGACAGCCCCAACACCACCTGGCGCGCCACCGCCACCAAAGCCTTGGCGACCTTGAAAGAGTTTGATCCGGATCTTATTTGTGTCTCCGCCGGCTTCGACGCCTACAAGCGCGATCCCTTGTGCCAGCAGAAACTCGAAATCGAAGATTACACTTGGATCGCCCAGCAACTGCGCGCCCTGAAAAAACCTCAAGCCAACATCCTGGAAGGCGGCTACAGCACCGATCTACCGAAACTGATATTGGCATATCTCAAGGGCTTAGCCTAAAACAAAAAAACGGGCCCGAAGGCCCGTTTCCAAACTTGTTATTCCAACCGCTCTAGCCGGATACCGGCCGAACGAGGATCATCTTTTTGTTGGTGTCCTCCACCTCAATGGATTCGGTGGAAACATCGGACACCTCGCGCAACGCCTCGTGCACCACGCGGCGATCATAAGCGTTCATCGGCTCCATTTCCACGGTCTCGCCCCAGCGACGCGCCTTCTCGGCGGCGGCCTTAGCTTTTTCGATGAGGCCATCGCGATTCTCGGTACGATAGTTGCCGACATCCACCGTCACCTTGGGGGCTTCCTTATCCTGCACGATGAGCAGGCGGTTAGTGAGGTATTGCAGGTCGCTCAAGGTGCGGCCCTGGCGGCCAATGAGGCGGCCGGGATCATCCTCGGTCTGCACATTCAACAGGCTGCCGCTCTCGAGCGCGGTTTCCTCCACTGCGGCATCAAAGCCGAGATGGTTCAGCATGGTTTCCAGGATGGATTTGGGTTTACTAGACATAGTCATAATTAGGTTGCTTTCGGTTTCTTGCCGGGCGGAATCACTTCCACCTTATTATCCTCGTCAGGGTCCACCTTGGTCATCTTGGTTTGGATGATGGACAGTACGTTTTGCACCGTCCAGTAGAGGCAGAGGCCGGATGAGGCAGAATAAAAGAAAAACACAAACATCAGCGGCATGTATTTCATAATCGCCTGCTGAGTGGGATCCATGTTCGGGGCGGCCGGTTGGAGCTTCATTTGCAGAAACATGGTGCCGGTCATTAGTAGTGGTAAAATATTAATCGGGAAGCCAGCGATCTCCGCAATAGTATCCGGGGCGGACAAATCAGCCGCCCAAAGGAACTCTGACCCGCGCAATTCCACCGCACTACGCAGCATGGTGAAGAAGCCGAAGAACACTGGAATCTGGATGACCATCGGCAAGCAGCCGCCGATTTGAGACAATGGATTGACGCCGTACTTCTGGTACGTCTCCATCATCTTCATGTTCATCTTCTGGTAATCGTTCTTATACTTTTCCCGAATCTTTGTGATCTCGGGCATCATCTTGGCGTTCACCTGCGCCATCTTTTTCATGGCGCGCGTGCTCTTGGCGGTGATCGGCCAGAAAATCAACTTGATCACCAAAGTGATGACGATGATGGACAACGCCCAACTGCTGACCTTCAAAGATTTCAAAAATCCTAGATGAGGCTCCATCCACTTCATCAGGCGTAACAACCCCTCGGCCACCCAACCGAACCACTTACCAAAGTCCATCAACAGATGAAACTGGTTGCCGCCATTCTCTGCACCAATGGCCTTGAGGCGATCGTACTCGCGCGGGCCGGTATAAAGGGTGTAGCTAAAGGTCTTCTCCGTGCCCGGCGCAAGTGACGGCACTTTAATAGACATGGCAGTTTCCCAGGCCATCTGGTTGTTCTTCACTTTGGTGCCCGCGGCCACCGCCTCAGTGTCACTCAATGGATTCAGGCGAAACTCATGCACGTTCACCGCCGAACCTGGCTCGGCAGGAATCACCGCCTGCAGGAAAAAGCGGCTGTAGGCCCCGAGCCATTCCACGTTGCCCTGACCGGCCACGTAGTTGTTGCGTGGATCCCCGCCCGGCATGCACATGCACCCAAGTGGTTTGTTATCGAACCAACCCTGATCGACCTTGGTTTCTTCATCGCCATCAAACCACATGGTACCGAAGTTCAAGCCCATCATCTGCGAGGTATTCAACGGTTCAATGGCCGTGCCAGTGAGAAGATAAAAATCCGCCTCACTCAGAGAATTGGTTGAGCTGTTGCTCACCGTCACCTGAGTTTGCAATTGATAATCCGCCGCCAAGGTAAACACCTTGCGTACTTTCCAATCGCCGAACGTGGCGGTCATCACCACATTGCTGTGAGTGTGTGTCAGGTCGTACACCGAACCGGCCGCCGGATAAGGACGATCGGCCGTCGGGTTGGTATCAACCGTACTGGCCGTCCGCGGCTCAAACGCCATCAACGCCAACCGGCCGCGGTCCAAATTCATTTCCACCGGCCCGGTATTGGCCACCTCTTCGCCGATTTCTTTCGGGAACTGTTTCAGCTCCACCTTCTTCACGCCGCCGCCCTGACTCGTGAAAGTAAACTTCACAAATTCATTTTCCAAAGTTGCCGTAGTTTCTTTAACAACAGGCTCCGGTGCAGCCGGCGAGCTAGGCGTCACCGGGGCGGCATTGGTGGAGGCAGTCGGATTATTGGTGGCGGTCTCTGGTGTAGCAGTGCCATTCTCTTCCGGAGCCGGCCCAATAACCGGTGGCAAATTGGTCACGGAAGTAGCGTTTTGTTCCGAGCCCGGTTCCGGCGCGGGTTGGGGCTTCGGTCCAAACATGGTTTGCAAAACCGGCGCACCAATCAGTAAAAGCACTGAGGCAACTAAGATAATTTTTCCTGTCCGATCCATTTATGAAAGTTTCTGTTTATTCGTCGGCACAGGATCATGTCCGCAACCGCCCCAAGGATGGCAACGTCCCAAACGCTTCAACGTAAGCCAAGATCCGCGAAATGCCCCATGCTTCGTCACCGCTTCCATGGCGTATTGCGAACAGCTGGGTTCGAATCGGCAAATGATTCCACCCGCAAGCCCCGTGAGCAAAGGCGAGATGGCCCAGCGATAAAATCGCAGGAGCAAAAGCAGGCTGTGTTGTAGCAGATTCATTTAATCAACGAGCGCGGCCTCGCGCAGCAGCCGAAGGTAATCGCGTTCCACGGTGGCGAAGGATTGCCCGACAATGGAGGCTCTGGCAATCAGAACCATATCTACAGGCACCCTCAGCACATGCTGATGCAGGCGCACGCATTCGCGGACGAGCCGGCGACAACGATTGCGGACAACGGCCTTGCCGAGTTTGCGGGTGGTAATCACAGCGAAACGAGTTGAAGTGCCCGGCGGAAGTTCTTGCCAATTCAAAACCAGACATCCCTTGGCCAGCCGTTGACCCTGTTGCTTGAGGCGCGCAAAATCAGCCCGATGCCGGAGCCGCATGGCGCGCGTCAGCCTCAGCCGGGCTGGCGGCTTCATGGTTAGGCCGGAGATAGACGGGCCCGGCCTTTTTGCCGCCGACGCTTGATGATGGACCGGCCACCTGCAGTGGCCATCCGGCTGCGAAAGCCGTGCTTGCGGGCGCGCTTCAGATTAGAAGGTTGGAATGTGCGTTTCATGAAATCAGCCTAAAAACGGTCAAAAAATGTCAATTAACCCCTAGTTTCCTGCGGGGAACGGCGGAGCATGCCAGCAATAAATGCCTGTGTCAATGGGCGATTTAATCCACTGAACTGGGCCCAATTTCGCCTAAATCCGGGAAATCTTCGCCAATTACGACCGATTCCCGCAAGCGCGCCACGGCGGCTTCGGCGCAGGCTTCTTCCCGTGTATGCACGCGAGCCAGCACCGCGCCCGCAGTCAGTTCCTCGCCCGGCTTGGCCAACTGATCCACTCCCACCGCCGGATCAATCGTATCCGCCTTGGTTTGACGACCACCACCCAGATCCCGAACCAGCTCCCCAATCGCCTGCGCATCGCAGCGCACGACCACGCCCGCATGCAGCGCGGTCACTTCCCGAACCACCGGCGCCATCGCCGGTTCGGCCAGTTGCTGTTCAAAAGCATCCACGTCGGCACTTTGGGCGACCAACAGTTCCGTGAATTTCTCCCGCGGACGGCCGCTGGCTAATTCTGCCAGGGCGCGCCCGGAATCAATACCCGGTAAATTTGCAGCCAAGGATACGGTTAACATTTCCAAATCTGACGGCCCACGGCCTTCCAGACAATCGACTGCTTCCTTTACCTCCAGCCAATTGCCCGCCGCCCGGCCCAGGGGTGTGTTCATGTCACTCAAAACTGCCCGACACGACACGCCGCATTCCTCGGCCAAGGCGGTGATCGATTGCGCCAACGCCTCGGCCGCTTCGCGATCCCGCATAAATGCCGCCCGCCCAAACTTCACGTCCATCACCAACGCATCCAATCCTTCAGCCAATTTCTTGGACAGGATGCTGGCGGTGATCAACGGAATCGACGGCACCGTGCCCGTGACATCACGTAGCGCGTACAGGCGACGATCTGCCGGGGCGATCTCTTCAGTCTGCCCGCCCAAGGCCACGCCGATCGATTGCACCTGATCGATTAACTGCGCGGCGGTTCGTTGTGTGTCGAAGCCGGGAATGCTCTCGAGTTTATCGAGTGTGCCGCCGGTGATTCCCAGACCGCGGCCAGAGATCATCGGTACTCGACAGTCCAGACACGCCAACAACGGTGCCAGCACCAGCGACACCTTGTCGCCCACGCCGCCGGTGGAATGCTTATCAACGATTGGACGATCGTCTTCGGGGAACTGCAGCACCGTGCCGCTATCGCGCATGGCCAACGTGAGGGCCCGCGTCTCGGCCGCACTCATGCCGCGGCAGTTGACCGCCATCAGGAACGCGGCCATTTGGTAGTCAGGGATTTGATCTGCCGTGAATTGCTCCACCAACCCGACCACTTCATCGGCCGACAAGTCATTGCCATCCCGTTTCCGTTCAATGAGGTTGAGGAAGTTCATGGCTCCAAGTGCTGCCGGCGCCTCGCCGGCAGACAGTTGCGGTCATCACTGATCTGCCGGCGGGGCGCCGGCAGCACGATTAGTCCACCCGGGCAGCGTAGCCGTGAAACTTGGTCGCGGCAATGGTGGCGTTGTGACCACCAAACCCGAAGGAGTTACTAAGGGCGGCGTTGATCTCCGCTTCGCGAGCTGTATTCGCCACGTAATCAAGATCGCACTCCGGATCCTGATTTTCGATGTTGATGGTGGGCGGCAAAATACCTGTTTGCAGGGCTTTCGCCGTCAGCACCATTTCCACGCCGCCGGCCGCGCCTAGCATGTGCCCAGTAGCGCCTTTGGTAGAACTGACAGCCAGTTTGTCAGCGTGTTCCTTGAACACGGACCGAACGGCCTTGGTCTCGCAAATATCGCCCTGTGGCGTGCTGGTGCCATGGGCATTGATGTAATCGATGTTGTGGGCGTCCAAGCCGCCGCTGCGCAGAGCCATTTGCATGCAGCGCGCCGCACCTTTGCCATCGGGATCCGGTGCGGTGAGGTGGTTGGCGTCCGCCGTGTTGCCGTACCCGACAATCTCGCAGTAAATCTTGGCCCCGCGCATGATTGCGTGGTCCATTTCCTCCAGCACTAGCACGCCCGCACCCTCTCCCATCACGAAGCCGTCGCGATCCTTATCAAATGGTCGGGAGGCGCGCTTGGGATCGTCGTTGCGCGTGCTCATGGCTTTCATGGCAGCAAACCCGCCCATACCCATCGGCACGACGGCAGCTTCGGCACCACCGGCGAAGATGGCCTTGGCATCGCCCATCTTAATTGTGCGCCATGCCTCACCCAGCGCATGGGTGCTGGTGGCACAAGCGCTGCAGGTGGCGACGTTTGGTCCACGCAGGCCATTGTAAATTGAGAACACCCCCGAAGCCATGTTCAGGATGAGCATGGGGATGGTAAAGGGCGACATCTTTGCCGGCCCGCGCCCGGTCAGGATGCTGTGCTGTGTTTCCTGCGTACCCAGACCGCCAATGCCGCTACCGATGAAGCAGCCTATTTGGTCGCGATCCAGTTCATCTAGGTTCATACTAGAATCCTGCAGTGCCTTCCAGGCGGCGTAAATGCCCAGCTGCGTGAAGCGGTCGGCTCGACGCACTTCCTTAGGGTTCGGAAAAGCCGGCGTTGGATCGAAGTCTTTGATCTCCGCCGCGATCTGACATGCGAAATCGCTGACATCAAAAGATGTCACGCGGTCGATGCCGCACTCGCCATTGATAACGTTTTGCCAAAAGGATTCTACCTCGCACCCTAGCGAGGAAGCCACTCCCATCCCGGTGACGACAACCCGTATGTCCGCAGTGTTTGACATAAAAAAGGGGCAGCCGAACCAGTTGGCCAGCTGCCCGAAATTCAGTGGGCAGGGTTACTCCTGCGCCGCTTCAATGTATTGGATTACATCGCCCACGGTCGTGAGTTTCTCAGCTTCCTCATCAGGAATTTCGTTGCCGAACTCCTCCTCAAGGGCCATCACCAGTTCCACGGTGTCCAATGAATCGGCTCCGAGGTCCTCAATGAATTTGGCTTCTGGGGTGATCTGGTCCGCATTCACGCCCAGTTGGTCCACCACGATCTTCTTGATCCGATCTTCTGTGCTAGTTTCGTCAGACATATTTCTCCTTCAAAAATGTGCGTTGCTTGTCAGCCAATTCCCGCCAAGCGTCAAGTCCCGAGTCGCGTTTTTTTATTCACAAATCCGCATAGCTTTTCGGGGTAAAAAGTCCTTACATCACCATACCACCGTCCACGGTCAGCACCTGACCGGTCACGTAGCGGGCGCCAGGGCCGGCAAGATAGGCCACGGCTTCGGCGATATCGTCCACCTCGCCGAATTTGCGCATTGGGATGTTAGCCTTGATAGCCTCCTTCACCTTGTCGCTCAGTTCATCGGTCATGTCCGTGGCAATGAATCCAGGCGCGATGGCGTTAACGGTGATGCCGCTGGCGGCAAATTCCTTGGCGCAGCTTTTGGTGAACCCGATCAATCCAGCCTTGCTCGCCGCGTAGTTGGCCTGCCCGGCGTTGCCCATTAGGCCGACGACCGACGAGATGTTGATGATGCGCGCGTTATCCGCCTTGCGCATCGGCCGGGAAAAGGCCTTGGTGAGCGTGAAGACCGATTTCAGGTTGGTATCCAGCACGGCATCCCAATCGGCCTCGCTCATGCGCATCAACAGGCCGTCGCGCGTGACGCCGGCGTTATTGACGAGAATGTTAATGCCGCCGGTGTCCTCCAGAATCTTGGCCACCGCTGCTTCCACGGCCGCGGTGTCGCCAACATCCACCGCCACCGCCCAGCTTTGCCGACCGAGTGCCGTGATTTCGTCCGCCACCTTTTGTGAGTTGGCTTCGGTGCGTGAGAGGCACACCACGTTGGCGCCGGCCTCGGCCAGCTTCAGCGCAATGGCGCGCCCAATGCCCCGGCCCGCGCCGGTGACTACTGCGGTTAAGTTTTCCAGAGACATAGTTTGTGAATCGTGACTTGTGGGTGGTGAGTAGGGTTAATCGCTCAATGCCGCAACCGTTTTTTCCAAGCTCGGCACGTCGGATACATTGTGCACTTCCAAACTGCGATCGATCCGGCGCATGAAACCGGTGAGGGCGTTGCCCGGGCCCAGCTCAATGAAGCGCGTGACGCCGTCGTCAATTAGATAACGGATGGACGCCTCCCATTGCACGGAGGAGGTGACCTGTTCCACGAGGCGGTTGAGAATCTCGCCGGCCGTGGCGTGCGGTTGAGCGGTGACATTGGAAATCACCGGCACGGCAGGCAAATTCAACTCCACCTCGCGCAGGGCCGCCTCGAGTTTCGGGCAGGCGCTTTCCATTAGGCGCGAGTGATAGGCGCCGGCCACCGGCAAAGGCAGGGCGCGCTTGGCGCCGCGTTCCTTGGCCAATTCGCAGGCCTTCTCGATGCTCGCGCAGGCGCCGGAAATGACCAGTTGGCCCGGACAATTTAAATTTGCCAACTCCACTTCAGCCTCCGCACACACTTCCTGAGTCGCGGCTTCGTCCAGTCCAATGATCGCCGCCATGCCACCTTCGGTCGCTTCGCAGGCTTCCTGCATGAAACGCCCGCGCTGGCGCACCACGTTCAGACCATCCTCAAAGGACATCACGCCCGCGGCGGTCAAGGCGGTGAATTCGCCCAAGGACAGGCCGGCGGTTGCGTCAGACTTGAGAGTTGAGACTTGAGACTGGAGGAGTTCCTGGGCGACCCAGCTTACGAGGAAAATTCCCGGCTGCGCGTTCTCGGTTTTGGTCAGCTCCGCTTCCGGTCCTTCAAAACAAATCTGCGTGAGATCATAGCCCAATGCGTCGTTGGCGCGGTCGAACAGCGCGCGGGCTTCCGGATAGGCCTCGGCCAAATCCTTGCCCATGCCCACCACCTGCGCCCCTTGGCCCGCATACAAAAACGCCGTCTTCGCCATGCCCTTGGCCTACACGTAAAGCAGCTTGCGAAGCAATCTTGCTTTATTCTCCGGCTGCTTCACCGGAACGTCACTGGATTCACGGGAACGTCGTTTGCGTTCGTTAATGCAAGGCGTGAATATGGCGAAGGAGGAAAGTTATGCCCGCGACGAAACATTTTACGTCGATGGGCCCCACCGTTCCCTATGCGGAGCGGTTGCTGGGCCGCAAACCCGCCACAAACATGTACCAGTGCAGACTGGCGGAAACCGAGCAAGAAATGCGTGCTGCTCAAGCACTTCGTTTTTTGGTGTTTAACATCGAAATGAACGAGGGGTTGGAGGAGAGTTACCGTACCTTACTTGATCAGGATCCATTTGACGCCTACTGCGATCATTTGTTGGTGGAACATGTGCCGACAGGTGAAATTGTCGGCACCTACCGTATGCAAACCGGCCATAATGCCGCATCCAATATTGGTTATTATAGTGAATTGGAATTCGACCTTAGCACTTTTGATTCTGTCCGTAATCAAGTGATGGAATGCGGAAGAGCCTGCGTACTCAAAAAACATCGAAATTTTCGAGTGCTCAGCCTTTTGTGGCACAATGTCCTCCAGTACGCGAAGTCTCATAACTGCCGTTATCTGCTTGGCTGCAGTTCCCTTACCTCGCAAAACCCTGCTGATGGACTCGCGATGTACGAGAGCATGAAGGTGCATTTTTTGGCAGAACCAGCATTTCGTGTAAAGCCGCTCCCCGAAATGGAATGTAAGGGTTCACCTGCCGCTCAACCTCCGCGAACACCGAAACTTTTGGCCGCTTATTTCTCTTTAGGTTGCAAAGTATGTGGACCACCAGCCATTGATCGTGAGTTCGGCACGATCGATTTCTTAACACTACTGGACATGAACGAACTAACTCAACCCATTCTAAAATCCCTGTAAATCCCACTCATGCGTTTTTTACTACGTTTTACCAGGATAATTCGCCTATTAGCTACTTGCACGAGTTCTCTCTTCAGTTATCTGGTCAAGGGTCGAGGCCATTCTGACCTTTTGAAGGCAGAATGGGCACACGAATTAGCAGTCAAAATTGTACGGATCTTACGCATTGATTTGATTACGCGCGGCAACTATCCGACTGCAGGCATGATCACCTGTAACCACATGAGTTATTTAGATATTTTAGTTATCCTTGCACATGCTCCCGCCATCTTTGTGGCCAAGCGCGAAGTGCGCGATTGGCCGCTGGTCGGTGGGCTGGCCAAACTAGCGGGAACCCGGTTCATTGATCGGTCAAAAAAATCTCAAGTAAAACAACTCAATGAAGAAATCGAAGCTCTACTGGTTCAAGGAGTACGTGTGGTTGTTTTTCCTGAAGGCACCACCACCGATGGCAGCGAGGTGAAACCCTTCCATCCGTCTTTGCTTTCAAATGTGGCAAAACGCAAAAAAAATCCCGCGCAATGGCCAGTGTGTCCAGCCGGACTACGGTATTTTTGTGACGACGCAGTTGTTACAGAGAAAATCTGTTTTTGGAAGGAGATGGATTTTGCACCCCATTTTTTTAACCTTCTTGGCATACCGTATATTACGGCCCGAATCCGATTCGGCCAGTCCAGCATCGTGGAATGTAACCGCAAACAACTCGCGAAACGTTTGCATGCCGCAGTCGGAGCGTTAGCAGGCACTCCCATGCGACTGAGACAATTTGGAAAAGAGAATCACCTCCAGTATCGGGCAATCGCGTAAACTTATAAAACAATCTTGGCGAGCCCACCCCTTGGCGGTTCAATCCGCTCATGCATTATCTCGCATGCGATTTGGGTGCCGAAAGCGGCCGGCTAATGCTGGGCTCGCTGAAAGACGGCCGATTGTCGCTGGAGGAACTGCATCGGTTCCCGAATGTGCCCATCGAGGATACCGTTGGCCGGCACTGGAATGTTGAAGCTTTGTTTGCCGAGCTGCAGACCGGCCTCGCGCTCGCTGGCCAACGCGGCCTACCCATCGCCAGCATTAGCGTGGATGCGTGGGGGCTTGATTATTTTCTGCTCGATGAAAACGGCGCGGTGATGGAGCCGACCTTCTGTTATCGCGACAGCCGCAACCAACGCGGCATTGACCGGACGCTAGACACCCTGCCGTGGGAGACTTTGTACGAGGAAACCGGCATCCAGTTCATGCAGATCAATTCGCTCTTTCAAATGGCCGCCGAATCCCCCGAGCGCATTGAGCGCATGCGCACGTTTCTGCCTTTGGGCGACGGCTTCAATTATCTTCTCAGCGGCGTGGCCAAGGCAGAGATTTCGCTGGCCAGCACCACGCAACTCTACAACCCGCGCACACGCAATTGGTCCGACAAACTACTGGAAGCCTTCGGCTGGCCGCGGGCAAAGTTCCCCGAACTCATCCCCAGCGGCACGCGTCTGGGCAAACTGAAACCCGAATTGGCCGCCGCCAGTGGGCTGGGCGAGATCGAGGTGCTAGCCACATGCAGTCACGACACCGGCGCCGCCGTCGCGGCCGTCCCCGCCGATGGGGATCAATGGGCCTACCTCAGCTCCGGTACATGGAGTCTGATCGGCGTGGAGCTACCTGAACCCATCATCAACGATGCCGCACGAGATTTAAACTTCACCAACGAAATTGGCCACGGCAATACCGTACGCCTCTTGCGCAATATCATTGGCTTGTGGCTCGTGCAGGAATGCCGACGGGAATGGTCCGAGGACGGCAAGGAATATGATTACTCCACGCTTACGCAACTGGCTACAGAAGCAATTCCGTTTACGGCACTGATCGATCCCAGTGACGAACGGTTTTTCAAGCCTCAAAGTATGTCAGGTGCGATTGCTGAATTTTGCCATGAAACCGACCAAACACCACCGTCAACGCCCGGCGGCTTTATTCGTTGTGCCTTAGAAAGCCTCGCACTGCTCTACCATCGCCGTCTCAATGAGGTTTGCGAACTCACCAATCGAAAAGTGAAGCAGCTGCATATCGTCGGCGGTGGCAGTCGCAATGTTTTATTGAACCAATTTACCGCCAATGCCTGCAACATCGAGGTTATTGCTGGCCCCGCAGAAGCCACCGCGCTCGGCAATGTATTGCTCCAATCCATTACACTCGGTCATCTACCCAACCTCCGCGCCGCACGCCGGTGCGTCCGGCAATCCATGGATGTAGAAAACTATAAACCCGAAGAGATTGAGAAATGGGCGGAAGCACGGAATCGATTTGATTCCATTGCCAAAAGTTAAACCTTCATTTTTTGGGCTGGACCAAGAGCAAGGTTTGTTTTTTACCAAAAACTACATCCGGATTCTCGCTGGACACCAAAAAATCTAATCCACGGCCGATAAAACATGCTGCCTCTCTTTGGGGCAAGATATCAGCGCCAGGCAATCGAACCCTCAGAGGTATCTTTTGTTCCACTATCGCACCCCAATCCTCTGATTGATTTCGGCTGTAGATGAATGCATCCCCGTGAGTGAGAACTAATAAATGAAGACCATCGGGAGTAAGATCGCAGGAAGTGACCTCATGTCCGCGTCCTTTTTGTGCCCATTTGTTATCTGTTTCATGAGGCATCAAAGGAGGAATTTTTCTCAAAAATCCCAAGGCCTTTGGCGTGTTGATCCTTTCATTCGAATACAACGGCAATTCAAAGAGTGCGTCATGCATTATCATCTTTGCAGGATCCACGTTCTTGGTGATCAAATATACTTTTTGAGCGATGACATCCACAGCGACTGACTCAACATCAATGAGACCATCCTTGAATCGATAAGGAATTATCCATTCCGGTTTTAAAGATAACGGTTCTGTCGGTCTCACCTTTGGAATGTCAGGTTCTTCAAAGATCAACAGCCTTCTTTCATCTCCACCGCCACCATCTCCACAGTATCCAATAAGCAAATGTGATTTTCCATCGATGCTAAATTGAGCCATATCTTCCCAATCCAGCATCATATCCGAATAACGATATGCAGCGAGAACCTCCCCATCAAAGTCAACGGCATAGAAGTGATTCACATTGCCTCTATCATTATGCATATAAAAGCACTCAGGCTTCTTCAATGAGATCGCCATTCCTGAACATTCGGGAATCCGCTGATCGCTAATAAGAGCCAATTCCTTCCAGCCGAATTCCTCTTGTGATCCCGGGGAATCTGAAAATTTTGCTTCTAGTTTTGCATCAGTTTCATGCCTAGAAGCCGTTTGGGTTGCCTCTTCAAAACCACATCCCGAAAACAATATGAGGGTCAACACCATGGAATAATAAACCATAGGCTTTAATGTGGCAGTTGATATTCGATGAACCAAGTTAAGACTATGATTCTGCCCAAAAATTTTCATAATCGTAGCTCAAAATTATAAGTTACATGCTTTCCTTCTTGAATAGGGGAAAAATATCCCCGAGAACAAGCGCTCCCGCTTTTGAAAGCAATCCCCATGGCGAAGAAGAAGTATAAATACGTGAACGACCTCTGGAAAGATAGCGAGGTCAAGAAACTGGATGCGGCCAATCGGCTCATTTATCGCTCCAACAAGCTCGGCAGCGACCAGCGCATTACCAATACCGGCGGCGGAAACACTTCCAGCAAAATTATGGAGACCGATCCGCTCACGGGTGAAAAGGTCGAAGTACTCTGGGTTAAAGGATCCGGCGGAGATTTGCGTACATCCAAAAAGGAGAATTTTGCCTCGCTGTATCAGGAGAAATTAATCGCGCTGCAAACCGTCTACGCGAACAAGAAAAAGCGCGGCCCCAAGTCACCCGCCGAGGATGAGATGGTGGGCATGTACCCGCACTGCACGTTTAACCTCAATCCGCGCGCGTCCTCCATCGACACCCCGCTGCACTCGTTTGTGCCCGGCAAACACGTGGATCACACGCACCCAAATGCGCCCATCGCCATTTGTGCGGCCAAGAATTCCAAAAAGATCACCAAAGAAGTGTACGGCGACGACATTGTCTGGACGCCATGGCTGCGCCCGGGCTTCGAGCTCGGCCTCGCCTTGCAGGAGGTCTCCGCCAAGAACCCGCGGGCCAAGGGCGTGATGCTCGGCCAACACGGCCTGATCAACTGGGCTGATGACGAGAAGGATTGCTACTATCTCTCGCTCGACCTCATTGAAAAGGCTTCGGCGCACATCGAGAAAGCCTACAAGAAAAAGGGCGGCGACAAGAAAGCCTTTGGCGGACAGAAACACGTCACGCTGCCCGAAAAAGTGCGCCGTAAGGTGTTCGCCAAGCTGCTACCGTGGCTGCGCGGCCAGGTGAGCCAACAGAAACGCTTCATCGGCACCATCCAGGACGACGCCACCATCCTGCGTTTTGTGAACAGCAAAGACGCCGGACGCCTCGCCGAGCTGGGCACCAGCTGCCCGGACCATTTTCTGCGCACCAAAATCAAGCCGCTCTACGTGCCGCTCAAGGCCGTGAAAAACAAGAAACTCGACGACGCCTTTGTGGAACAATACGTCGAGACTTTGAAAGCTGAGCTAACCGCCGGCCTCAAGCAGTACCGCAAGGATTACGCGACCTATTACAAAAACTGCAAGCGCCCCGGCTCACCCGCCATGCGCGATGCCAACCCTACCGTGATTCTCATCCCCGGCTGCGGCATGATCACTTGGGGCAAAAACAAGAGCGAAAGCCGCGTGACCGCGGAGTTTTACAACTGCGCCGTGGAAGTGATGCGCGGTGCCGAGGCGATCGACAAATACATCGCCCTCCCACAACAGGAAGCTTTCGACATCGAATACTGGGCGCTGGAGGAAGCTAAGCTACAGCGCATGCCCGCTGAGAAGGAACTCGCTCGACAGGTCATCGTGGTGATCGGCGCCGGCAGCGGCATCGGCCGCGAAGTGGCCCATCGCGTGGTGCGCGACGGCGCGCATGTCGTGTGCGTGGACATGAACCTCGACGCCGCTCAGGCTACCGCCAAGGAAATCACCGACCAATACGGCGTGGGGATTGGCGTCGCCGGCAGCGGCATCAGCAACTGCGGCCCCGCAATCGGTCTCGCCTGCAACATTACCGACCGCGCTAGCGTGCGCGCCATGCTCGACGAAGTCGCCCTCGCCTATGGCGGGTTCGACAGCATCTGCGTCACCGCCGGCGTTTTCTGGCCCAGCGATACCACCGGCCACATTCCGGATGACAAATGGGACTTCACCTTCGGCGTCAACGTCAAGGGCAGTTACATCGTCGGCGACGAAGCCGCCAACACTTGGCGCGAGCAAAGGCTCACCGGCAACCTGATCCTGACAACCAGCGCCAACGCCGTGGTGGCCAAGAAAGGCAGCGTCGCCTACGACACCTCCAAGGCCGCCGCCAATCATCTCGTGCGCGAACTGGCCATCGAGCTGGCTCCCACCGTGCGTGTCAACGCCGTGGCCCCGGCCACCGTGGTTCAGGGCAGCAGCATGTTCCCGCGCGACCGCGTGATCGGCTCCCTCGCGAAATACGGCATCAAGTACACCGAAAAAGAAAGCGATGATTCGCTGCGCAACAAACTGGCAAAATTTTACGCCGGCCGCACACTGACCAACGATCCCATCACCCCCGAGGACCAGGCCGAAGCCTTCTACCTGCTCCTGACCCGTCGCCTCAGCAAAACCTGCGGCCAAGTCATCAGCGTCGACGGCGGCCTGCACGAAGCGTTTTTGCGATAGAGAAACACACCACAACAACGTTGGTTTCCGACCACACCGAGATC
>CAJWVY010000064.1 GCA_913048135.1 uncultured Verrucomicrobiales bacterium
TCGGCTTGGCCGTTGGCCAGGCGGCGGCCCAGTTCGGCGCGGATACCGGCGAGGGTGTCCAATCGGCCGGCGGCCACGGCGGCGCGGAGGTCGGCATCGGGCAAGGTGCTGTGGAGGAAGTAGCTGAACTTTGCGGCAAACCGGTCGGCGTGGGTAAGGTCGTCCGTGTTCAAGAGCAGAAACGCGGGCGAGACGAGGACGGCGACGAGGCCTTCCTTGAGCGCTTCCACGTCGCCGAGCTTGGTGGCTTTGGCCTGGACGAGGGCGACGATGGGCTTCAACTCCCCATCGCGCACGGGCCGGCGCCAGGCGCGTTCGGCGATGGGGCGCAGGATAGCGGCGGCGTTTTTTGCCGAAGGGTTTTTGCCGAGGAGCGCGACCTGCCGCTTAGGCGGCCAGCTTTCGTAGAACGGCCCTTCGACGGTGGCGCTCAGGAGGCGCGGGCGCGGGCCCTGCCAGTAGTCCACCCAGTTGTGCCAGCTCTCGGGGCGGCGGCGTTCGCCGTTGTTCTTGAGCGACTCCGGTCCTTGCGCGACTTTCTGCCAGAGCTTTGGGTCGGTCGCTTTGATGTGCTCGCCGCCGATGGCGTACTGAAACTTGAAGTTACCGTTACCGCGGAAGGTGAGGCCGTCGGTCGGATAGCGCAGGCGGAAGCGCGTGCCGGCGGCGAGCCATTCGTTCAGCACGATGTCGCGCAGTCGGTGGTCGGGTAGCTCAAAGGTGCGCGCGCGATCGCCCATGCGGGCGGTGAGCCGAATGGGGTCGCCGTGGTGGACGCCGGTTTTATCAGCGGTGTAGGTGCGGCGATCGAGGCCCATGGCGCGCACGGTGATTTTGTAACGGCCCGTGGTCGGCACCGTCCGGAAGCCCTCGAGGTAGGCGAGTTGCTTGGGGTCGAGAAAATCAAAACCCTCGCGACGGCCGCGGCGCTCAGGGCGCGTGGTGTTCTGGCTGGTGTGCTCGGAGCGGATGGCGGTGGGCGGCACCTCGATGCGGCGCACGAGCGGGCGTTCACCGGTGAGGATGGTGGCGGCCACGATACGGCGCACGGTCCGGACGTATTGTTCGAGGTGAAACTTACTCATGCCCAGCGTGGCGCCGTGGGTGTCGAAGCCATGATGCAGGGAATCGCCGATGAGATCGGCGGCGGGCTGATGCGTGCCGATGTCCTCCAGCAACAGCGCATCAGCGATGCTGTTGACGAACTCGCGATTGTTCAGTCGACGCGGCGGATTGCGGAGGGAAAGCTCCACCGTGGCCTGATACTTGGCCAGGCCGTTCTTGAAGTAAGCGACGAGCTGTTTCCGCTGGGCGGCGGTGAGGTTGCCCTCGTCTTCCGGTGGCATTTCCTGCGCGCCCACCAGCTCGGCGGCGTCCAGCCAGCGTTGGAAATTGGCGGCGTTGGGCGCGGTGCCGAGGTCGGCCAGCTTGAACTTGCCCTTGGCCTTATCAGCGTTGTGGCACTCGGCGCAATGCTGTTTCAACAAAGCGGGACTCGCCTGCGCTTGGCTCCATTGGCCCAAGGCGGCAAAGATCGCGCCGATGGCGAGGAGCCTACGCATGGGGAAGCTCGAAGGCGCCGGTGCTGGTGTTGAACTTATCGCGCTCGATGCCGAAGCGTTGCATGAGGGTGACGAACAGGTTGCACAACGGCAGGTGCGCGCCGGTGCTGGAGCGGGTGTCCACGTGGCCGCGATGCCGGAAGCCGCCACCCGCCACGAGGATGGGCAGGTCGCGGTTGGAATGCGTGCCACCGTAGCCCATGCCGCTGCCGTAGAGCACGATGGTGTTGTCCAGCAGACTCCCCTGCCCGCCGGGTTCCTTCACCGCATCAAGCTTGCGCAGACAACGGGAGAGCCGGGCGATTTGAAAGGTCTCAATGGCCACCAGCTCAGCAGTGACATCCTCGCGTTTGCCGTTGTGCGTGCACCCGTGGTAACTGCGGGTGACGCCGTCGACCTCCGTATATTTGAGCGCGGCGGGAAACTCCACGCTGGCCACGCGCGTGAGATCGGTCTCGAAGGCGTAGCCAAGCATGTCGAAGATGGCGTCGTACCGGTTCTCGATGGTGGCGTCGATCCGGCCCAGTTGTTCGGAGACGTCGATGGTCGGCTTGTCGCGGCCCAGCCAGCCTTTGCGGTTGGCGAGCGTGGTTTCCAGTTCGCGCACGGAGGTTTGAAACTGGTCGAGCCGTTCGCGGTCGTTAGCGCCGACGGTTTTCAGGATACCCTTGAACTGGTCGCCCACGGTGTCGAGGATGCTGCCGTCGCGTTCCAGCAAATCGCGCCGGGCGGCCTTCTCCTGCGGCGTGAGGTTGAGGAAGAGATGGTCGAACAGTTTCTGCGGATCAAAGAACGGCAGTTTCTCCACGCCGTTGGCCGTCCAGCTCATGCGAATGCCGCTGCCCAGCGAGGCACCCACCGAATCGAACCGTACCTTGCTCCCGACGTGCCGCGCAATGAGCTGGTCCAGCGACATGTTTTTCTCCGGGAACGCCTGAGCATCGGTCGGCAACACGCCGCTCAGGAAGGAGATCTCGCGCCCGTGCCCGCTCACCATGTTGTGGTCGGTGTGCGAAAGAACCGTCAGCCGATCACGTAACCACGCCAACGGCCGGAGCGTGGGCGAGAAGGAGAAATCCTTTCCGAAGTCCTTCGGAAAAAAGTGCATGGGATGCGCTCCAAACGGATTGCCGACCACCAGAAACCGCAACGGCGGCCCGGCCTTAGCCGCCGCCGCGCCTAGGTGCGATTCCAGCATCGGCAAGGCCAACGCCCCGCCCATGCCTTTCAAAAATGCGCGTCGATTGGAGTTCATCTCAAGCGTCCACGGTGGCCACAGCCGAGCGTTTTTTCAAGAAGGGAAGCGGTATTCGCCCCTACTCGCCCTTCCAAGTCAAGGGATTGCGCTTGCCGTCTTTGAGTTCCTGCAGTCGGCGTTGGAGGTAGGCGGCGGAAATCTTACGGGCCTTCTCGCGGTCGGCGCCGTCGTAGTCCCAGAATTCCTGCACGACCTTTTCGGCGGCGGGATAATGACTGCCGTCGTCGCCGACGGTCCGGCGCAGGTCGGCGAGCTGTTGCTTCAGGCGGGCGCGCACCTCGGCGTAGGCGGGGGTGTCGTAGACGTTGTTCAATTCGCCGGCGTCCTTTTGCAGGTCATACAGTTCCCAGGCGGGCGGGGTTTGGTAGCCGCCGTCGTAGTTGCAGCCGTAGTAGTAGAGGAGCTTGTGCGTCTTGGTGCGGATAGCCATCACGGCGGGGTTATCATGGTGGGCCATGTGCATCCAGTAGCGGTAGTAGGCGGCCTGTTTCCAGCCCTTGGGTTCGCGGCCGGTTTCGCAGATGCTCCTGAAGGAACGACCCTGCATAGAGGTGGGCGCGGGGATGCCGGCAAAGTCGAGCATGAGCGCGGGGAAATCGACGTTCTCAATAATGGCATCGGAACGGATACCGGCTTGGGTAGCTTTGGGATAGCGCACGATAAGCGGCATGCGCATAGAGGGATCGTAGGCCCAGCGTTTGTCCTGATAATCATTTTCGCCCAGCCAGAAACCCTGGTCGCCGGTGTATATGATCACGGTGTTGTCGTAGAGCCCCTCGGCCTTGAGGTAATCGAAGAGCCGTTTGAGATTATCGTCCACGCCTTTCACGCAGCGGAGGTATTTGCGCAGGTAGGCCTGATAGGCGAGGTGCGTGGTCTCGCGCTCGGAGAGCTTGGCGATGTCGTAGTCGGCGGGAAGTTCTTCGGGGAAACGCTCCTTTAAGTCGACGGCATAAGAACGGCGCGGATTGCGTTTGCCGATGGAGGTGCCGATGTGCGGCATCAGTTCATCGTTGTACCCGCGCGTAGCAATGGAGCCAAAGGTGTTTGGCACGTCGTAGAGCGTGGGCGGCTCGGGAATCTTTACGTCGGCGAGGTATTTCTGGTAGCGCGGCGCGTTCTCGAAATAATCATGCGGCGCCTTGAACTGGTGGCAGATAAAGAACGGCTTGTCCTTATCGTACTGCGTCTTGAACCAATGCAGGGTGGAGTCCGTAATAGCATCGGAGGAATGCTCGCCCTTGTGGGTGACCAGGTTCTTGGGCCACGGCTTGTCGCCCTGCACGCGAAACTCGGTGTCGTAATACTTCCCCTGCCCCGGGAGCACCTTGTAGTAGTCGAAGTTCGGCTCCACCTTCAGGTGCCACTTACCGATCATGGCCGTTTGATAACCAGCCTGCCGAAACAGGATCGGCAACGTTTGCTTGGGCGGCAGGATCCGGCCGGTGAGATCGGTTACGCCGTTTACGTGCGGATACTGGCCGGTGATGATGCTAGCCCGGCTCGGCGTACAGATGGAGTTCGAGCAAAACGCGTTGTCGAACGTGATGCCCTCCGCTGCCAACCGGTCAAGCGTGGGCGTAGGATTGAGCGGCTTGAGTACGGTCGCATACGCGCCCACGGCCTGCGCCGTGTGGTCGTCGGACATAATGAACAGCACGTTGGGTCGTTCCTTGGCCATCACATCCAGCGCGACAACCAAGGTTAGGAGACAGAGAACGAATCGTTTTTTCATAAATTTATAGTTCTGGCCGGAGCTTATTCACCAAAGCAAATCAACTCCTTAAGTGTACGGCCGTAAAGGCAACCTTGGGCGTAAGTGAGCGAGGAGAGGCACCAAGTTTCGCCGGCGGGGCCAAGGTCGCTGAGGGCGGTGAGCGCGGAGGCATCGAGGGTCTTGGCGGTCCAGTCGAGGACATAAACGATGCCGGCCATGGTGGGCCAGTAGATGTGTTTGCCGACGACGATGGGCGGAGCGGCCGTAACGTGTCCCCAACCGCTGCCCGCGTTGCGCTTATCCTGCGTTGCCCGGAAGCCACCAGCATTTTTCATATCGTTTGGCAAGTGCTTGGTCCATAGCGTTTCGTCGGGCCGCCCTTTTTTGCGGACGACCTGCACGGGCACCTGCAGGTACTCAACGCGGCCGGTGGAGAGCTGGACACGGCCAATCAGAAAGCCATTAAACGAGCGGAAGTAATGGTAGTCACCCACGATGAGGTTCGTGAAGTAGGTGAAGGACTTCTTGGCCTTGGCGCCGCGGGGAATGGTTTGGTTTTCGAGCGTGACGTATCGGCCGTCCTGCCAGCGCGTGAGGGTGACGCCTTCAACGATCGATTGCTGGCCGCGCGGCTTGCCGGTGTGGAGATCCACCGCGCCGTGCCGGCCATTGGCGAAGTAGTAGGCGGTGCCCTTTTTGAAGGTGGTATTCTGGTGGCAGGGAAATTTTTCGATGGCGGCATCCCAGAGGCCTTTGCCAGTGGCGGCATCAATAAGCGATAGGCCGTAGGGCTCCTCTGGTGGCTGATGTCCGCCGCCGCGGCCGGTGAGGATGGCGGCGCGGCCGTCAGGCAGTTTACCGAGCATGGAGAGAGCGTGCACGCTGGTGCCCGGCCCGGCGTGCCAAGTGAGCTTGCCAGTGGCCAGGTCGTAGGCGCGAAGGTGCGTCCAATATTTCCTGTCCCGGCCCAGTGGTTTGGAGCCGGCCTTGGTGGTGGCGGCTACCGGCAGATCGTAGGTGGCTGCGTGAACAAGGATGACATTGCCTTCGTGTAAAATGGGTTCATGGGCCCGGGCGTGGTGCCGGCCAAAAGGAGTCCATGTGTGCGTCCATAGTTCGTTGCCGTCGTAATCGAAGCACTTGATGTTGCCGCCGACGTTAGTGAACACCACGCGTTTGCCGTCGGCCACGGGTGAATAAGCGGTGTTGTCGTTGAACAGGCTGGAGAGGTCCGTGGTTCGCGTTCCGGGAATGGGGCGGCGCCACAGTTCCTTGCCGGTCCGGGCGTCGAAACACATGCCGAGGATGCCGGTGCCGAACTCAGTATCCGCCTCGATGGGTTCATGGGAGGTGACGAAGATGCGGCCGCCCGAGACGATGGCCGCGCTCTGGCCGGTGTTCGGCAGGGGCACACGCCACTTCACGTTTTTGCCCGTGGCACCGCTGAAATCCGTGGGTGCCTGACCCTGCACAATAAAATTGCCGTCCGGCCCGGCGGCCTGAGGCCAGTCGATATTTGAAACCGCCCGCTTTTTCACGATGGGCGTCAGGACGATGTTGCGGTAGCTAACGGCGGTGTGGTCGCCCTGCAGGTAGAGCGGACCGGGGATGGTTTCGTCGGCATGCAGCGCGCCGTTGGTGCATCCGGGAATAGGCTGGTTGTCGATGACCTTTTTCCCGTTGAGAACGACGGTGACGTGGCGGTCGACCAGTGTGATGTCGTAGCGGTTCCATTCGCCGCCAGGCTTGCCTGCGTTTTCCGTAGGCAGGATGCGCCCGAAGATAGCGCCGACGCCCTGGATGCCCTGCATGCGGCTATCGCGGTCGAGCACTTGCGCCTCGTAGACGCCGCGCAGGTAGATGCCGCTGTTCCCTCCAGGCGGCACCTTGAATTCAATCTTCAGGTTAAAGTCCATGAACTCCCGCTCCGTGCGCAGGTTGCCAAAGCGCGAGTATGGCGAGAAATCGAGCTTCTCGGTGGTGTTGACCAACTCCCCTTCGACCGCCTTCCAGCCGTTGATCTGCTTGGAGTTGGTGAGCTTCCAGCCGTCGAGATTGCGTCCGTTGAAAAGCCGGATGGGCTCGCCGAATGACACCTTGCTCAAGTCCGGCTTCGGGGGTATTGGCGGCATACGTTTGCCGGTGAACGACACCAGCTCAATCACTCCGCCACTCACGTGTCGGTGCTGGGCCAGCTTGAGGGCGTCACCATCCACCTTCGCCGTGTAGCGCACGGCCACGCGTTCGCCCGTCGGCGGCCCGCCGTTAAACTCCGGTTTGCCAGCGCGTATTTTCCGCGTGAACAAGAGTTTCCCATCCTCAATTACAATATCTGTAAGTGCCCTTCCCCCACCCACAGCCCAGTATTCGCCCTTCAGTTTCCCATCTGACATAGAAAGCGTCATCCAGCCAGCCGTGCCGTCAGGCTGTTTAAGAGCCCAGTTGCCAAGTAAATGGCGGTCTGACGCTGATGTCTTTTCCCGACCTAACGGATTTTCATACCAAACCACGTTGTTACTTGTGTGCCCCGCTATAAGCACGTCGAGGTCACCATCAGAATCCATATCGATGGTGCGCGTGTCATAGGAACCCTGATTCCGATCAATAATGTGCTTAGTGAATAGGCCTTTGCTGTTGTTTTCATACCAAGCGGCGACACCCACGGGATCCTTACTACAAGTAATGGCATCCAGATCCCCGTCATTATCTAGATCAGCGAGATCAAGGGAGTGTGGAGCTAGAATCTCGGGATCGATTTCAATGAGATTAAAGTCCGGTCCCTTGAACCAAAGCACGCCGCGGCCATGACCGCGTGTAGCGAAATAGTCGACGTGACCGTCAGCGTTCAGATCGGCAGGCATGATGTTAGTAGCACCCGGTTGGTTGTCAGCGAGCATATGTTTTTTCCATGGAAGTTTGCCATCCTTGGACTGTTCCCACCAAGCGAACCATTGGCCGCCAGGAAACTTATCACCGCCCTTCGCCGCACAACTAATATCAGGCAGACCATCACCGTTGACGTCGCCGAAGCCAGTATAGTGAGAACCGCCTGGAGCATCACCTTTGGCAAAGACATGCCGTATCCATTTATTGGAAGAGCGAGGATTTTTTGGCACCTCCAACCACACTAGTGAGTTGGGGATTGAGGTCTGTTGAGCCGTACGACCAGAGTTAGCAATCAGGTCTAGCTTGCCGTCGCGATTCACATCGCCAGTGATCAAGCAGTGCGTGCCTAGGATTTCGTCATCGACCGTGCGATATTTCCAGGGTCCAGCCAATGGATTATCAGGGCATTCCAGCCAAAAAACGGTATTGTTAGATCCAACAAAATCTTGGTCACCATCACCATCAACATCCAAAAGGCAACTATGGATGCAAGCGGTGCGTGGTTTGTTACGGGAAAGGCCAGCACGAAATTCGTGCAGAGTGTGCGACTTCCAATCTGGCGAGAGTAAGAGCACGACCTTACCGTCCAGAGAGGCAATGACGTCATTTTTACCGTCCGAATTCCAATCAGCCGCAACCGCAGAGTTGACCATCCCCCGTTGAGCTTCCACAACAAGATGCTTTTTCCATTCCGCTTGAACCCACATGGGTATAAGTAAAAAAAGAAAAAACAGTTTGTGCATATTGATTAATGGGAGGTTTAACGGCGGGAGAAAAGCTCACTTGTAATAACCATATGAATCAAGTCTCGAAATCCATTCCCTTCAGATAAAGACTTTTCGACTATTTGATTAATCACTTTATAATCACGGTAATCAGGTTCACGACCTGTCGCGTGCAAGAGAAGTTTACAAGTGAGGTTCCGTGTTAACTGAGCCCTACGAGAGACGAGTAATTCTCGGAGCTCTACCTCATTTCGCACATGCTCACCAGTGGGCAATTTACCAGAGCCATCTATGCGCCTGCCTTTCCCTGTACCACGCTCCTTATTGGCCGGGTAATGTTCACGCAGACCGCCGATTGGATCGAAAAATTCGAGAGCAAATCCCCACGGATCAATCTTGTCGTGACAGTCCGCGCAAGCGGCAACATGACGATGCTTAACCAGTTGCTCGCGAATAGTGACCGCACCGCGAGTATCCGGTTCGATTGGGGGCACATCTGGTGGCGGCGGGGAAGGAGGCGTACCCAAAAGGCTCTCTAATACCCATACACCCCGGGTTACCGGGGATGTCTCCACGCCATTTGCCGTGGCGGTCAGCACGCTGGCGTGTCCCAATAATCCGCCCCGACGAACTTTTGAGGGAAACTGAACCTTTCTAAAGTTCTCCCCCGCTACGCCATTCACTCCATAGTGTCGTGCAAGAGCGCCGTTAAGAAAACTGTAAGGGGCATCAACAAACTTCGAAATTGGATGATTCTCTTGGAGCAGATGACTAACAAAATAGTAGGTTTCATTTTTCATGGCACCCTCTAATCGATCCCGGAAGTAAGTTGGAAATTGCTTAGTACCGGGAGGCATGGAACCGATTTTATCAAGCCGTAGCCACGCATCTGCGAATCGTTTAATAAAAGCTTTCGAGCGATCATCCTTTAATAGCCGTTCTATTTCAGAATTTAAGATTTTCGACTGACTCAAAGTGCCCTTGGCGGCCAAGTTTAGCAAACGCTCGTCCGGAGTTGAGCACCATAAAGTGTAGGACAATCTGGTTGCTAACTGAAATTCATCTAGTTCCTTCCCCCCATCCTCACCCCCTTCATCTAAAAATAGAAAGCGGGGTGAAGTAAGCATTGCGGTTAGGGCTTGTTTCAACGCCTCATCTTTAGGTACACCCTTAGCCGTTTGATCTTTGACATAATCAATATACTGCGTGATTTCCTCTAATTTTACGGGGCGCCGGAAAGCTTTACTGGCAAATTCAAGCAAGACCTGCTCGACATTTAAGTTGCTGGCATTGGTTTCAGTACCAGCAATGCCCTGATGACTTAAAGGTGGCCATTGGTCATGAAAAGGCCCTTCAATGGACATCTCAAAAATACGAATACGAGGTCCTTTGTATAAATCGGAAATCCATACCTTTTGGACTAATGCATCCTTTGGGACAGGCAACCCGGCCTCCTTGAGGCGATCAACCTCATAAGGCGTCTTCCGTTTAGCTTCAGGATAATATCGTTGAATTATCTTTTGCAGTGGCCCCTTTGTGGCACCAATACCGTTAATCCAATGGACGAACGGACTAGAACCCGCAGGCATCCAAACGGTAGCTTCATAAGTCTGAGGTTTATTATCGGCTAAATCAAAGACCTCAACTAGCACCCTGCCCTCCGATGTGCGTTTCGCTAAATAAGAAGGCCCTGGAACATGCCATAACCCCATCTGTAAAGGTTGCGTGAGATCAGCCGGTATCAGTTCCGGTGCGTAAGGGTGGTTACGCCCAACTGCGGTCGCTTTCACTGAAATACGGTAAAGACCATCTTTTGGAACACCTCGAGCTGCAAATCCTTTTGGGTAGGTTGGCCCACTTTCAGAGGGTTTACCATGACCAATGTCTAAGTGTTTACCATCTGCTGATATCACTCGATAACGAACTGTACCGACGTTTTTCTTTTCGTGCGTTAAATCCTTGGGCTTAAAAAGCCATTTTTGTATATCAGGTTTTTGCTTACCAAATACTAAAGCTCTATCAAGATAAGTTCTCGCCGCCTTTATGTAATGCTGAAGCTGCACATCTGAAAGGGCCTGCGCAGGACCATAATTTGAAAACCCATGGGAATTCAAATCGGCTGGAAAAAACCTTGTGGCGTCGGCGGCTTTTGTATCCACACCTAACAAGTCCCTCATGGTATAATTGTATTCATAACGCGTCAGTCGCCTCATTACTGTGGCGTAGGGAACCTTACCCGCTTCCATCGTTTTTAAATAACCGCTAAGGACAGCGACGATCTTACGCCTCTCGTTATTTGAGGGCTGGTCAATACTGTTTTTACGAGGTGGCATTTCCCCAAGGTTGAGTTGATCAAGAACTTCTTTAAGCGTCTCATGATGTTCTTTGGAGGTGCGACTGGTAATTAATGACTCAAAATTACGATCGCCTTTTTCGCTATCCGCATTGTGGCAATCAATACAATATCGTTTTATAAATACAGGGACAGAAGGGGGAATACCTTCAGCATTAGCAGTTATGAGCCCAGACCAGAAAACAGCAACTACTAGAATAAAACTACGAATACTCATGCTGTTTCCAAGCCGGTCAAAGTGCCGCTTGAGCGGTTGAAAGTATCTGTGTCCAAACCGAAACGCTGAAGCATGGAGAGAAATAAGTTAGAAGCAGGCGTGTTACCTGGCTCGAAACGCATATGATTTCCGTGTTTAAAACCACCCCCTGCCAGTAATAAAGGTAAGTTTTTGTTACTATGCGAACTAGCGTTACCCATTCCGCTACCGAGTAGAGCCATAGTGTTATCTAAAAGATTTTTACCATTGGGTTCTTTAATTGCCGTTAGCTTATCGAGGAACAATCCAAACTGCTTGGTGTGAAATCTTTCGATAATGGAAAGTTCTTTAATGTAGCTGTCAACTTTACCGTGATGAGTCAATTGATGATAACCCCGTGTAACAGGAAACCCGCCCGAGTTTGGCCCCAAATCTGAGAACTCCAGTGAAATCACCCGGGTGGAGTCAGTTTGCAAAGCCAATGTCGCCAAGTCGTAATAGAGTGGTACCCGATCCACGAAATCCATCTCGTTGGGTTCATTCGGAAGGGAGTAGCTAACCTTTGGTTTAGGTCGATCCAACCAAGCGGCTGACTGGGTTAGCCTCTTTTCAAGGGATCGTATAGAGGTGAAGTATTGATCAATTTTCTCGCGGTCTTCAATCCCAACACGCTTTTTTAGAAGTCTTGCATCGGACTCAACCAAATCGAGGATGCTAATCTGTTGTTGGTTAGCCTTTTTAAGAGAACTTAATTCACCTTGCCCCGTTGGCTGAAAAAGCATCGCAAAAATTTTGCGTAAATCACGTATCGGAGGAATGGCAACTCCTGCAGAGTTCCATGATAGAATACTTCCTCCTTCACTGCCTGAAGTTAATTGCATTGATGGATATCGAGTAGAAGCCCCCACGTGAGAGGCGGCTTTTTGATCCACTGAAATATTCTTCTCAGGCAATCCACGGGAATTTTTTGATAAAACACCCGAGAGAAAAGCGTGAACCCCTTGGTGCCCCCCAACCCCCTCAACTCCATGATCCAATCCGGAGAAAATTGTGAAGTTTCGGCGATGCCTCTCAAGCTGCTGAATTAACTCCGGTGCAACATAGTTTGCACCTTCCTCTTTTGGGAAAAATAAATGTGGAACAAATCCAAAGTTAGTCCCAACGCAAACCATACGGGTTGGAACATCTTTACCCTTAAACTTGTCCGCCATCAGGTTTAAGTGTGGCAGAGCCAACAACACGCCACCCGTCCCACGAAGAAAAGTGCGCCGGTTAACTGATTTTACATTCACGCAATTAGTTCCTTAATTACTTCACCACCGAATTGGCTGAGCTGCTTGTAGCGACCGGCATGAAAGTAGGTAAGCTTGTTATCATCAAGTCCAAGAAGATGTAATAATGTAACGTGCAGGTCACGAATAGGATGAGCGACCTCGACGGCCTTAGCTCCTATTTCGTCGGTTGCACCTACAATCGCACCCTTTTTGACTCCGCCGCCAGCCATCAACATGGTCATAGCATCCGCATTGTGACCTCTACCAAGAGAATAAACGCCGCCGCGTTTGTTGTTGTCCGGCGTGCGGCCAAATTCGCCGGTCCAAATCACGAGCGTGTCGTCGAGCATGCCGCGGTCCTTGAGGTCCTTGATCAGCGCGGTCATCGGCTGGTCCACCGACCGGATGCGCGAGCTGTGGCCGCGCTCGAGGTAATCGTGACTATCCCAGCCGCCGGAGAAAATCTGCACAAACCGTACGCCCTTTTCCACGAGGCGACGGGCCATCAGACATTGCCGCCCAAACTCAGCGGTCTCCTTGCGTTCCATGCCGTAGGCTTTGCGAACATGCTCGGGCTCGCCCTGCAGATCGATGACTCCCGGTACCTCCGCCTGCATGCGGAAGGCCAGTTCGTAGCTTTCCATGCGGGTGGCGAGGTCGGCGTGGCCGGGATGCTTGGCGGCGTGACGTTGGTTGAGAAACGCAAGTTCGTCCAGAGCGGCGCGCTGATGTTCCCGCGTCTTATGCGTCGGCGCGTGCAGATCGAGGATGGGCGATCCTGTCGGGCGCAGACGCGTACCCTGAAAGTGCCCGGGCAAAAAGCCGTTGCTCCAGTTGCGCGAACCGCCCTGCGGCAAGGCCAGCTCGGTCATCACCACGTAGCCGGGCAGATTTTGATTCATCGAACCCAGCCCGTAATTCACCCAGGCGCCTAGCGCAGGGTCAGCACCCAGCCGGCTGCCGGTGTTCATGTGAAACAACGCCTCGGGATGATTCAGTGACTCGGCCGTACATCCGCGGTAGTTACACAATTCATCGGCCACCTCCGGCAGATGTTGCCACTGATCGCTCATCTCCAGCCCCGCCTGCCCTACCTTGCGCGACTTAAACGGGCTGCCCACGTAGAACTTGAAACCGGTCTCCAACCCGCGCGTGCTCTTGCTCTCCGTCTTATGCAGCGCATCGAGCTTCGGCTTGGGATCAAACGTATCCATCTGACTCGGCCCGCCTTCCATGAAGAGCATGATCACGTTTTTCGCCTTGGGCGCATGCATTGGTTTTTTGGGCGTCAATGGACCCGCCGTTTCCTTGGCGAGCAGATCGGTCATGGCCAGGGCACCCAATGAGGAGCCCAACCCATACAAAAAATCGCGGCGATGCAGATTTGGAATATTCATCAGTAAATATACATGAATTCGTTCGAGTTGAACAAAAGTAAGCACAGGTCGGCTAACGCGCGAGTCCTCGCACTCACATCAGCCGGTTTTCGGTCACGGACGTAATCTTCAAACACCGGCAGAATCTCCTCGTACTCAAAGGGTTGCCCTGTGAGTTCCTCGACGAGTGAACGAGTGATGGCGGTGGGATATTCGACAGCCGACGGCTCGTGATTCGCGTGATAGGCTCGCATCTTGGTGACGTATTGCTTAAGCCGCTCCCACTCAACCTTGTCCGGCACACGACCGTAGGCGAGTTGCACGGCACGTTTCACCTGCAGGTGCAGCGTGTCGAATTCCTTTTCTGCGCGGAGAGCTAGAGCGATGGCGCGATCGCTCATCACGTCACTATTCAGTAAAGTGAAAACCTGCGGCGTGACCGTTTCCGCCACGCGCGCCTCGCAGGAGTCGTTGGGGTTGGGTTGATTGAATGTCTCGAGAAATGGATCGGCTTGGCCGCGCACGCGGTAAGCGTAAATGGTTCTTCGATTGCGCTCAGCGGGCGTGCGCGAAGGCTGGTACGCGGGTGAGAGAGAAAACTGAATCATACGCGGTTGCAGGGCGACTTCCATGTTGATCTCCGGCATTACCGGCAAGCCGCCAAGAGCCGGATTCAACTCGCCGGTGGCCTTGAGCAAGCTGTCGCGCAATTCCTCGGCGGATAGACGGCGCGGCGCGCGGAAGGCGAATAGATGATTGTCCGGATCGGCTTCAGCCAATTTGGCCGCCTGCGGGTGCGCGCCGGATTGGCGATAGGTTGCCGACTCCATGATCAGCCGGTGTAGCCGTTTGAATTTCCAGCCGTGCTCGACGAAATCCGCTGCCAACCAATCGAGCAATTCCGGATGTGTTGGCTTGCCGCCCTTGGCCCCGAGGTTGTTCGGGTTGGCGGCCAGTGGTTCGCCGAAGTGTTGCTGCCAAATACGGTTGACGATGGAACGAGCCGTCAACGGATTCCCCGGATCCGCAATCCACCGCGCCAATGCCAGACGCCGGCCATCAAGCGAATCCTTGATCTGGTACGGATCGCTCGCCTTGGCACCCGGCACCGGCACGCCCAAGCCGCTGAGCACACCGGGCGTCACTGCCGCGCCAGGAGCTTCCAGTGAGCCACCGCCGAGGATGCGGCTATCCGGGCGCCATTGGTTATTAGCGCGCGCGTTCATGCGCAGCTTGCGGGCGTTCAGGAAATTCGGCACAGGCCCGTTGTACACGGATTGCGCCAGAGGTTGGTAACGCTCTAGGCGTCGTTGCCAAATCCACTCGTCCTGCCGGCGCACCTTCTTGCGGCCCTGCTCCTCGGGCGAGAGGCCCACGTGCCTCGGCGGCTTTTCCTCATCGGGTATTTGCTGCCGTGCCTTTTCATCGAGATACTTCGTGCCAGCCCTCGCAAACCACGCGCGCGCGGCGGACTCCTGCTTGTGGTAAAGCGCGTTGTGTTTGTCCGTAGCAAACGCCAGTAGCTTCCGCGTGGCAGTCTCACCTTCCTTTAAGCCGACGCGGTTTTCCTGTTCAAGAAAAGGCGTAGGCCGCTCGGCCAGTTGCGTGGGCTCGAACACCGCGTACATGCGGTAGTAATCGCGCGTGGGCAACGGATCGAACTTGTGGTCGTGGCACTTGAAACAGCGCATCGTGGTGCTGAGAAACGTCTCGCCCACGGCATTGACCACATCATCCAGATAAAGCTGCCGCGCCTGTGGTTTCTTCACCATCGCCGGATCCCACGGGCCCATGCGCAGAAACGAACTGGCCACCAGTTGCTCAGCCTCGCGGGCGTTGTACTGCTTTCCGTTCTGGCGCGCGTTTTGAAACTGATCCCAGTCACTGATGCGTTGGCGCAGCGAGGCATCGGCCAGTTCGTCACCGGCAATCTGCTCGATCACAAACTGATCGTACGGCTTGTCTTCGTTGAAGGCACGGATGACATAGTCACGGTAGCGCCACATGTTGGAGCGCTCGTAGTCGTTGGAGTAACCTCCCGTGTCGGCGTAACGGGCGACATCCAGCCAATGCTGTCCCCAACGCTCGCCGTAATGCGGACTGGCCAGCAGCTCAGTAATAAGCGCACTCCATGCTTGGGCAGGATCCTTGTCCCACGCCAAACGGAATTGAAAAATCTCAAATGGCGTTGGCGGTAATCCGGTGAGGTCATAATACGCGCGTTTCACCAACGTGCGAAAATCCGCCTGCGGCGCCGCCTTAAATCCCGCCGCCTTCAGCTTGCGCCCGATGAATGCATCCACCGGATTCGCCGCGACCTTCGGCACGGTCGGCTTGCTCAGCGGCTGAAACGCCCAGACATCCTCCGGCCGGTACCGTCGATAAGTCCAATCCTCCGACGATCCACCACTGGTCTTCACCAGCACGCCCTCGGCGGTCACCGGCTTGGCCCGTTCCTCGGCGATGAACCGCGCTTGCGTCTGGGCATCCGGCCACGGGGCACCCAGTTCGATCCACCGCTTGAGCACGGCCAACTGGCCCGCCGACAACTTGTCATTTTCCTTCGGCGGCATCGCCGACCAATCATCCTCATGGGCGCGCGTGGCCGCCAGGTACAACGGACTCGCCATCGGTTTGCCCGGCACCACCGAGGCCTCTTCACTCTCGCCGCCGCGCAACATCGCCGCCCGCGAGGTCAGATCCAAATCCCCCTTCAGCTTCTTCCCCTCCTCGCCGTGGCACGCCAGACACTTGGCACTGAAGATCCCCCGCACCTTCAACGCAAACAGGCGTTCGCCCTCGCGGTTTTGTGCCGACAGATCCACCTTCCCCAACAGCATGAAGCTGAGGAGGCAAACCATGATCTGAGGTCCTCGATTACCCACAGTCTCTACCCTTGTTCAATGCCGAAGGATCCAAAAAGGAATCCGCGCCACCGACCGCGAT
>CAJWVY010000065.1 GCA_913048135.1 uncultured Verrucomicrobiales bacterium
TGGGGGCAGCCGGTGGTGTTATGGGGGCAGCCATGGCGGGGGGGCAAGATGGTGGTGGTGGCTTGGGGAGTTTATTTGGCACAGGTGGTGGAGCACAACCTCCAGCGGGTTTCCCTGGCACAGGATTCGGAACCTTACCCGGTAATTCCAAAGGAAAAGGTAAGGGGAAAGGCGGCGGTAACCAGCAGTTGACCCAAGCCCAGCGCATGGATTGGACATTCGGTGGACAGCAACGCAACCTTCAGCAGTGGAAAGGGCAATCCGCAGCCAACGTGATCACACTCTTCGGTCAACCGAATCCGGCTAATGCCCGGGCTGTTCCCGGCGGAGGCGAATGGACCTATACCAATTTGAAAATCACTGATGCCGAAGGAAATCCGCACACGGCAATCACCTTTGTCGTGCTAAACGGTGTTGTGTCCGATATTCGCCTACCTGCAAACTGATCATGAACTTAACTAACTCACTGGCTCTCGTGGGCCTGTTGTCACTAGCCGCCTGTGGCCCATCGGGTAACAAGGCGTTACACGACGCCAATGCCTCCACCACCCAGGTGGCTAATACCCTGGATGACATTTCGCAGACCATTCGAACGGTTCAGGAAACGGCTAACCAAGTTAAAGCTTTCTCCGAAGACATGGCCGTAACCGGCGAACGCGTAAAAGGCATCCAAGGCGTGGAGTTGTTGGGGGATTCCGGCTGGGAATACAAGGTGGTCCATCCCGACGAAGAGACGGCCGAGGCACTGGAAACGGCCCTAAACGAACTGGGAAAAGAAGGTTGGGAATTGACAACCCGTTCTGGAAACAACCGCGATCCCTATCTCATTTTTAAGCGCCGCAAGCGCTAAGCCCATCGTCCTCTTCAATCGCAACTCATTGAGCGAGAGCCTTTTTTTGCCGGCTGTGACTGGAAAATTATGAATTCAGGACGCTATTTTGGTAGTTTTGGCCTGTCATGAATACTTACAGTCTTCTCGACGAAAAGAGGTTTCTGGTTCGAGAGATCGATCCGGAGGTCATGGTTTTTGATGCAGTTCGGTTAATGGATACTTATCAGGTGGGGGCCTTGATGGTGGTGGAGGATGAAATGCTGGTAGGCTTGATTCCGAGCGGGATTATACCCGCAAGGTTGTGTTGAAAAATCGATCCTCCAAAACCACGCGGGTTCGGGAAATCATGAACCAAGAGCCGGTGAATGTTTCGCCGCGGGCGGACTTGGAGGATTGCAAGGGCGTGATGGCGGAGCGGCGCATTCGGCATTTGCCGGTGGCCGAACAGGGTCATATGTTGGGGGTGATCTCCTTCACCGATCTGCTCAAGCTTGCGATCCAGCAGAAGGATTATGTGATCGAGCAGCTGGAGCAATATATTGCTCCGGGTCCGTAAGCGTTAGAACGGCCCTTCACGTAGTGGGGTCGGGTCCATGGTGAACACGCTGGCGTCGAAGGTGGCTTTTAGCAGGTCGGTTTTCAGTGCGGCATGGTCGGGGCTGTGCCAGAGATTTTCAAATTCGTCTGGGTCGGCTTGTAAATCGTACAGTTCGCCTTGGTCCGTGCCGTGGTAGACGATCATCTTGTGCGTCTTGGTTCGGTACATGGTGCCGTAGCTGTGACGATGGCTCCAAGCGTTGTAGTATTCACTAAACACATAGTCTCGATGGGCGTGTGGATCGGCGGTGCCTTGCAGAATGGGGAGTAGTGTTTTGCCCTGCATGGCGGTTGGGATTTCTATTCCGGCGGCGTCGAGTAGAGTGGGGGCGATGTCGGTGAGTTCCATCAGCCCGTCGGCGCGTTGGTTGGCCTGAAACTGGTCGGGCCATTGCATGATCAGCGGTACATGCACGGCGGCCTCGTAGAAATGCGGCCCCTTCAAGTAGATGCCGTGGTCGCCCAGCATCTCGCCGTGGTCGCTCATGAAAATGACGATGGTGTTTTCCAGTTGTCCGGTTTCCTCCAAAGCAGCGATCATGCGGCCGACATTTTCGTCGATGAGTTCAACCATCGCGTAATAGGCCGCGGTAACCTCGCGCTTGTCGCGGTCGGACATGGCGGCCACGTGATAGCCGCCGGGATCGTTGTGAGCGTACTGGGCGTCGAGCTGTTGGTAGAAGGTTTTGCTGTCGGGCTCGCGGGGGTCCATTTTGGGTAAGGGCAATTCATCCGGATTGTAGCGGGCCAGATAATCGCCCGGCGGATCAAAGGGATGATGCGGGGCAAAACAATTATAGCTGAAGAACCACGGATTACTCTGTTTTTTGAGCAGGAACTCGATGGCCATGTTGGCACACCAAGTGGTTTGGCTGAATTCAGCGGGGATGCCGTGCTTGATATACGGCGTGGTCGGTCCGTCATAGAGTTCCTCCCAGCTTGTGCCCTTTGCGGTGAGCCATTGGGTATAGGCGTTCTCGGGCCAATCGGGTTGTGGATGGTGGGACCAGTGAAAGACCTCGTAGCCATCATCAATCCGTTTTTCGACTACGCCATTGGCGCAGGTCGCCAAATGCAGTTTGCCGGCGAGCCCGCAGGTGTATCCGGCATCGGCCAGTAACCGGCTGATGAGGCGTTCCTGTGGTGGCATAGCCTGTCCATTCTGGCGGCAACGCGTCGTGCGAGGGTAACGGCCGGTGAGAAAGGAAGCGCGGCTGGGCGTACACACGGGGCTTTGGCAATAGGCCCGGGTGAAGGCGGTGCCGTTGGCCACCATGGCATCGATGTGCGGCGTGCGAATGTGCGGGTTGCCCAGCGCGTGGATGGTGTCCGCTCGCTGTTGGTCGGTGCAGATCCAAAGGATATTTGGCTTCTCAGGCACGCGCGTTGATACCCTGCAGACGGCCGGTATTCAATCGGTTTACAGGAAATTGTGTAGGGCTTGGGGATAACAAAGGGTCCTTGGGCTCGACTCAGGGGTGAAATCCGGGGTAGCTTGTGCCAAGCCGATGGAGGAATCGCGCCGTCAATTTATGCTTCAAACCGCCCAGCGTTCAGCGCTGGCTGCGGGAGGATTGATGCTGCTTGATCCGGTGGATTTATTGGGCGCCACGTTGGGACGCTATCATATGGTGAAGCGCGGGGAAAACCTCACGCTCATTGCCAAGCGCCATGGCATCACGGTGACCAACCTGAAGATTTGGAACGGGCTGACTTCGGATGTGATTATTCCCGGCCAAAAACTTTATTTGCGTCCGCAGCATTCCTCGCTGCCTTTGACGACGATCAACCGGCCGCGAGTGAATACCACCAAATGGAAAAACATCATCGCCCACCACAGTGCCACGGGAAACGGGAACGCCAAGATTTTTGATGCTGCTCATCGGCGGCGCGGCATGGAGAACGGTTTGGCCTATCACTTTGTCATTTGCAACGGCACCAACGGCTGCGCCGACGGTAAGGTGGAGGTGGGCTTACGCTGGCTGCGGCAGATCAGGGGCGGCCATGTTAAGAGCGAGACATACAATGCCAATTCAATTGGTATTTGTGTGGTCGGGAATTTTCAAGAAGGTTGGGTGACGCGTCGGCAGGAGGCGTCGTTGGTGGCGCTGATTGATTATCTGAAAAATACCGTACTCAAGGGGCGGCCACGCTTTCGGGTGCACCGGGAGTTGGAGCAGACCATTTGTCCGGGTAAAAATTTCCCCGCGAAGAAATTACACGGGCTTTTCGGGTGACGCTTCCTTGGGCTAGTCTAGCTAAACACGTTTACGTTGAAGAGCGTGTGAAGTCCCTTGAGTAAGCGGTCGCTATCAAATTGAACTATGCGCATGCGTTCGATGGCTAGTTCTAGAAACTCTTGTTCAGAGCCCTTCCAACTGCCGTCGATAAACATGATGCTAATGGAATGGGCTGCGAGGCAGCGGCGTTGACGGCTGGATAATTCGGCCAATGTTTCGCCGAGCTCGCTTGGGGTTTTTTCCTTCACGATTTTAGCCCCGGCTTCAATGTGTTTCAGGTCTGGCACATAGCGCTCTAGGTAGGCTTTCTCTTCGGAAGTGAATTCTTGGTCGGCGTGCGCCATGGCCAGCAGTCCGGCACAGAAGAGATCCCAATCCTCGGGGCGTTGGAAATATTCAGGGGTTTGTATCAGGGTTTTCACGGCTTCCACAACATCGTTCGCGTCGCGAACATCAATGCGGAGGGCCTTCACAGATTCTCTTTTTAGATCACGGTTTTGCAAGCGGCCATCTTTGATATTCAGGTTAGATAGGTTGGCAAAGAGGCAGCCGCATTGGGCGTCATCAAAGGATTCACCAGCCTGTTGCAGAGCAGCATTGAGGTCATCAGTCTCCGTCAGAGTACTGCTTTCGGTGAGCGCGGCGAGGTGAGGTGGGATGGGGTGATTGTTCTGCTTGGCGGTTGTCTTGAGGATGGTGAGAAACAGATTTAAGTTGGCCATGACAAAATCATGCCAGAATAAATAGTTTTTTGCAAACCTCACGAGGTATTACCAAACGCCTTGTTCCTCCAGTTGGCGGGTGGCTTGGGCGGCCCAGCCGCGATTGGCGGCCGGGCTTGCCGGACTGGGATGTAGGATTTTGCCGATGCGCACCGTCAGTCCTTCCAACGAGGTAATTGCACGTTTCTCCGCAAAACCGCCCACCGCAATGAGCCACTCGGGTTCGAGTGTTTCCACGACCTGACGGAGATGGGCGTCGCACGCAGTCATCAAGGGGGCTGCTTCCTCCACGGGCAATTTATCCGGAGTTCGATTGCGACCAGTCTTCTCCATAAATACCAGAGGGCAGTGGTTGGTGATAAAATGGGTCCGGAAGAAGTCCGGTGCCGATTCGTATCGCTCGGCAAATAATCCCCACAAACGCCGGCCGCTGACTTCGCTGCGGGTGCAGGCTAGGCCAGAGATTGGGCGCTTGGGGTGTTCTCTATCAGGTTTACCAATGGGGGTGTTGATCTTGAGCCATTCTCGTACAGCAGTGATTTCGCCGAACGGTACCCCGCACTGGGCCATACCGAACGGCCCCGGGTTCATGCCAAGGAAAACGACTTTCTTTTTCGTAGCCGCGGCAAGCTTGAGGTATTGCTCGTGTGCGGCCCACGCGTAATTAAGGGGATTGTAAACATGTGTTACTGGCATGCCGAAGGACATGGCGTCGCAAGTCGTACTGAGATTCTTCGCGGCTCGGGTTATTATTTGAAGCACACTCACTGCGCGTGATTAAAGCCGCTCACAGCCCAAAGGTAAATCATGCAACTTTTGGGATTGATCTCTGCGCCTGTGGTAGTAGGGGGGACGAGGGCAATGAGTCGCTGAAAGATGAGCTGAATGTGCTGTAGTTCCTCGTATTTACTGCCGCCCAAACTTGAAGGCCAATGGTTTAGCAAGGAAAATTTGGTTTAATTTTCGAATAATTACTGAACTTTTTCTTTCCCCAATATGACAGGATTGTAACACTCAAACCCGTTAACGATTCCTTTCCAAATTTAAGGCACACAAGAGCATGACCACTCCTTCCATGACCGAGCACGATGTTGCTGCGGTAGAACAACTAAAAGAGGCGCGCGCCAAGATTCGCGCAGAATTATCCAAGGTCATCATCGGTCAGAACGATGTGGTGGACCAGACCCTTATTTCGATATTCACCAAGAGCCACTCGCTGTTGATCGGCGTGCCAGGCTTAGCAAAGACATTGTTGGTGTCATCGTTGGCGGAGACCTTGAAGCTGGACTTCAAGCGAATCCAGTTTACTCCCGACCTGATGCCGAGTGACATTACCGGTACGGAGGTGATTTATCAGGACCAAGCCACCAACGAGCGTGAGTTTAAATTCCTGAAAGGGCCGATCTTCTCTAACATTGTTTTGGCGGATGAGATTAACCGGACGCCGCCCAAGACGCAGGCGGCTATGCTCGAGGCGATGCAAGAGCGCAAGATTTCGGTGGGCGGGACGGATTATCCGTTGCCGGAGCCGTTCTTCGTGCTAGCCACGCAAAACCCGATTGAGCAGGAGGGGACGTATCCCCTTCCGGAGGCGCAGTTGGACCGGTTCATGTTCATGATCAAGGTAGACTACCCGCAGGCCGATGAGGAGTTGGACATCATGAAGATGGCCACCGGTGAAGGGCAGGGCCAGCCGGAAGCGGTGCTCAACGGCGAACAGATCGTGGAGCTGCAACAGATTGTGCGGAAGATGCCGGTGAGCGATCACGTGTTTGAATATGCTCGTCAACTGGTGCGAGTGACGCGGGTGACCACGGAAGAGGCGTTGCCGATGTGTAAGAAGTGGCTTTCCTGGGGTGCGGGTCCGCGCGCGGGCTTGAATCTTATCATGGCCGCCAAGGCACATGCCATGCTGGAGGGCCAGGTCCATGTGGGGACGGAGAACGTGGCCGCCATGGCCGCGCCGGTGCTGCGTCACCGCATTATTCCCAATTTCTCGGCCACCAGCGAAGGCCTGACCTCGGACGACATCATCGAGCGTATTGTCGAAGAGGTTCCTCAAAAGGAAAAACTAAACAGCTAGGGCGAACCCGGAAACCTACCGGTCACCCGAGATGGACGCGCAACAAGCTGAACTGCTGGATTCGGAAGCCATTTCCAGGGCGGAAGCCCTGGGGCTCTACGCCCGTTATGTAGTGGAAGGCTACATGTCCGGTGAGCACAAGTCGCCTTACCGCGGGTTTGCGGTGGAGTTTGCCCAGCACCGCGAATACACCCACGGCGATGATACGCGTCACGTGGACTGGAAGGTGGAGGCCCGGACCGACCGCTTGTTCGTCAAACAGTACGAACAGGAAACCAACTATGTGGCGAACATCCTGCTCGATGGCAGTGAATCAATGATGTACGCCTCCGGTGAGCATTCGAAGCTGCAGTACGGCAAGATGTTAGCAGCGGTGCTCTCCTATATTATTCTTCATCAACGCGACGCCGTGGCGCTGGGCATCTTTGACGAGGATATGAAGGATTACGCGCCGCGTTCGGACAGCAAGGCGTCGTTGCATGATATCATGGCACGTTTGGCGGCGTTTGATGGCACGCAGGAAACGGATATTGCCGCCACCTTGCATAACATGGCGGTGCAAACGCCTCGCAAGGGTATCTTCATTCTGGTCAGTGATTTCTTTGATGAAGAAGAAGCGGTGCTGGAGAGCATTCAGCACCTGCGCTTCATCGGCCATGAAGTAATTGTGTTCCACACGCTTGATCCGTATGAGCTGGAGTTTCCCTTCAATGGTCTGGTGGAATTTAACGGGCTGGAAAATGTGCCCAAGATTCTGACTCGCCCGGCGGAGATTCGGCAGACCTATCAGCGTGAGTTCGATGCCTTCCAAGCCCGCATCAAGGACGGCTGCGAAAAGAACGGCGTGCATTATGTGTTGGTCGACACCAGCAAGCCGCTCGCGCAAATCATGAGTAATTACCTCAGCTTCCGGATGCGGACTTCGAAGGGTAAACAGCACTAATGTCCTTTCTGAACACCATCATGTTGGCCGGCCTAGCGGCAGTGGCAGTGCCGATCATCATTCACCTGCTCAACCGGCGGAAATTCAAGACGGTGACGTGGGCGGCGATGAAGTTTGTGAAGCTGAGCGTCGACCAAAACCAGCGCCGCATGCGCATCGAAGATTTGATCCTGTTGTTGATCCGTTGCGCGTTGGTGGCCCTGCTGGCGTTGGCGCTGGCACGGCCGGCTCTGAAGGATTCCTCCACCGACGTCTTGGGTCAGGCCAAGGTCACCGGCATCGTGATTTTGGATAATTCCTACAGCATGGATCTTCGCCTGAAGGCCGGGGAAGGCGGCGATAGCGGCGGAGGCGCCACCTTTGAGCAGGCTCGTAAGGCCGCCAAGGCCACGGTGGATGCCCTGCCATCTGGCTCTGCCGTCGGCGTGCTGTTGGCTTCGGATATTGTGCGAGGCGTCATTGACGAGCCGACCTACGATTTGAATCAGGCCCATGCGGAGCTGGATCGGGCGCAGGTCAGCCATCATGCCACGGATTTGTTTCCGGCAGTGGAATCGGCAGTCAATATCCTCAAAGAACGCGCGGATCTGCGGAAGGAAATTTACATCGTGACCGACGGCCAAGCCTCGGGGTGGCAGCAGAACGCGGACATCCAAAAGCTGATCGAGGATAATAAGGGCGATATTGATGTGTATGTGCTGCGGGTGGGCGAAGATACCGTGCCGGGCAACATGGCGATTACCAAGCTGGATGTATCTTCTGGGCTGACGCCGGTGAAGCATCCGCTGCGCATTGAGGTGGAGGTGGCTAACCGCGGAAAGAACGAGTGGCAGGATGTGACGGTAAATTTGTATGTGGACGAGCGACCCGATCCGGTTGATCAGGTTAACATTCCCGCGGTGAAAGCCGGAGAGACCGTGCCGGTTCCGTTGTTTGCCCGGCTGGAGAAAGAAGGCTACCACTCCATTCGCGCCAGCTTCAATGACCCGGAACGATACGACTCATTGCCGGCGGACAACCAAAACCGCCTAGTGGTAAATGCGGTGAGCGATGTGCGGGTGTTGGTGGTGGATGGCGATGGGGCGGCCAGTGATCCGCGTGACAATGAAAGTTTCTTCCTCGGTGTGGCCTTGTCGCCGGTGGATGACCATTACGTGCAGGTGGATATCAGTTCGCCGGAGCTCCTGTCACAGGCGATTTTATCCAAGTACACCACGATCGTGTTTGCGAATGTGGAACGCTTCACCGAAGACAACATCAAGGCGATGCGCGATTATCTCCTGAATGGTGGCGGCCTGATTTTCTACCCGGGTGATCAGGTGGAGGTGGATCATTACAATGAAGAGCTCTTTAAGAAACACGGGATTCTCCCGTCGCCTTGGGGATTGCCGGTGGGCGACGCGGGTCAGGATGAGGAGTATCAGGAATTTCAAAAACGCGGTTACGAACATCCGGTGACTGCGCCGTGGGAGAATCCGGAGTTCGGCTCCATTGGTTCAGCCCGGACCTTCCGTTGGCTGCCGTTGAGTGATGAGTCCGAACAGCCGGAGGTTGAGGAAGCTGGGTTACCGCGCGTGGTGTTACGTTATGAATCCCGCCCGGACGAAGGTGAGGAAGAGGGTGAATTAGGCGGGCCCGCGATTATGGAACGCGATTGGGGCACCGGACGGGTTTTTCAGTTCAGTTCCACCGCGGATATTGACTGGTCGGATTTGGCCATCCGTGGTCCGTCCGTGGTGCCTCTGTTGTACCGGATCATTGGAAACATTCAGGCCAACCGCGATTCGGGTCTGAACCTGAGGGTTGGCGAACCGTTCCGGAAAGTGCTCGCGGCGAATGAGCAGAACAAGGAAGGGCTGGTCTTCGATAAAGGAGCCGTGCAATCCAAGACGCTCACACCGGAAACCATTGGAGCCGCGACCGTGTTGCAGTATCCCGATACCCACCGGGCCGGGGTATATCGGTTCAGCATTAAGGGCAGCACGGAGACCAATTTATTTGCCGTACAACCGGATCAACGGGAGTCGGACTTGTTTAAGATCGAAGACGGCGATTTGCCGGCCGATGCGCAATTGATCAAGTGGGAAAACGACGCCAATTTTAAGGCCAAGGTACAGGAAGCCCGCGTGGGTGCCGAATATTGGCTGGTGATTTTGTTGATCGTGTTGGCCTTGGCGGGGTTGGAAACGTTCCTGGCCCAGAAATTCAGCCAATCCAAATAATGAGCGACTGGATTCTCAAATTAACGGGAAGCACGGTGGAAGCCGGCAGTGAAGTCGTCGGGTACGGCGTGGAAACTGCCGGCGGCATTGCCTGGGGATACATCGCGCTGCTGGCGGTGCTGCTGACGACGGTAGTGATCCTGTCCTATCGCTGGATGCCCGCTGAACAAACACCCGCCCGCAAGGGGATTCTGGTGTTTCTGCGACTGACCTTTCTAGCCCTGTTGCTCGGCATTCTGCTGCGGCCGGTGTTGACGTTGGAAATGGAACGACAGATTCGGCAAAGCCTGTTGGTCATGCTGGATACCAGCACCAGCATGGGCATCCAAGATCCGCGCGTGGGGGATGATGATTTAAAACGGGCCGCGATCGCGGCGGGGAAACGCGAACCCAAGAAAGGGCTGGAAGGCGATCTGGACCCCGGCACCATCGCTGAGGTGGAAACGCTGACGCGGACGAATGTTCTCAGGCAGGTGCTGGTGAATGAGCAGCTAAACCTGTTGCCGGATCTGGGCGAAAAGTTTGATTTAACCGGCTTCACCTTCGGGTTGGCTACACAGGTGCAGCAGGTCGGGCATTACGCCAAACCGCAGAACGAAGGCGGCACCGATCAGGTGGGGCAGGCCACGATCGCGGATTTCCCCTGGGTTCAGGAGAGTGTGCGGGCGGTGCATGCGTCCACGGCCATGGGCGATTCCATCCGGGAAGTGTTGAACCGCAAGCGCGGTCAGCCGTTGGCCGGTATTCTGGTGGCTTCGGATGGCGCGCATAACATGGGCGCCCAGCCGCGGACGCTGATCAAGGAACTGAAAGAATCGGGTGTGCCGTTGTATTTTTATGGCGTGGGCATCACGTCGCCCCGCGATATTATTGTAACCGAAATGGACGCACCGCCTGCCTCGTTTCTGGGCGATGAAGTGCTGGTTAAAGTGCGCGTGCGCTCGCAGGGGTTGGCCGGCCAAAACGGCCAGTTGATTCTGACGCTGAACGGCAATCAGGTTGCCGAGGAAACGGTGGCGTTCGGGCTGGACGGCGAACAGGAGATTCCGCTTCGTATCAAGACCGACGAAGCCGGCGGGTTTGATTTACGGGCATCAATCGCCGGGCGCGATGATGAGACCAACCGGGACAACAATTCGGTGCAGCGCCGCTTGCGCGTGGTGGATGACAAAATTCGCGTTTTGTTCGTCGAGCAGTCACCCCGCTGGGATTACCGATACCTGCAGGCCGTGCTCACCCGTGATCGGCGGGTGGAAGTGAAGACACTGCTGCTCGAGGCCGATCCGGCAATTACCCGGGAAGAGGGATCACCGTACATCGAGAAATTTCCCGAGAACAAGAGCGAGCTCTTTGAGTATGATGTGGTGGTGTTCGGCGATGTGGATCCCAAGAGCCTGAACGGTAATCAGATGGAAAATCTGAACGAGTTTGTGTCCCGGTTCGGCGGTGCATTTGTAATGATCGCCGGCCGTCGGCACAGCCCGCTGTCGTATGCCGATACCCCCGTGGCCGACATGTTGCCGGTGGAATTCGATGGCAGCGTCGCGTTGGCCGATGACGCCGTGTCGGATAAACCCATTCTCGTGGAGCTGACGGCTCTCGGTAAAACCGACCCGATGCTGGATTTGTCTGACCCGGACAATCCCAGTGAGGATCTTTGGGCGGATTTGCCGCCGATTTATTGGGTGGCTCCGGTGGATCGCAAGCCCGGCGCGGAAGTGCTAATGGTGGATCCGGCTGAGGAAACCGAGAACGGCAAACGCCCGGTCATCGCCCGCCATCAATATGGCTTGGGCCAAGTACTCTATGTCGGCACGGACAACACTTGGCGTTGGCGCCGCAATGTGGGGGATCTTTACTACACGCGCTTCTGGGGTCAGGTAAACCAACGCATGGCCCAGCAACGGTTCATTGGAGCCGACAAGCGCACGCAAATTTCACTGAACAGCCAGAACTTCCTGACTGGCGATCGCGTGCGAGTGTACGCGCGCCTGTACAAAGCGGGATATGAACCCTTTGATGAGGACACAGTGCGCTGTGTGGTCACCGATGGATCCGGGAATCAATTTGAAGCGCCGCCGCTTAAGGCGGTGGCCGGTCAGCCGGGACTATACTTCGGCGAGTTCATGGCACCGGATGCCGGGCAGTACCAGTTTCACGTGGCGCCGTCCCCGGATACCAAGAGCGATTTCACCGTGGTGGAAGCCACCGTGGAGCTGAGCGAAACGGCCATGAACGCCAAGCTGATGGAAGATCTGGCGCAGCAAACTGGTGGCCGTTTCTTCCGGGAGGAAAACCTCCACGAATTGGCTGAATCCATTTCAGCGAAGAAAGTGACGGTTGATAGCAAACGCGAAGTGGAGCTGTGGGCCACACCGTTGTATTTTATCCTGATCATGTTGGTTGTCACCATCGAGTGGGTGGTGCGTAAATTCTCCCACCTGAAATGAGCAAAGTCGTTACAGCCCAATCCAGCCGTCTTCTGGAAGACAAACTGGCCGCCGTTCGGTCCAAGCACTTGAATGTGGGTGTGGGCACGGGCGTGGCTTGGCTCGCCGTGGCGGCCGTGGCGCTGTTGGCCGGCGGGATGTTGCTGGATTGGAAGTTGGATCTCGATAAATCCGTCCGCACCCTGCTGCTGTTAATAGACGCCATTATTCTGGCCGTCATTTTTGTCCGGCACATTTACACTCCGCTGACCGAGCGGCCTTCGCATGAGCAAGTGGCCTTGGAAGTGGAGCAGACGATGCCGGAGTTTCGCAGTCGCCTGATCGCCTCCACGCAGATGGCCGGTAAGAAGGAGGCGGATTCCACCGCGAACATGTTCGTCCGCGCCATGGTGGGCCAGACTGAAAAGATGGCGGGACCACGGGATTTCAACAGCGTGGTGTCCTCGGACGGTTTCGTGAAGGCCTTTGTCTGGGCCTTGCTGGTGGTCGGCTGCGGCGCGTTGGCGTTTAATAAATATCAACCGGACACAGGCGATCTGTTGAATCGGGCATTTTTGGGCGACAAGCCCGTGCCGCGGTTTACGCACATCGAATCCATCAATGTCTATCGCATCGCCGAAAGCGGGCAGGAATCCACCGAGGTCATCGCCCGCGGCGATACGGTCATTGTGGAAGTGGTGATTGATCCCAAGAGCCGAATCACGCCAAGCGAGGCGGTGATCGGTATCAAGTACGCCAATGCCGCCCGACCCACGCCACACACGCGGCCTATTGATAATAAGGACGGGCCGGCAAAAGCCACTCTCAAGCTGGAGAACGTGCGCGAATCATTTGCCGTTCTCGCACAGGCCAATGACGGAAAGGAAGAGCGGAAAGTGGAAGTCGTGCCCCGTCCGGCTGTCCGAACGATTGAGTTTACTCAAGTTTATCCTTCCTACACCGGGTTGGCTGAAAAATCCCGGCAGCGCGGCGACCTCAGTTTGTTGCTCAACAGCAAATTGAAGGTTCGCGTGCAGGCTAACAAGAAGGTGGCGAAAGGGCAGGTCGTGTTAAAGGATTCCGAAGGCGCTCCAATCACCATGGACAAGGATGGTGAACAGGTGTCGGTCGTTGTGCCAATCTCCGTGGCCTCCGGCGGGAGCGACAAGGTTTCTGCGGAACTGAATCTCAACGATCTGACCATCGCCGGCTTCAGTGTATTTCTAGAGGATGAACACGGATTTGCATCGCAGGACGAAGCTTTCTATCGCATCGCCATGATGCCGGACAAGCCGCCGGTCGTCCGGGTGCTGGAGCCGATCCGCAAGGAGGAGAAGGTGACCCAGCGCGCTCGCTTGCCAATCATGGTTTCTGTGCAGGATGATTACGGCGTGGCCAATCTTATGCTGATGTTCGCCATCGGCAATTCCCCGCCCCAACCGGTGATCCTAAAAGCCGAGTCAGCCATCGGTACCAAAGCCCGCGTGGAGCACGACTGGCAGCTGGTGGACCTCAAGGCCCCCGTGGGTACGGAGATTCGTTACTGGGTCGAGGCTTACGATGCGCGCGTGCCGGAATCCGGCGTGGGCAAGAGCCGCGAACTGTTGGCTTTGGTTGTGACCGACGACGAAAAACGGCGGGATCTTCAGAACCGGGCAACTGATTCCATCACCGGCGTTAACGAGACCGCTGCTCAGCAGGAGAAACTCAATGAGGAATTGGGCGAAATTATTCGGGCACGGGCAGTAACTCCGCCTCAAGAAAACGAATAAATCTAACTTAAACGGGTCGGATAGACATTGCGTTTTATTGAGAGAACCGCATAATTCTCCAGTTCTCTGCAAGGAGTACTGGAGTAATCGTTTACGGGAGCAATATGACAATGAAAAAATATCTGCACACACTCTTAGCCTCGCTGGTTGCGTTACCGGCATTGGCGGAAGCCGCCACTCCGGTTTCAGTGCCCCAAACTAGGAGCGGGCTCATCCGACAGGAAGTCCAACAAGGCAACATCGGTGCCAGCCTCGGCCGCGTGGCCCGACAGCTCGATGCCGTGATTGAGGAATATGATCGGAACGGCTTGGAAGGCGACGATGTTGATACTCTCAAGCGCTTCCGCGGAATGCTCAATAACCTGACCCGCTCCGAGGTCACCAAGATTGTGAAGCAACTCGAGCAGGCTCGCCTGCTGAAAACAGAGAATAATCAAAACGCCTTTGGTGCCTTTGCCGGTCAAAAGCAGGTCACTGTGCAACTCGAGCAGATTTACCTCGAATGGCAGCGGCAACAAATCTTCCGCGAACTCTCCAGTCGTTTCAACCGACTCGCCGGTACGCAGCGCAGCAACATGCAGCGCACGGTGGACATGTACAAGAAAATGGCCGCGTCCTCCTCGTACCGTTACCGGGATGAATCCAAGATCGACCTGCGCATTCAGGAACTCGACCAAGCCGGCATCAACGATGAGGCTGGTACGCTCATTAAGAAGCTGGAAGAGCTGAATGAGAAACTGGACGCCGGCGTGGAACCGCGTCCCAAGCTGGCCATGGAAAAAATCACCGCCGAGCTCAATCCTGCGTTGGATGGCGCTCTGGACGACCTCAAGGGATCCAAGCTGGCCAGTGCCGCCGGCAACGAGCGCCGCGCCCGCGATGCCATGCTGGATCTCGCCCGCATTCTCGCTCCCAAACGCGACAAAGAGGAGGTGATCCGTCAGGCCATCCGCGATATCGAGAAGGCCATGGTGGATCAGGAACAGGTAAAATCCGATACCGAGAAGCTGGAGGAATCCGAGGAGATCAAGGCTGAGAACCTCGAGCGCGATCAGGCTGAACTCGTGGATCGCACCGATCTCATTCGCGACGACGTTCAGGAATTTGTTCCGGCTGCCGCCGAGGAACTCAAGGCCTCCACGCAAAATCAGCAAACCGCCCGGGCCGTTCTTAATAACAATCAGGCCAATGAGGAAACCAAGTCCGACCAGGCTGCTGCCCAACAGGAGGAGGCGATTGAGAATTTGGCGGACGCCAAGGAAGTGCTTGAGGAGCAGCTTGAGAAGATGGCTGAAAAAGCCAATAACCCCCAGAAGAAGGATAAGCTCGAGCAACTCAAGGAACTCGCCGAAAAAGTGGCTGAACTGAAAAAGAAAGAGCAGGCCATTCAGGAGAAGAGCGAGAAGGTCGAGCAAATCCCCGCACCCGCACCTGAAGAGCAGAGCGAGGCCGAAGCCGCCCGCCAATTGGCCGAGAAAGAAGTTAAGGAAGCTGAGCAAATTGCCCGCCACATCGATCAGGTATTGGAAAAGGCCCCCGAAGAGGTGAAGCCCGCCGCTGAGATCGCCGCCAAGGCCGCCGAGGAAATCGCCAAGGCTCTGCCCGAGATCGAGAAACGCGCCGAACAGGGTGACGCCGATCTTAAGCCCGAACTCGAAAAGGCTGCTGAACAACTTAAGGAAGCCGCCGAGCAGGCCAAACAGGCCGCTGCGAATGCCGAGAATAATCCGGAGCAAGCCAAGAAAGATCTGGAGGAAGCTGGCGACAAACTCGAGCAAGCCGCCAACACGCTGGAACAGGCCGAGCAAAAGGCCGAGGAAGCCCGCGAAATGAAAGCGGAGAAACGCGAGGGCTTCAAGGAACAGGCCAAGGAACAAGAAGGGGTGAAGGAGGAAACCAAGAACACCCAGCAGGAAGCCACCGAAGCGGCCCCGGAAGCTGCTGAATCACTCGGCCAAGCGGCCAAGCAAATGCAGAAGGCTGAAGAACAACTCAATCAGGCCGAGAATGCCCCCGACGCCCAGCAGGCCGCCATTGATGCCTTGGAAAAAGCCGAGCAACAAATCGCAGAGAAAATTGAGGAACTTGAAGCCGCTGCGGAACAAAAGAAAGCCTTGGAGCAGTTGAGCGAAAACATCGGCGAAATCATCAAGGATCAACAGGATTTGCAGTTGGACACCGCCAAAGCCGCCGGCAAGGAACAAGCCGAAGAAAACGCCGGCAAACCTGAGGGCAACCAACCTGAAGGCAATCAACCTGAAGGCAATCAACCTGAGGGCAATCAACCTGAAGGCAATCAAC
>CAJWVY010000066.1 GCA_913048135.1 uncultured Verrucomicrobiales bacterium
GGCGGGAGTGTTGGTCTCTGCGGCCGGCTCAGTCGGCGGCGCGGTTGCCGGGGTTTCCCCCGAGCCACATCCAACCAGCAGAGCTGCGCAAGCACATGAAATTGGCAAAAATCTCATGCGGAGAAAATCAACGAGACGCCTGTTCAAATCAAGGCTGTATCTCCAAAAAGAAACACTACCCCGCCAAAACGTACGGGCTGTCAGCCGGGCTACTTGCCGATGGTCGAGTTGTGATAGTCACTGGCAGACCCACCGCCGGGTAGACCGATGGAGCCGCCATCGAAGCCGCCACCACCGCCGCCCAAGTAACCCATCGCTCCCTGTGAATCCCCAGCTGATTGCAACCAATCGGATTGTCTCCTCTCTTTATTAATTCGCCTGTGGAGCTTGGCCAAATACACGCTGTGCGGGATGACTTCGCCGTCCTCTGAATAGTAGACGATATTACCCGCCTTGCCCTTGGTGTACGTGGAAGTCATCTCCTTATGCCCGTTGAAATACCATTGGCCCCAGTCGCCATCGCGTTCGCCGTCCTTGTACTGGCCCTTCACGTGGAGGAGATCCTTCACCGCACGCCATTGGGTGTATTCGCCGTGACGAACTCCCCCCTTCATGTGACCCACCCAGGCCAGCTCTCCATTGGCATACCACGCCGTGTGTGTGCCGGTGTGGGGTTTGTCTTGGCCAGCGGCGTAATAGAGGCCGTTCGCCTTCTTTTCCAGCTTGGGCTCGTACCGCGTGACCTTTTGCTTATTCGCAGCGAATTCGGCCGAAGCACACCCGGCGCCCATGACTGCAGTCGCCGCCAACAGGGAGAGATGAAGGGGTTTCATGTCATCACCATTATTCTTTTTTGGGTTCTTGTTTTGCTTCTGGTGCTTCAGTAGGTGCTGAAGCGGAATCTGCCTTGTCGGGTGTCTGGGTGGCGGTGGGGTCGGCAGGCGCCTGCTTGACACCATCGATGTACGTGACTTTCTCAACCTGCTTCCCTGCCTCGTCGTACTGCACCCAGTCCCCATCCTGTTTGCCCTCCTTGTAGTTACCCTCCCAGTGTAACTGGCCGTTGGCGTGCCATTGTTTCCACGGACCGGTGGGTTTGCCTTCGCTGATCTGCCCCTCCTGTGCCTTGGTTCCGTTGGGGTGAAAGACGGTACCGGGGCCGGTGTAAACGTTCGTCTCCCCGGCCTTGTAATACAGCCCGTCGTCGCCGCGTTTCACGCCGACTTTGCTAGGCTTAAGTTGCAGGAAAACCACGGCCGCAATGGCCAACACTAAGAGAATCCATTTCATGAGCGGCAAACCATACGTCTGTTTTTAAAGCCGTGCAAACGTAAAAAAGTCACCATGGCCAAGCGCTTGGCCGGAGTGGATTTTCCTTCAACCAAGCGATCGGCTGGTGGAGACTGCGCGGCCATGTCGGAAAACTTGTTTGATTTGACCGGAGAGGTTGCGGTGGTGATTGGTGCCACCGGAGCACTAGGAGGGGCTTGCGCGATGGCGATGGCCGGAGCCGGGGCGAAGATTGCTGTGGTGGGCCGCAGCGCCGAGCGCGGCGAGGCTCGCGTTAAAGAGATCACCGATGCCGGAGGCCAGGCGCAGTTTTTTAGCTGCGATGCAATGGATCCTGCCAGCCTCAAGTCGTGCCACGAGGCGCTTGGCCAAGCGCTTGGTTCGCCAACCGTGTTGCTCAACGCCGCCGGCGGCAACGACCCGGACGCCACGGTGACACCGGAGATGCCGTTCGAGAATATCCCGCAACCGGCCTGGGCCAAGGTGTTCGACCTAAACCTCGTCGGCGGCTTTCTGCTGCCGTGCCAGGAGTTTGGACCTGCGATGTGCGAGCGCGGCAAGGGCAGTATCATCAACATCGCCAGCGTCACCTCGCACCTGCCCCTCTCGAAGGTGATCGCCTACTCCGCCTCCAAGGCGGCCGTGCTGAGCGCCACGCGATTTCTCGCCCGCGAGTGGGCCACGAAAGGCGTGCGCGTGAACAGCATCACGCCCGGATTTTTCCCGGCGGAACAAAACAAGAAGTTGCTTTTCAATGAGGACGGTACGCCAAGCGACCGGGCGAAATCGATTTTCGGCCACACGCCAATGGGCCGTTTCGGCGATCCAAGCGAGCTGGCCGGTGCGGCGGTTTATCTGGCCAGCGAAAAGGCGGCGAGCTTCGTGACCGGCTCCGACATCGTAGTCGACGGCGGGTTCCTCAGCCAAACCATCTGACGCGCCGTGGGGGTCTTTTCCAAAAAAGTATCCGAGGGCAGACTGCTCACCGATGAGCAGGCGGTCGAGGTCGTGGCCAAGGCGATGCCGGAGGAGGAGTTCCGCGGTCGCAAGGTGTTGCTCATTGTCCCCGATGCCACGCGCACGGCGCCGGTGGGGACGATGTTTAAGGCGATCCACGAGCAAGTCGGGGGTGTCTCGGCGGCGCTCGATGTCATGATCGCGCTGGGCACGCATCAGGCCATGAGCGAGGCGGCGATCGAGCAACGGCTGGAGATCACGCACGACGAGCGCACCGGCCAATACGCTGCGGTGCAGTTTTTCAATCACGCGTGGGACGACCCCAGCGCGCTCAAAAACATCGGCACCATTTCCGCTAACGAAATCAGCGACCTCAGCGGCGGATTGTTTGAGATGGACGTGCCGGTGGAGGTCAATGCCAAGCTGTTCGACTACGATCACATCGTGATCATCGGGCCGGTTTTCCCGCACGAGGTGGTCGGCTTTTCCGGCGGCAACAAATACCTCTTCCCCGGCGTCGCCGGGCCGCAGGTACTGAACTTTTTCCACTGGCTCGGTGCCGTGATCACCACCCCAAAAATCATCGGCCACAAGTGGACGCCAGTGCGCAAGGTCGTCGACCGCGCCGGTGCAATGGTGAAGATTCCCAAGCTCGCCTTTTGCATGGTCGTCGAGAGCGACGGCATGAGCGGCCTGTTTGCCGGGCCAGTCGAGGAGGCGTGGTCCGCGGCCGCCGACCTTTCCTCCGAACGTCACACGCGCACGATGGAAAAGCCATTCCACACGATCCTCGCCTGTGCGCCGGAGATGTACGACGAGCTTTGGACCGCCGGCAAATGTATGTACAAACTTGAGTCGGTGTTGGCCGACGGTGGTGAGTTGATCATCTACGCGCCGCACATTACCGAGGTGAGCTTTTCACATGGCGACATCATCAAACAGATCGGCTACCACTGCTCTGCCTATCTTCTGCATCACTGGGATCGCTTTAAGGATTTCCCGTGGGGCCTGCTCGCCCACAGCGGCCATGTGAAGGGCATCGGCACGGTGGACGCAGACGGCAACGAGCAACCGCGCGCCACCGTCACGCTGGCCACCGGCATTCCCGAAGAGGTGTGCCACCAGATCAATCTCGGCTACGTCGATCATCGCACGATCAATATTGAGGACTACGCCGATCGCGAGGACGAAGGAGTCTACTTGGAACGGAAAGCCGGCGAGCGTTTATATCACCTGCGCCAACGCCCCGACTGGGCCGGCGGCACGGACGATTGACAGTCGACGACCCGCTCGGCATCGTGGGCTCATGCCTTCGGTTTCCGCCGATCAAATCACGTCCTTTCAGGAGGACGGTTACCTCATTCTACGCGGCCTCTTTGATTCCGAGGAAGCGGACATCCTTCGCGCCGCCGCGCAGGCCGATCAATCCTTTCAGGACCACGCCTACGATCTCGAGGACGGCGAAGGCGGCAAAGCCCAGCTTGTTCTGTGGAATTCCGCCGGCGAAGATCTCTGGGGCGCCATCGCCCGCAGCGAACGCGTCGTCAACGCCATGGAAGGTCTCCTCGGCGATGAGGTCTATCATTACCACAGCAAGATGAGCATTAAGCAGCCGCGCACCGGCGGCGCGTGGAGCTGGCATCAGGACTACGGTTACTGGTACCAAAACGGCTGCCTCTTTCCGGACATGGGCTCGGCCTTCATCGCCGTCGATCCCAACACCCGCGCCAACGGCTGCCTGCAGGTGCTCAAGGGCTCCCACAAAATGGGCCGCATCGAGCACGGCCGGTATGGCGATCAAACCGGTGCCGATCCCGAGCGCACCGACGAAGCCACTAGGGTCATGGAACTGGTTTATGTGGAACTCGATCCCGGCGACACGCTTTTTTTCCACAGCAACCTCCTCCATCGTTCCGACCAAAACACCTCACCCGATCCGCGCTGGTCATTGATCTGCTGCTACAACACCAAGCACAACGATCCCTACAAGGATTCCCATCACCCGCGTTACGCTCCGCTCGAGAAATTGCCCGACACCGCCATCAAGGAAATGGGCGCCAAACTGTTCGAAAGCAAAACCGATTTCTGGGATCCCGCCGCCGATGCCACCACCGGCGCGGGCGAAAAAGCCTCCACATGAATCTCAACATTCATTCCCCTCTCCCTGAGCGCAAGGACTGGCGCATCGGCTGCGTCGGCAGTGGCTTCATCATGAGCGACTGCCACCTCGTCGCCTACGGCAAAGCCGGTTTCAACCCCGCCGCCATCGCCAGCCGCACGGCCGCCAACGCCGCCGCCTGCGCCGAGCGCCATAGCATCGGCAATATCTACGAGTCCATCGATCAATTACTCGATGATGAATCCATTGAGGTGCTCGATCTCGCCGTGCCGCCGGATAATCAGCTAGAGATCATCAAGGCCGCCTGCGCACGCGGCACGGCCAAGGGTATTCTCGCGCAGAAACCGCTGGGATCGAATTACGCCGAGGCCGTCGACGCCGTGGGAGCCTGCGAAGCCGCCGGCATCGTCCTGGCCGTGAACCAAAACATGCGCTACGACCAATCCGTGCGCGCCGCCAAGACGCTGCTCGAGAACGGCACCATCGGCGATCCCGTGCTCGCCACCATCGACATGCGCGGCATCCCCCACTGGATGCCGTGGCAGGAACGTCAAGGTTGGGTGACCCTGCGCATCATGTCCATTCACCACATGGACACCTTTCGCTATTGGTTCGGCGACCCAGAGCGTATCTACTGCACCACACGGCCCGATCCGCGGACCGCCTTTCCGCACACCGACGGCATCGCCAGCTACATTCTGGAATATGCCAACGGCCTGCGCGCGATCGCCATTGACGACACCTGGACCGGACCGGCCCGTGAAGGTGCCCCGGCGGATATCGGCATCGAATGGCGCATCGAGGGCATGGACGGTCTCGCCATCGGCGATATCGGCTGGTGTCAGGATCCCTACACGACGCCCTCAACCATCCGCTATGCTACCAAGGGTGACGCGGATTTCACCGCACCTGCGTGGGAAGAAAGCTGGTTCCCCGACGCCTTTATTGGCACAATGGCCCAGCTATTGATGGCTCTGGAAACCGGCAACAAACCGGCCATCGACGGCCGCGATAATTTAAATACTATGGCCCTGGTGGAAGCAGCATATCAAAGCGCCGAACAACACCGGGCTATTGAACTAAAGGAAATCACGGGAGCATAAAATGAAACTCGGAATGATTAACTCCGCCTGGGAACAGCACGGCATCGGGCTGGTGGACGGGCTCCATAAGACCAAGGAACTCGGCTTTGATTGCGTGGATATTTTTCAGGATCCACTCGATGACAACGCCGATGATCGCATCGCCACCATCAAGCAGACCTGCGACGAGCTGCAGCTGCCGATCATCAGCGTGGTGGGCGTAAGCGTCGGGCTCGTGGATTTCAATCCATCAGTGCAACAGTTTCATGTCGAGCGCTGCAAACGCTACCTCGACATGGCCGCCACGCTCGGCGCGAGGAATTACCTTCTCGTGATCGGCGAATACATTTGGCAGAAGGAAGTCATTCCGCCCGAGGAACAATGGCGCTTCGCCGTGGAGAATGTGCAGGTGCTGGGTGATTACGCCGCGGAACGCGATCTAGAAATCGTCATCGAGCTCGAGCCCTTTCACATGTCTCTGGTCAACACCATCGCCGAAATGGACCGTTACCTGACCGATGTAGATCGCCCCGCCGTGAAGGCCAATATTGACATCAGCCATATGCTCCTGAGCGACAGTCCACCCGAGAGCCTCGCCGCTCTCAAGGGGCGCGCCGGTCATGTGCATATTTCCGATTGCGACGGCAAAGTGCATGGCGACCTCCCGCCAGGGCACGGTGTGGTGCCCTTCCAACCCTACCTGCAGGCAATCAAGGATCTCGATTTCGACGGTGCTATCAGCCTCGAGCTGGAGTACGCGCCCGACCCCAGCAAGATCGTCGAGTGGGTATCCGAAGCCTACACCTCCACTGATAAACTCATGGCCGAGGTCGACCTGCGGAACTAATGAACACCGATTGGAAAACCCAATTTCGCGACCTCTTCTACAAGGGCGTCGAACGTTATCAGGAAGGCCGTCGCAGCCCCGAGACCATGTTCGAAGGCGACGAACCCGCCTTTCTCGAATCTATTGGCTGCAGCACACAGGAAATGTTTGATTTCTGTGATGACTACGTCCGCTGGGGCGATGTCATTTATGAACACGTTGAGGAGATTCAAGCCGTGCGGTTCGATTATTTTGCAAACGATCTAAACCGCCAACCGGCCGCACGCCGGCTGGAGATGCATGAGTTTCCTGCCAAGACCGATGAAATCGCTGGCATCGCTTGGCTCCCTCGCCTGATCGTGAAAGCTCGCGCCAAACTGGAGGGCGCTTTGCCCGCCGACCTGATGTACGGCTGAGGCGGCGACCGCCAGTTCTTCCGTGAGAAGAACGTCGACCCCGCCGAGCTGCTGCGCGTCACCCTCACCGCCGGCAACGAAGTTCAACTCGTAGTTGACTACGTAGTAAGCTGCATTGAAGGCTAGTCCTTCTTGCAATTATCCGCATGGGCAAACGCGTACTCCTCCACCACGCTTCCACCGATCAGATGTTCCTGGATGATCCGCTCCAGCACCTCCGGCGTGCAAGAATGGTACCAGGTGCCTTCCGGGTACACCACCGCTACTGGACCTCTTAGACACACGCGCAGACAGTTGGCTTTGGTACGAAAGACTTGCGGTTCCGAGCCCACCAGACGCAACTCCTTCAATCGTTTCTTCAGATAATCCCACGCCGCTAACCCGGCCGCCGCATCGCAGCACTTCGCTTCAGTCTGGTCCGCACACAGAAAAATGTGCCGTTGATACTTGGAGAGGCCCAGTGATTGAACCGCTTGATCGAGATCTGCCATCATTATCTCCCGTATATTTCGTCCTGTTGAATTTCGCTTAGCACCCAATCGAACTGGCCTGAGGTAATTTTGCTATCGCAGTATTCGCATACGCCAGCCATGTTAATGTCCAACTTGGCCCCGCAGTTAGGGCAGGCCTGATTCCCATGTTTATGCTCAGCGGCGCCACGTCCTCGAATGAATGTCCAGTATTCACTGAATCGTTTGGATACATTGGGGCTCCCGCAAGCGATTTCCCCATTACTCCAGCGGGTACAATCGGTCATGGAAGCAAAAATCCTACACGTCATTGCATCATAAAACTTGTCGGATCGAATCTTCACCATTTGCAATTTTTGGATACGCACTTGCCCAAGCTCGTTGCGGAGTCCTTGTTTTTTATATTCACGCACCCAATAACTATGATTTTGGAATAAACTATCTGTTTCAAATGGCCGTAGCCGATGCAAATCCTGAGCAGACCAAGCGGCCTGTAATTCGAGGAATATATGCCTGAACCGATTGGTCATGACATCATGATCAAATTTGGGGTGCTCCCGTTCAAATCGTTTCCGTTCATCCTGATAATCCGCAGCAAACACTGTGGGCAGATTAAGGCCCACATCCGGAGCAAATGTCGTTAAGGCCGGACCCACAGGGCGCCGAACACGCTCCGTAACCGAGGTTAATGCCCAGTGCCGCAATCCCGGTGATACATTTTCTCCACAATGCAAGCAGACGCCATCCAAAGACGGCTCAAACGAACTTCCGCAAGCCAAGCAATCAAATACTGTGACGGACTCGGGCGGCAAACTTTTCGCGGCACGATCCCTTCGCAGGGTCCAAACCTGCACGCTGTACACAGAGGCAGGCGGACCTGATCCCCAATCTTCCGTATAATTGGCGTCAAATGTTAGGGCAACCTCAGCATCGGATCGACCTACATTTACGCGGTTTATCTTAAACCCTCCCACAATTACACCATAAACATCTCTCACCTCAGGGTTCAAAGCTCGCAAATCTTTCAAGGCATCTGAATCAATAAATTGCCTGAACCTTTCCAAGCCTCCATCTCCTCTGGCCTCATGAACCTTGGCGAACAAGGTGTAGGCAAAGTCGCGGAACAGCACGTGGGAAAAATTCGGATCACCCCGACGAATCACGTTCCAGTCCACCGGCTTTTGCGGAACCCGCTGGATGACTGTGGAGTTGATTCGGTCATTACGGGATCGGTATAACATCAGAATACCTAACGGGCTTAAACAAAGCATTGTCATTAAGTAGTCTTTCGCAGTAAGTGGGGGATGACTTCCCCCACCCCCACCTCCGCCAGAATAGCTCCCCCCTCCGGAGTAACCACCACCTCCAGAATACCCACCCCCGCCGCCTCCACCACCACCGGAGTACCCACCCCCGCCGCCCAAACGCGCCGAGAGGTTTTCTGGACAACATACCACCAAGATAATTGGCAACACCCGAAACAACCAACGCCTAAGTTCGCCCTTGAATAAGGTCATCAGTGTAGAGCAGGCATATTTGAAAGTTCATCGATATCGTCTTTGGAGACCGGAAGCGGTTCAGCCAGAAACCCGCCCAATCTTTCAACCGCAACCGCGGCTGTTCCAACCAAGTCTTCCCCATCATATTCAGCCTGAATATCAACCAGAAGTGCCTCCCAACTCTCATCTTTAACCGCCCGCCAAATCCCGCTATCCGCCACCACTTCCACGCGCTGCTCCAGTTGAGAAACCAGAACCAGAACGCCTATACGTTTCTGAGTCTGGCTGACACCCCGTTTTAAAAAATGAAGCTGCGCCGCCTCTCTCACTTGCTGCGCCATACGCGCAGACGGACAAAATAATCGTCTAATGTAAGGTGTGTAGGCACTAAATACCCAAGCCATTACGAAAAGTAAGCTCTGAGTCAGCGGCACCCAGTCTGGGTCAAAAACGATCGGACCGAAAAAGACAAATACCAAAGCCACAAAGTTAAAGACTATTGCAAACAGCAAATCAACATCCCGATAGGATCCAGAGGATGGTTCCAATGCCACAACAAACTCCGCGCTGGTTTTAGATTCGACCTCCTCCACCGCATCAACAACCCGGGCTGTATCCGTGTCCTGACTCACGTTTTGACTTGATAGAACCCTTGAATTTCCGTCAAGAACAACTCGTCCACCCAAAAGCCATGAAAGCCCTTCTCAATCTCTGTGCACTCACTCTTTTGTCTCTCACTCTGCAGGCCGACAACTGGCCCATGTGGCGCGGGGCCTCGGGCGTGGGCATCACCACGGAGAAAAACCTGCCGCTTAAATGGAGCGCCACCGAAAACATCGCGTGGAAAATTGAGCTCCCCTATCGCGGCAACAGCACGCCCATCGTGTGGGGCGAAAAGATTTTCCTGACACAACCGCTGGAAGATGAACAGGAGCGCGCGCTCATTTGCCTCGATCGCCTTGACGGCAAAGAACTCTGGCGACGCACGGTGAAATATACGGACGCCGAAAACTCCCACCGCACCAACCCCTACTGCAGCGAATCCCCCGCCACTGATGGTGAACGCGTGGTAGCCGTGTACGGTTCCGCCGGTGTGGTGTGTTACGATCTAACCGGCAAACTGCTGTGGCAACGCGATCTCGGCAAGATCCAGTTCACTTGGGGCTCAGCCGCTTCACCGGTCATTCATGGCAATCTCGTCTACATTTACCGCGGCCCCGACCCCAAGGCCCATCTCCTCGCCCTCGACAAACGCACGGGCAAAACCGTGTGGCAGCTCAACGATCCCGCCGTCAAGATCGAGGGTCGCACCGATGGGTTCCGCGGCAACAAGGATCCCAAATGGATCTGCAGTTTCAGTACGCCCATCCTGATCCGAGCCAAAGGCAGCGAGGAACTGATCATGAATTACCCTGGCAGCCTCGCCGGCATTGATCCGCGCACCGGCAAACGCTTATGGCAATGCGACGGCCTCAACCCGCTCATCTACACCTCGCCCATCGCTGGCGAAAATGTAATTGTGGGCATGGGCGGCTATTTCGGCACCAGCGTAGCTGTGGCGCCCGGAGGCCGCGGCGATGTCACCCCACAAACTCTCTGGCGCACCGAGCGCACGCCCAACCGCCTCGGCAGCGGCGTGATCCATAACGGACATATTTACATCCTCAACACCAACGGCATCATGGAATGTCTCGACCTGAAAAACGGTGAAGTGAAGTATTCCGAACGCGTGCGCGGTCGCGGCCCCAAGCAGGAATCTTGGAGCTCCATGATCCTCGCCGGCGACCGGATCTACATTCCGAACCAATCCGGTGAAACCATTGTCCTACGTGCCAACCCGAAGTTTGAGTTGCTTGGCATCAACGCCCTGGACGACACCCTCACGAACAGCTCCCTCGCCGCCTCGGACGGCCAGTTGTTCCTGCGCACCCACAAGCATCTCTGGTGCATCGGCAAGCGCCGGTAGCTACTCCCCCGTGCCCCAGAAAATCCGCCGCGGCTGCCGGATTCCGGGACGATTGGTTGTACCCGGCAAAACAGAAATTGGTTGTGCGTTTGGAACCAGTTGAGTGGTTTGGATTATCTGAGTGAAGTAAGACCCCACCACCGGTGCCATCTGCTGGATGGTTAAGGCGTTGTTCGCAAAGTTCGTATCCCCCGTCGGCACACCCCAAACATTAACATTTGGATTAGAAAAATACCCCAACCGGCGCCCCACCCCGTACGTCATGAGCGTTCGCATCGGATAAGTGTTTCCGTTTGTTGTAATATTAAATTTCCAGCCATGCGAATTGGTAAACGACCCTTTTGCAAAGCCTCCCACATCATTGGTCGCATGCGAACAACCCAGATTATGCCCAACCTCATGCACAAAGACCGACGTCGGTGCGTAGATGGCCTCCACCACATTAAACCCATAGGCCGGCGCACCGTTTGTACTGTTGAGCATCCAACTGCTGCCGTGCATAATATTCTGTGGACTGGCCCCCGTGAAAAGGCTGACCAAGTCCGCCCGATAAAGCTGACGTTTCAAATGCACATCATACAGCGGTTGGGTCGCCCCAAATGTCAAATCCACCAAGTCCGTCGTACTATTCCCGGAAGTCACGTGGTTCACTTTCTCCGTGCCCAGCAAGATCAACTTGGCGTTGATTGCGCTGCGACGAAACGCATTGTTCACCTGCGCCACCGAAATGCGCACCCGTGTTTCTACTCCACGCTTTCCTCCGCACTGAGTCTCCGCCAAACCGGTATAACAGGCCAACACACCAATAATTGGCGGGCCGTAAATCGGTGTTAGCGGCACAGGCCATAGGTTAGTTGACATCGTATTTGTCAATCTCAGCACATGAGTAAACCCGGGGAAACCCGGCACTCGATTCGTTACCCCCGGTGTGTATGGCGTGAAACCCAATTGCGGCATGGAGATCACTTCCCCATCCGGCGATCGGAATAAGGTCAAGGGATCCGGATGCGCCCCAAAGTTATCCGGCGAATGCACACTACCCGCAGCCAACTCCACAATCGAATGCGCCTCGTCATCAGCATAATTAATGAGAAACTTCCGCCCGTCAGCCAACTCCACACTGCCCGCCATTACGCCCTCAAAAGTAATAAAACTCGCCGTCGCCCCGGGCTGCCCAATCACATCACCGTGCACCTCCGTACTCACCGGATCAGTCTTTTCCGCTCGATTCAATCGCACTTGCACAGTTTCGCCAGGAAACAACTCCAATGAGATCACCTGCTCCCCCGCTTGAACCGCTTCCACGGCGTTGGCATTGATTCGCACATGCCGGAAACGTTCAGCCACCTTAGCCTCAGGCAGCATATCTTGGTCACGAGCCGGCAACTCGTCGGCCACGATTTCCGTCACCACCACCGGCCGCAAAACCCACCAAGTCAGCAACAGGGCCAAAAAAAAGCCCCCGGCCAAAAAATATTTTCGGTTTACCGACATTTGGTTGAAATAAAACCTACCATTCACGATGAAAAAATCCAGTATAAACAATCGCGCTTAAATTCTTTACCCCCATAGCAATGATGCGTCGCTTATCTGGTTTTACCCTCCAGCACTCCTTTAAATAACTGCAAAGGAGTCACACATTTTATTGGCCGACGCGGCCAGCGCGCGTATCGTTGAGCTATGTTGATTGTGCTCGTTCATGTCCATGTGAAACCCGACCGGATCGAAGCCTTTCGCGAGGCGTCGCTGGAAAATGCCCGCAACAGTATCCAGGAAGCGGGCATCGCGCGCTTTGATGTGCTGCAGGATAATGAGGATCCTACCCGGTTTATCCTGAATGAAGTGTACCGGGACAAAGCCGCGCCCGCCGCGCACAAAGAGACCGCTCATTACGCAACTTGGCGCGATACTGTAGCCGACATGATGGCCGAGCCTCGCCACGCCGTGAAGCTCACCAACCATTTCCCTGCCGACAGTGAATGGTAGCCCGGCCAACGCCGCGTTCGAATTCGCCACGGCCACCCGCATTATTTTTGGCGAAGGCAAACTCACCGAAGCGCCAGCGGCCATAGAGGGATTCGGCCGCAAGGCACTCGTCGTCACTGGCCGCAACCCCAAGCGTGCCGCGCCTTTGCTTGATTTACTGGAGGCGTCCGACTGCGCAGTACACTCCATCCCTGGCGAGCCGACTCTCTCCGACATTACCGAAGGCGTACGGGCCGCCGCCGGGCGTGAAGTGGTGGTCGCCATCGGAGGCGGCAGCGCCATTGATGCCGGTAAAGCTATCGCCGCCTTAACCACCAACCCCGGGGAACCGCTGGATTACTTGGAAGTCATCGGCCGCGGCCAACCGCTCACCGAGACGCCCCTGCCGTTTATCGCCATCCCGACTACCGCCGGCACGGGCGCAGAGGTCACGCGCAATGCCGTGATCACTTGCCGCGACCAACGCGTAAAAGTGAGCTTACGTCATCCACGCATGTTACCCGCCGTGGCGATTGTTGATCCCGCGCTGACCCATGACCTACCACCGGCCATCACCGCCGCCACTGGCATGGATGCGTTGACGCAATTGATCGAACCTTTCACTTGCCGCCGGGCCAACCCACTCACCGACGCCCTGTGTCGCGAAGCGATCCCGCGGGCCGCGCGCGCCTTGCCGCGGGCGTTTGCCGGCGATCCGGCAGCCCGTACGAACATGGCTTACGCCAGCCTGTGCGGCGGACTCGCCCTGGCCAATGCCGGCCTCGGCGTGGTGCACGGATTTGCCTCGCCCCTCGGCGGCATGTACGAGGCCCCACACGGCGCAATCTGCGCCGCGTTACTGCCGCCAGCCTTTGCCGCCAACGCCCACCATGCGCCGGAGCGTTTTGCTGAGGTGACTCAAATGCTCGGCACGGAAGATGGCGCCCAGTGGCTGCGCCAGCTCGCCGCCGATTTAAACATCCCCGGCCTCGCTACCTATGGTGTTTCCGAAAAGGCCTTCCCCGAAATCATCGCCAAAGCCCGCAACGCCAGCAGCATGAAGGCGAACCCAGTGACGCTTAAGGATTCAGAATTGACGAATCTACTCTTTGAAGCACTATAATTAAAAGCGCCTTAAAGACCATCCCTGACATGCGATAAACTTGAGCGAACACTCGCCACAGTTTTACATCGAACATGACGCGAGCAACAAAGATTGCCATCATCCGACCTGACGGAGCAATTATCGGCCAATATGTCTTGGGCCCCGGCGAACACGTAATCGGCCGCGATGAAAACTCTGAAATTTATATAAACGATGAATTCATATCGCGCAGCCACGCCCGCTTAATCATCTCCGAGCAGAGGATTGAAATTGAAGACCTCGAAAGCACATCGGGGACGTTTATCAACGGGGTTACTGTCCGAGGTCGCATACCGGTCTCCCAAAATCAAAAAGTGTTTGTTTCTGATTTGTACCTTGAAATCAAACAAGAAATCTCAATAGACCTTGATTCTGGAGTTTGTTTAAACAACAACCGATTTTCTCTTATCAAACAATTAGGTCGAGGCGGTATGGGTGAGGTTTGGCTCGCACACGATGAAACGCACTCTGAAAATGTTGCCCTCAAATTATTGTCCATTGATATGGCTAAAGACGCCTCAGCTTTGGAAGATCTCCAGCGAGAGGTGATAAAAACCGCCGCACTCCAACACCGAAATATCCTCCATTTAAAGGAGCTCATCCAAACCGAGGATGGCCCACCTTTTCTCGTGATGGAATATATAGAAGGCACCGACTTAAACCAGATGCGCCAACAATTTCCATATGGAATCTTACCATGGCCCAATATCCAACACTGCCTGATTCAACTTTGCGATGCCCTGGAGCACGCGCACGATAACAAAATAGCTCATCGAGATATTAAGCCTTCCAATCTATTAATAAACGAAAAGGGAGAACTGAAACTTGCTGATTTCGGCATTGCCGCAACAATTTCGAATACAGCCCACACCATGACTATGAGTGTCCTCGAAGCAGGAACGCCTTTTTATATGAGCCCACAGCAAATTGAAGGCAGGCAACCTCAGGCTGCCGATGATATATACTCATTAGGCGCAACATTTTATGAATTACTAACCGGAAAACCGCCTTTTTATCAGGGGCATATTATCCATCAAGTTCTCAACATTCCTCCCACTACTATCCGAGAACGACTTAATGAATTCAACCTACAAGCTATTATCCCATCTCACGCAGAAACTATTATTATGGCTTGTCTCGAAAAACATCCCGGCAACCGCCCCCCCTCTGTAAGAGCCATCAGAGACTGGATAACAAGCTGGGGAAAAATCGACTATGCCGTCATAAAACCGGTGCTATGGGAACAAAATCAACGCACCCAGAAAACAACCTCCCGTCCTATCTCCCCTGCCAATAATTCGGTCGGGAAAACTATTTTCAACAGACTCAAACCTTACCTACCCTTCTTTATCATCTCAGGAACTATGGGCCCTCTACTGGCCATAACCTTAGCATACACCCATCAATTCCCTCCCGCTGTGAGCGTGATCTGCACCTCTCTGATGTTACTTATCACGTACCTACTTGCCGATACATTCAGAATTAGCCCCTCAACAAGCAAAGAACCACTAACACCTCAGCCTCAAAAAAAGCAACCTCCTCCCAAATCAATCGATTCGAAGTTAATCACTGCCCCGAGTTCTGAATCTTCTATACACCCAAATCCTTTCGCTAAACATAAAACTTTCGGAGAAGTTATTTGGAAACATCAACTTGCCTGTGGACCGCCATCTCCTCCAGCTATTACCCGGGATGGTATTATGATTGTCGGCTCTGCCGACAACAATGTGTCCGCATTTAACGCACAAGACGGCTCCTTGTTATGGAGTGTTTCGCCTGGCGGCACCATTAACTCCCATCCCGCAATAGGAACAGGCGATGTGGTGTATTTCTGTGTCTCCAAGGAAAGCAATAAAATCTGCGCCTTAAACACAAAAACCGGCTCCAAATTCTGGGAATGCTTTCTTCCAAGCAAAATGTCTTCATCCCCGGCAATCGGCAAGAACGGCTTACTGTACGCCAGTACGGACAATGGAGATCTCCATGCCTTCGACAGCAATACCGGCGAAAAACTTTGGACAAAACAAACCGGAGGGCCTATCAAGTCCTCCCCGTCCATTGGCCCAGATGGAACCGTTTACATAGGCTCCTATGACAACTACTTATATGCACTTAATG
>CAJWVY010000067.1 GCA_913048135.1 uncultured Verrucomicrobiales bacterium
TCCCGCTCCCCGCGCTCACGACGACCGCGCCGCCGCGACCGCCGGTCGCCGCGCCCGAGCCAATCAAGATGGACCCGCTATTCCCCGCGTTCGCCGTCCCGGAGCTAAACGCCAGCAGCCCGCTCGAGCCCGATGCCCCTCCGTTTGCGCTTCCAACGCGCACCGCGCCGCTGCTCGTCTGCGTGCCCTCGCCGCTGGTCGCGACGAGCGTCCCGCCGGTCGCCGCGGTGCTGAGGAGGCTCCGCCCGCCACCTTCGCGTCCCGCCGGCGCAGTTCGAGAAATTCATCGAGGAGGTCGATCCGACGTCTGTTGAGCGAGTCCGTCTACTGTGGCCACGGGTGTACACGCCGGAGGACAACATCTCGATGCGCTGTGGACTGCTGGGCATTATCAAGGAACACTGTGGCCTTGTTCCTGGCAGTTCGAGATGGACTTCCACCCCACCCGCCGCGCCTGGACCACCGATCAGGGCGCACGCGGCCCGTGGGAAGCGGTGTTCCGCGGCAACCGCCGTTTCGGTCGCGGCGGCACGGGGCGTAGTGTGTTTCCGCTGCGCGCCTTGGTGCCGCAAGGCGTTCACGGTCTATTGGCCGCCCAGAAAAATCTCGGCTACACCAGCATCGTCGGATCTTCCTGCCGGTTGCATGATCAATCGATCCACGCCGGTCAGGCCAGCGGCGCGGTAGCTGCCGTCAGCCTGCGACACCAGGTGGACCCCGCCGGCCTGCCGTTTCAACGCCAACACCTCGCGGAAATCTGGACCGGCCTCTTGGAGATGAAAGCCGGCGCGCCGTTGGTGATTTGGCCCTATGCGGATGTTGACCCGTACGACCAAAACTTTGTCGCCATCCAACAACTGGCTCTGCGCCGGCTCCTGCCTTTGAAGGCCGTCGAGACCTCCTTTCGCCCCGATCAACCGGCGACGTCCGCCTGGATTTCAGCCGTGGTCGCCACTGTGAAAGAGGCGGGATACAAGCCGCCGCAGATCGCTGTGACCCGGACGGAAAAACGCCGGAACATTGCGCGCATTGTTTGGAACCATATTCAGTCTCAGCCACTCCCCGCCCGCAAGCGGCAATCGAAAACCGATGCGGACGGCGACGGCATTCCGGACACCGCTGATCCGCTGCCCTTCACCGCTGGTTGGAAATCCTGGAAACGCGATCCTGCCAACGACGGATTACCCGATCCTTTGCCGGCCGGCGCCAAGGTGGTTCGCGCGATCAATTTCACCGCCAAGACCGGCAACACGCCGGCCGGTTTCATCAATGACACCGGCGGCCGGTTCAACACCAAAACCGGCTTTGGCTGGCAACGCGACCTCACCGCCAGCACGCGGTTGCGGGCGGTCGACAACAATTCCCTGCGCAGCGGCTTCGTCTTCACCCGCAGCCACGATGTGTGGGAATGCGCCCTGCCCAACGGCCGATATTGGATCGAGCTGTCGGTCGGCGACGCGGATCACGAACAATTCGGCCAAAACGTCACCCTCGAAGGCCAGCCCGTCCACCGCGACCTCACCACCGCCAGCGGTTTCTTCGCCGAGAAACGCCTCGCCGTGGAAATCCAGGACGGCAAGCTCACCCTCGAGATCGGACTCAAAGGCAGCAAAACCAACACCTGCATCAACTGGCTCCGCATCCTGCCCAATCCCTAGCGGGAGACGGTGAAACAAAATTGGAACGAGGTGGAACTCGTCCCTCCCGGGAGGGGCAAGTTCCACCTTGCCCCATTTTATCTACCCCACATTCTCAAAAAGCATTCTCTTCCGCTCACACCCACAAACCGCCACGCAGTGGCGGGGCAATTGTAGCCCCACACTTCAGTGTGGGGTAAACGCCCGCTAACACAAAGCACCCTGTAAGGGTGCGGCATAGAACCGACGCATTGCAGCGCCCCTACAGGGCGCGACTCTGTGTCGCCATTATTCCCCGGGCTAAAGCCCGGGGCTACAATTTCTGAACCACTGCGTGGTTCAACCAGTAATTTGTTTCACGCTCCTCCGCTCTCCCTTCTCCCCTTCTCCTCATTTCCTCTCCGCGCCTCTGTGTCTCTGCGTGCGCATAAAAAAACCCGCGCCGTTTCCGGCGCGGGTGAATTGGATTCTCCGACGTTACTTCTTCGGAATTTCGTTCAACGTGTAGTAGGCGTTCGGGTGCAGGAGCGGGAGACCGTCCTTGGAGCGGATGCCGCCGGACACGAGATGGTGCACGTGCCCTTTCACAAGACCGTCAATCTTGAGTCGAACGCTTTTGTTATCCGCAGCCACCGTGGCGGCGGTGACCTTGGGCGTCACGTGATCCACTTCCGGACTGCCGTAGCTGGACTGCAGGATGTAGGTCCATGCCTTCATCGAATAGCTGGCCACATCACCGGCGGTCTTGGGATCGATCTCGTGGGTGAAGGTCAGCTCGAAGCCGTCGGGCTTGGCGCGCATTTCGTGAATTTCGAACGGCACCTTGCCCGTCCAGTTCACGCGATCGAGCGCAAACCGTTTGCCGCCGCGAGCACCCCAACCGCGATCGCTGCCACCCACGAAGAGGGCGCCGCTGGGATCGTAGTAGGAAGGGATATTGCCCGAACCGAAGCCGGTCATGAACAGGATCGCCGCGCCTTGATACACGCCGTTGACCTTTTCCAACACCACGCGGCTGACGTTTGAGTGGCTTTGATCACTGACAAGCAGTTGATTTTTGAACGGCCCAAACTTTTCGTTGTTGGCGAAGGCAAACCCGCTGGTGGAATTGCCGAGCTTGGCGTGCGGTAGCACGCAGGCCGGCGGCACGTATTCCTTCACACGCTCGCGCTCCACGGGGATGCGGCTTTTGCTGTTGGGCACCACGGGCGGGTTGGGGCCCATGTGCTTTTTCACGAGCGGCAGATCCCACCACTTGTAGCTAGCCGGATGGCTCTGAAACGAGCCCGCCTTCAGGTGCTTCAACGAGCTGGAGCCATTCCAAGGGCCCTGGTTGTCCGAGTAAAACACATCGCCGAGATGGTTCAGACCAATGCCGCCGGGGCTGCGAATGCCGCTGGCAGTGGGGATCATCTCGCCTTTCTTGTTCACGCGCACACACCAGCCGCGGTAAGGAGTGTTGCTGTTGAAGGAACCGGTGAGACACAGGACCACCCACATGTTGCCGTCGGGATCGAACTGCGATCCAAAGGCGTACTCGTGGTAATCGCCGTTGATGCCCCAGCCGTCGGTGAGGGTTTCAAAGACATCCGCACGACCATCGCCGTCCTCATCCTTGATGCGCGTTACTTCGCAGCGTTGCGTGGCGTACAGCCAGCCGTCGCTCCAGTGAATACCAAGCGGCTCGTGCAGCCCGCGGGCAAAGAGCTTCACCTTCATATCGTCCGCCTTGCCGAGCGGATTGCTAACGGTGTAGATATCGCCGCGGCGGGTACTGACAGCAAGGTTGCCGTTGGGCAGCATCGCAATGCCACCGGCTTCGAGCACGACGTTTTCCGGCAGTGGGATTCGGGTGAAGTTGTAGTAGTCCTCCTGCTTCGGCTGAGCCTGAGTGGTGAAACCGGCCAGCAGCAGGCCGGCGATCAGTGTAAGTTTTTTCATCATCAAATCTCCTTAAACAGTTTTAGTTGAGGTCCCATTCGTATTTGGCGCGCAGGATGGCCTTGCCATCCACCGTCACAGGCACCAGCAGTTCCTTGCCGTTGGCGCCATCGCGCAGGATGGGCGCGTCCGGACTGTCGAGCGTGAGCTTGAGGTTCTTGCCCACCTTCCAACTGTCGCCTCGTTTCTCAATGAACCCGTCGGCGGCGGCGAGGTAGTAGTACTGACCGCTGCCGGTGAGAGTGAGCTGGCGGGTAAAGGCCGGTAGAGCGCCGGCCTCGGGGATCACGTAATCTTCAATCACCGTCTCGCCCGCGGTGTACTTGAACACCGGGCGGCGGCCTTCCACAAGCCGATACCCGCGGAACCGCAGGCCCTTGGCGCGATCATCATCATTGTTGCCCAGCTTCAACTCCGGCCACGGAGCCTTCGCATCGGGCAACACGGCAATCGCCTGCGCGCGCTTGAGCTTGATCAGGTAATGGCCGCTGGGCGGCTGGAATCCCTGACCGCGCCCGTTCCAGTGCTTGGCGCCGTCCATAAACGCGCCGTGCCAGGTCATCACAATATTCAGCGCGTTGGCGTCGAAACAAATGTTCACGTTTTCTGGATAGCCCACGCCAATGCCGCGCGGGGAGGCGCCTTGAATGAAGTTGCGATACATCACCGCCTCGTTGTTCTCCGGCACAATCGGGTTGCCGGTGGCGATGGCCGGCTTGTTGCCACCACCCTGCGGGGCGGTGTTGTGGGCCAGCTGCAGTTTCTTGATACCGGGCCCGGACATATCGAGCGAGAGATGTTCGCCGCCACCTTTCTCAAAATACTCAATGCGGATCAGATTCACACCGGCATCCAGCGTAGCCGTGCCGTTTTTGGTCACCACCCCGTGCACGCCGTCGTTGACCACCACGGGCACGCCGTTGACCAACAACCGCGAGCCGTCATCCGAACCGAGGTTGAAGGTGTATTTGCCCTTGGTTTTCACCTCGAGTTCGCCTTCGATCACCAACCCGAAATTATCCCGGGTCTCGGAAAGATTGGTATCGGCGATCCCGCTTTCCGCCTTACCGGATTTCACTGGCTTCAGCTTCTCGAAATCAGGCAGGTTATTCCAAGACCCGTTGTAGACGCGGTACTGGAATTTCTTCAGCGCCCCTTTGGCCACAATGCCCGCACCGGCCGGAGTCGTGCCGTCACTGAGACTTTTCACATAAGCGACGAGCGCCTTCATTTCCTCGTCATTCACCGCAGGCGGCGGCGGCATGGGCGCCGCGGCACTTTTCACCACCTTGGCAATCGGATTGCGGATGGACTCAATGAAATAGGCCTCATCGAACTTGGCTTTGGCATCCTTGCCGCCAAACCCGAGGGTGACCTCGCGTTCCTGTCCCCAGAAATTGCCCTCAAACTTGGGCGCCTTCATGGCCACGCCGGCCAGCGCCGGCGGCCCGCCGGGAACCTGATGGCAAGTGGTACAAATCTTGGCCTGGAACAACTCTCTCCCCTTTGCGATCAACTCGGCATCCGCCGCGGCAAGGTGTCCGGCCAACCCCACGACCGCCAAAATCGGCAGCCACACACGGTTGGTGCATCGTGTTTTCATAAGTGAACGCCGCGAAGTGTGGCGAGCCTATGACAAACGCGCAAGCACCCCACCCCGCAGACTGGCCGAAGTTATCGACAGGTTATTCTGAAGCCGCCGCGGCGGATTCCAATTCCGGCGGGTCCTCGGAATCCGCCGGCGTTTCTGGATGTTTCTTCAGCCACCACCAGCGCGCTAACCAAAATGTGCCCAACGGAAAACCCAGCACAGACAATGCGGTGAGGATGATCGTGAAAACGGTTGGATACACCAACGAATTGACGGTCTCATCCACCATCTGATACACCCCTTTCATAATCTGGCTTCGGATGTATTGAACCGCAACCACTTCTCCGTCCTCGGCGTCGGCGGATAAGGTGGCCTCCAGAAACTCGCCCATTTCGGATCCGGTCAATTCGGACTTCACCTGCTCGTCCCACAGATATTCGATCATTTTGCGGTAGAACCACTTATGCATCCTACCTTCGCCCATGCGTTCTTCCATCTCCGCCAACGCCGTCTCACGGGATTGAGACTCCAGTTCCCTCGTTTGAGCGGTAGTTTGCTTGAGCTTCTCCAAAGCCGTCCCCAAATCACGCTCCAATAATGCCGACCCATTGGCATCCTCCCCCTGCGGTCCCAAGCGCCACACCATAACCATGGCATAAGTCTTAAACACCACTGTTTCAATGACTTGCCCTTCTCGCACGCTCTTCTTGAATGCCCAACCACTGCCCCAAGTACCCGCCGAAGAGGCAAGGCTCAGCGAAACAGTAAGCACGATGAGCACCGGCCAAATCCATCGCACATAGCGATACCACCCCCAGGAAACCTCCATCCAACCGCGATCACGCAGTGTTTTCCATAGGAACCAACCTCCAATGCCCCCTAAAACCAGCCCTAATAACGACCACATGATTAAGTGAAATACGGTTTTCCCGAACACCCCACCGAACTCCTTCATGGTATCCCAACCCATGTCCAAGACCTGACCGGTTATCGATTCACTGCGCTCGGCCGCCTCCACCGTACCGCAAACGAACAATAATAAAATTAACCCCAAATACCGCATGAGAATATAATGACGAATAATCATAATAATGAACAAGATTCAAAAAAAATGTAACTCTACCCCGCAGAGGGCTGTCTAAGTGTGCACTTTTGTTGACTAGAGCTGTGACAATAAAGTTTTGAATTTTTATTGGGACAAATCTTGACAATAATACTTCCATCAATATTCTGCGCGGGCTCGCTACTTAAAAAGTGAGCTTGTAAGTCAGTTATTAAATAGTAATAGAAGCACAACCCAATGGCTAAAAAACAAAACCTCAAGGAATGGTCCGAAAAGTCCCTCACCAAGGACGACTGGAACTTCTCCGTATTTAAGAAATTACCAAAATCGGCAATTAGCCGCGTGTACCAATGGGAATTGGACCGCGAACTCGGCAGTGGCAAAGGATCCTTTGCTTCGGACGCCAACAACAAAAAATGGCTGGCAGATGTCGCCAAAGGCAACTACGAGGATCTTCCCGTTGCCAATGTGACCTCCAAGAGCGGAACCAGTTTGAAAACCGGCAAGGATGGTGCCGCGCTAAGCACGAATGGAGCCAGCACTCTGCATGTGTTCCAGATCAATTGGCACTGCAGCAAACAGGAACTGGTTGATGCCTTTACAGATTGGTTGGAGGAGGAGCATTCGACTCCCTTTAACACCTTCCCGACCAACACCCGCGGCAGACCTCGGCATCAGTTCACCCTCTTAGAGAAAATTTCGATCCACCGATTCCACCAGATTGGATACTCCGGTGGCCCAAAATTCTTCCGGGAAAACGCAAAGGACAAGTACAAGTCCGGGCTGAAGCGCATCAACTGGACGCTTGCCCAGCGTGAGATCAACCAGCACTTGAAGCAACGCACCAAGGAATTGGCGCGTATCTCCAAGGAAACCGGCAAAGATTGGAAGAAGGTCCTTTACTCCTAAACAAGGGAATCTCTCACTTACCCCGTCTGGGCCAACGCCCGGCGGGGTTTTTTATTTCCCGCCGATGGCCGGGAAATCCGTGCGGCTCACCCGGTCCCCGTTCAGATAAACCGATTCGCGCGACTTAGCACCATTCGGGTGAAACATTACCAAGGTGCCCGTGCCATTCTGCACCTCGCTACCCACTGAGCCGTCGGGTTTCCAAGTCATGCCGGCCACCAGTTTGCCCGCCTCAAACACCGCCTCAGCCTTGCGTTGACCGTTGGAATAGAACACTGCGAATTGCCCGTCTCGCACGCCGTTTTTGTAGTGGGACACCCAACGATCCTGCGAGCCCGGCGTGGTCATGACTAACTGCCCCGTGTACGGCACGCCATGCTCTTTTTGGTACACCAACCCGTCGGCGCGCCGCTCCAGTTCCACCGTTGGACCGGCATTGCCCGGTCCGGCGCATCCCAGGCACACCAACAATCCCAATAGAATGATCCATCCTTGTTTCATAAATTAATCTCCTTCGCGCACCACGTACAACTGCGGCACACGCTGACCTTCTCCCCAGGCATGAATTGTTTGCCGGGCGAACCGAATTTCCTCAGCGGTCAGCAAACCGGCCAACCGGTTGATTTGCCGCACGGCTTGCGGATGGTTCTGCATCACCGCCCGGCCCCACCAAACAAAGGCTTCTGTGGGATCCACCTTCAACCCGCCCTGCCCGCGAAAGATCATTAACCCTAGATTGTACTGCGCATCGGCATGGCCCTGATTGGCCGCAGCCCGATACCAGCGCGCTGCCTGCTCCAAATCCTCCTCGGTGGCCTCCGGTTTTTGCTGAAGCAACCAAGCCAAGTTATTTTGGGCAGCCGCCAATCCTTGTTCAGCCGCCGACTGATATCGACGAAACACCTGTGCAGTCGAATCTTTCTCGGACTCCATTACCCGTGCCCAATTATAAGCACCTCGGCGATCGCCGGCCTCCGCGGCCTTCGCAAAATGTGCCGTGACAGCCTCACGTTTTGCCCCCGATTTCTCGGCCAACACACCCAGATGATTCTCCGCTCCCGCATGGCCTTGGGTCGCTGCTTTTACAAAAAATTCGCGCGCCTTGGCCGTATCGCTTGGCACACCCCGGCCTTCCTCATGGCAGATGCCCAAGTAAAATAGCGCACCCGCATGACCCTGCGCCGCCGCTTTGCCGGCCCATTCCAAGACCTTAGTGGGTTGACGCCCCACTCCGCCCAAGCCCAACACGTGCAGGGCGGCGAGTTCATACTGGGCCTGTGCATCGCCCTGCTCGGCAGTTTCCTGAATATCCCGGCTATTTCGAGGCGAAACCGGCCAGCCTTCGTCCAGATACTTCTGCAGCGGACCGTGCAAATCGGCAGCCTTGCGACCAATGGCTGTTTCATGTTTCAAAAAAGCATTCACCGCTTCGGAGCGCTCAAACTCCGTCGTGCGCGCCATCCAATACAGGGCCTTGGCCAAATCGCGTTTGGTGCCGCGTCCTTCTCGGTAGATGTCCGAAAGCTTCATCTGAGCGCCGTACGCGTAGCCGCCCTGGGAGGAATCGTATTCGGCCCGGTGATCATTCTCCGCAGCCCGCTGATACCAGTGCACGGCCTTCTGCAAATCCGGCTCGGTTCCCTGTCCCGTGTCGTAACGCAGGGCCAGAAAATATTGACCGCGGCCGTTGTCGTTCTCGGCCGACCGCTTATGCCAATAAAAGGCCTTCTCCTTGTCCTCCTCCACGCCATCTCCACTGAAGAGACGCATGGCGATGTTGTTCTGCGAAACACTGTTGCCACGTTCGGCGGCTTTCATATACATTTCTGATGCCTTTTCATCATTGGCCTCACCGGCACCGGCGCGACCATTACCGTGCATCCAGCCGACATTATTGATGGCTCCGGGGTTGCCTTGGGCAGCGGATAATTCATACCACTTCATGGCTTCCGGATCATTCTGGGCCTTGCCATTGCCTTTTTGATACCGCGCCCCAATGAGAAACTGCAGGGCAGCATAGCCGGCATCCGCACCGGGTTGATGCCATTTGATAGACTCCTCAAAATCGCGTTTGCCAGTCAGCCGTTCGGTGGCGAGTAAATTGCCCACAATGAGTTGGGCACGCCGGTTGCCCTGCTCGGCCTGAGTCATGAGCTTGGGCAGAACCGCGCGATACAACCGGGTAGCCTTGGAGCGTTGGCGGTGCGTGCCTTTCCCATCCCAAAGCTGGTCGGCCTCTTCCACCGAGGCAATGGCATCGCCGGCTTCCGCGGCCTGACGATTCAGTGCCAAGGCCTTGGCGTGATCCTGCTTCAAACCGCCCCAGCCGCGATAATACAGCATGGCCAGTGCGCGCATGGCTTCAGTATTGCCTTCGGTCACGAGTGCGGGCAGGGATTTGGCCGCCTGCGAAAATGCGGCGTTACTCTTTTCCTCATCCGGTTCGGTGCCCGTGCCAAAGCGGTACATTTCACCCAGATGAGTTTGGCCCAGCCCATAGCCAGCCGCCGCCGATTGTTGGGCGGCTTGAAAGGCGGCCTTGAGATCCACCGGGGTTCCTGTTCCATACACCAGCAACCAACTGAGGCGATACTGGGCCGCCGCCTGGCCGGCTTCGGCCTGGGCCTTAAGCTCGCCGAATTCCTTTTGGAGACGCGGCTCGGCTTCCTGAAGTTTGGCGGCCAATCTATCACCGCGTGTAGTTTCGGCCTTTTGCTGATCTTGGCCGGATACCTTGAGAGACAACAGGATTAGCAGCAGCGCGCCGGAAAGAAATTTCACTGGCCTCATGCCTGAAGTGTGCGACAGCTGCCGGGGTTTGTCGCGTGAAATATGTTGGATTTATTCGCTGCCAGGCCGCAGGAGTGTCGCCCGATAATCATGATAAACGCGCGTTTCCACGTCCACCACATCCACCCAGCGGCCTTCCAGTTGCACCGTGGTGCCGTTGACACTGATGCGTTCGCCGGGCTGGTATTCGCTCCGCTTGATAATCTCCTGCTCGCGCCGGTCAAATTTTTTGGAATGCACCACTAACGAGGCACCTTTGCGGCGGGCTAAATTGTACAGATGATTCACTCGAGTGGAGGCGGATGTGTTAAATTCCGTCACCCCCAATACCTGCCATCCACCGTTCTTGTGACTTCGCACGCGTTCCTCATGTCCGGATAAAAGAGTGTTTTGCACTTCCGGTGCAGGCAACCCTTTGGGATCGCGATCGACAACTTCAATATCCGTAATATAATGCTTCGAATAGTGATCTGTAGCCAACCGATCCAAAATCGAGGTACATCCTGTTCCAAAAACCACGAGCCCTATAAGAATCCAACGCATCTGATTAATACGTAAACGTATGATATTTATGGAGTATGTCAATCGGAGAAAAAAAGAAGCCGCCAACGGGAAGGAGTGGGGGTATCCCGTTGGCGGTTTTAAAGCGGACGAATTAGGGGGACATCCGCTGCGAGGGTTGTTAACAACTTAGTGGTTAATTGTCAATAACTTGCGTGGCCAACTGGGCAATACTTTCACCTTCCATTCGGAAGATTCGCCAGTCGTTGAGCTGTTTGGCCCCCAGTTTTTCGTAGAAATCAATGGCATTCTGGTTCCAATCCAGTGCCACCCACTCGAAGCGCGGGCAACCGCGTTCCACAGCAATTTGCGCCAACCGCACCAACAAAGCGCGGCCGATTCCGTGTTTTCGGCATTCCGGTTTCACAAATAAATCCTCCAGATACAACCCTGGCCGACCGGTAAAGGTGGAGAAATTTTCAAAATAAATCGCGAATGCAGCCGGTTCACCAGCCCGCTCAGCGATCAATCCCTCGGCCTTGGCGCGCGCGCCAAAGAAGGACTCGCGCAAAATGGCTTCATCAGCCACCACTTGATCCGACAGGCGTTCGTACTCGGCAATGTCGCGAATGAATTCCAATACGAGCAGGATATCCGCCTCGGTGACCGGTCGGATGTTCAAGGGTTCAGAGGATTCGTTCTGCATTATTCGTCCGCGCCCCCCTTGAATATTTGGGGGCCAATGTTAGGTTGCTTCAGCGGCATGAGGTTCGTTTTCCCACTTTCCAACCGACCCACCCGATCCCGCCAAGCGGGCTTCACGTTGGTGGAGGTGCTGGTGGCCATCAGCATCATTGGTATCATGGCTTCCCTGTTATTGCCGGCGGTCGCAAAATCCAAGACCAAAACCAAACGCATCCAGTGCCTCGGCAACCTGACCCAGATCGGTAAAGCCCTGTATATGTACGGCAACGATCACGACGGCAGGTTGCCTTGGCAAATCCTCCCGAGCGATCAAAAAGTGGAACTCGGCTCCGGCTGGGATGATTTCACGATGGATCCGGCGGCCATCTTTTCGCTGCCGCCGATGAAGCTCGAATTGGGAACCGTCAAAGTTCTCCTCTCACCATTGGACCCGGAACGCGCCGCTTACAATGAGAGTGCGGAAGCTGATTGGGAAAAATATAGTCCCATTAACGAAAAACTCATCCCGCCCAACGCCATCAGTTATCTACTTGCCGAAGGCGGCGATCTGGGCCGCCCCGGCACGGTGCTGGCGACCACCCGCAATCTCAGCAAATGCGATCTTGCCGAAGCCCGCTGGCTTGGAGCCGATGAGCCCGTACGCTATCGCGATGCCATGGCCGGTCTGATGAAAGGCCAAGGCAATGTGGTTCTGGCCGATGGCAGCGCCCATTTTTCTACCGATGCCGATCTCGGCTCCTACGGGCAATTTACCGTCCAACATCATCGCTCCAGCGGCGGGCAATCCGTTGGGTCCGCCAGCACGGTCATGCTCGGCTGTTGTGGTGGCTTTGAAGAAGTTCCTATCACCAAGGTGTTTAATACCACCAACGGCAACCATCACGTCTTCATCATCGATAAATCCGGAAGCATGCGAAATGATAACCGACTGAATCTGGCCAAAGCCGCCATGGTCGATGCCCTCTATAAAATCACGCCGCGCAAAAAATTTTACATCTACTTTTTCGATAGCGGATCAACGCCCATGCCCGGCGAATCCAAGCGCGGCTTCAAGTGGGAGGTGGACTCCATCATTTCATGGGTAGATGACAAAGATCCCGGCGGATCCACCAATCCGTTGGATGCCCTGCAGGATTCCTTTGAACGCATCGGGCCGGACACCATTTGGCTGCTCACCGATGGCCGTTTCAACTGCCGCGGCGGCGGTAATGCCGTTCGTGACCTCATTCAAAACCTGAACACGAATCAAATGACCCGCGTCAACACAGTCGGCTTTCATCGCCGACCCGAAGGCGTGGACCCCATACTCAGCGAAATTGCCCAGGACAATAACGGCACCTACTACTTTTCCCGCTCTTACAAGGACGGTAAGCCGCCCCAATAAAAAACAACCGCCGAGGCTTGCACCCCGGCGGTTGTACCCAACGCGCTATATGTATACATTGGAAAGGCTAACGCAGCCCTTTCCAACGCGGAAAGGCTACCATTCTCAGATGTTTCTTGCCTACTGTAATTCTAATCTTTTTTTATAATCCTCCAATAATCATTTGTCAGCACCAGTTGATATATAACTAGTGCCTTCACCTTTGAGAATAAAACACTTGAAGGAAGAGCGATTGGAAATTTGCCCCATTCTGATCATACCTCGCCATAGTAAAGGAATCAGCGGAATTACTCTTTGGTAGGGGCTGGTTTCGACTCTTTTACTGGAGTCCGCTTCAGAGTCAGATTAGCCCGAATTTCGCGTAAAGTTTCCCAAATCATCTTATCTTGCGACTGCGGTGAAGCGCACACAAAGAGATACTGGTGCGGCGATCCTGCATATTTCCAAGTCTGTAATTCAAAGTGCAACGTTTGAAATTTACGGGTAGCAAAAGGCTCAATCCAATTCACCGTGGCCGTATAGGATGCCACGTTAAGCGCACCATTCGGGTTCTTTTCAAATTGTTTCACCTTACGCACGTCCACCGAGAACTTGCTGGTATCCAGATTCGGGTTTCCCAGAAGTGCCTTGGAGAGGCCAACGTAATAGGTTAGCAGTTCCTTCTGTAACACTTCCTCAGTCAGCAACGGTTTGGCTTCCACGGCGAAGAGAAACACGTAGGTGAAAAAATCCGGCTGATCTGCCTTGAACATTCCCGGCGCGAAGAGAATTTCCTCAATGCCCTTCAGACCAAGATCCGGCGCAAATCCTTTGGGTGGCAGCGCAATGCGTTCACCGAACCACTTAGGCGTAGGTTTTTTGATGACAAACTGCTGCTGCGCCAACGGCTGGGCCGCGGACAATGATACTCCGGACAATGCCAGAACAAGGAGGATGGTTTTTACCATGAGTTTAATTTGTGGTTACGAGTTTAAAGCGGGCTGTTCCATTCGGCAGTATTTTCGAAATAAACGCAGGGCACGATCAAAACTACAATGAGGATAGCGCTCCAGAATGTGGAACATATCCAAATAGCTCGATCCGTATTCGGCACAATACGATTCCAGAGCGGCCTGGGTAAATTCGATCCGCTCCGCCTTTAAAAGACGCGCCAGTTTTTCACGGTTCACATCCGTCCGCCACAGTTGAGTCGACCACCCGATTCGCAGCGGGGCAAACCATGCAGGGTGTAAGTGGGCGGCTAACAAGACTTGATTGCCCCGAATCAATAACCGGATCAGTTTGTACAATTCATGGGGACGGATCAGATCATCCACCACCACCAATCCGTTTTCCACTGCCGGCACCGTCCAATCCAAGCCGCCTCCGATCACCCGCTCGATGGGCCGATTCTGAAAATCAGGATGATGTTGGATCAACCATTGGATCGCCGTCGATTTCCCGGAACCACTCACCCCGGTAAAGACCGCCAATCGCGTCGACCGGAATGAGGCCGCTTTCAACTCAAGAAAATCATCAAAACCGGTCATTTAATAAAAAAATCGGTGACCTTAATTGAATCGGTCGGCCCTTTCAATTCGTGGTCGATGAATTCGTCGTGGAGCAACTGAACCTCCCAATAAACCGCGAGCCCATGTGTTTCCGAAATTTCCAAGGGCGGATACAACGCCTTAAACATCGGCCCAAAATCAACCTCCCCGGGAAAATGATTCCCGATCTCCTGGCGCGCCGGAATGTGACCCACTCGTTCACTATAAAGGATAATCGGGCGGACCGGCTCCTCAAAGCTCACCGTGCGTCGGTTAGACCCGGAGCCTCGGATATATTGCCCCATCTCCATGTTACAAGCCACCACCCGCAAAGTCATATTCTTGAGATCGATTTCCGATTTCCCTGAAACCAGTTGTGAAATTGGCAGACAGGTACTCCGCGTGATGGCGGGAATCGGCCGAAGCGATACGCTCATGTACGATCTAAAAAAAGAGTCTTTCTGCCACACCCAAAGGCAAACCATTGCAACTAAGAGAATGATGATTAAAAACACAGCAACAACTACCCCATCCTCGCCCTGGGAAAAAATATCCCAAATCAGCCAGCTCCCGCCAAGCCATCCGAGGGCACACAAGAGAGACATCAGGATGAAGCCCGTTTTTCTTTCGGATGATAAAGCATCAAAATTTTTACTGAACTTAACTGTATCGAAAGGATCAATCACTTCTGTGGCATCACCGCCAAGGCTACCAGACCGCTCGTCCACCAACTTGAATTGCGTCTTTCGGCTCACCTGAGAATCCCTTAAGATCCACGCATCATCCACTTTGAGATTCGCACGCAACACGATGGATGCATGGGTTCCTTTGTAGGTGAAGCATTCAAATGAATCGGTTGGAATCTCCAGTTCATATTCCGTGCGATCCACCACGAACTTGTCGGTGTACAGATTCGTCTCATCATTAACCGGATCTGAATCATGCACATCACTGGCCAGATCGAGAGTGAACTCGGCCTTTTTCCCCATCATCTTGGGGTCGGTGATTTTGAGGACGACGGTAAAATAATTCGGCCGAAAAGAAACATCCGGCCGAATTGATAGATGTAGATGGTCCGACACGTTGATTGATTAAATCATATAAAGGTGGCGCCACACAACCCAACAACCCATATTATTTTTCCCCAATTGCATACAGCGCCTCGTGGGTGCGGAGGTAGATACGGCCATTGCTGGGGGCCGGAGAAGCGGTGAGGCCGCCGGCGAGTTTGTTCTTGGCCAGCACCTTGAATTCCCGGCCGGCTTGCAGCACGGTCACCATGCCGTCGCGGGAGGTGATGTAAATCTTGCCGTCGCCGGCCACCGGTGAGGCGCGGTAGGTCTGGCGGTGAGGCGATTCGGAATAGAGCTGCTCGCCGGTCTTCGCATCGAGACAGGTCACCGTGCCGTTTTCACGGCAGAGATAAACGAGGTTGTTGTAAATCACCGGTGAAGGAACATCCGGCGTGCCACGGTCAATGCGCCAGACCTCGCCCTTGCCTCCGGTGCCAATGTAACCCTTGGCGCCCGCCACGCTGATGGCAACCACACCGCGATTCTTGGCCGTGGGGATCACCACCAAATCTCCATGCGCCACCGGCGAAGCCACGAAACGCAGAGTGCGATTGTAACGGTCTTTGTGATTCAAATCTCCCACGCGCCACAGTTCCTTGCCGGTGTTGGGATCGTGCCCGAT
>CAJWVY010000068.1 GCA_913048135.1 uncultured Verrucomicrobiales bacterium
ATTATTTTGATGATCTCAATGCAGAGCAAGCAGTAAATCGGGTTGAATGGCATAAAGAGTTGTTGAATGATTGGATCTCAAATAATCCACCTTTTAAAGGAAACGGTTGGGAACCCTACCCAACTTCGTTGCGACTCGTCAATTGGATAAAATGGGCTTTGTCAGGAGTTGAGTTACCTGCCTGTTACTTGGAAAGTTTGGTTCTTCAGGCGAGATGGTTGGAGAAGCGTATCGAATGGCATCTACTGGGAAACCATTTATTTGCAAATGCTAAAGCGCTGGTTTTTGTGGGCACTTATTTTATTGGTCCTGAGGCGGATCACTGGTTGAACCGTGGTATAAACATACTGGAGAGAGAAATACCGGAACAGATTCTTTCCGATGGTGGGCATTTTGAGCTTAGTCCTATGTATCATGCCTTAATATTTGAAGATCTGCTAGATTTATGTAACCTATTCGAGTGTTATAAATCAAATTTACCTAGCCAATCTGTAAAACTATGTGAGGCTTGTAATAAGTCGACTTCCACGATGCTTATGTGGTTAGATATGATGTCTCATATGGATGGGGAGTTAAGCTTTTTTAACGATGCGGCTTTTGGAATCCTTGATTTCGCGCAGGCGATTGATCGCCGCGCTGATGCCGGAACCGATGGCGGTGCCTTCCTCCGGCACGGTATCGGTGGTGAAACGATCAAGGTTCTCGAGCAAAAACGCGTGATTGAGCGTGGGCGGGCTGGCGATGTAGGCCTTGCCGGAAAAGGCAATGAGCCCGATGCGGTCGCTGGGCCGGCCTTTGATGAATTCCTCGAGCACATCCTTGCTCACGTCCAGACGGTTGGCGTCGCGGCCGAAGCGTTGGAAATCCTCGGCGAGCATGCTGTCGCTGAGGTCCATGGACACCACAATATCAATACCGCTGGCGCGGATGCGTTGTTTACCTTCGCCCCATTGCGGTCGGGCTAGAGCGAGGATGAAAACGATTAATGCCAGCCAGCGCAGCAGCCACAGCAGGCGACCGGCTTTTTGCGGGGCGATTTTTTGCAGCTGCCGCACCAGTGACAGCGAGGAATACACCACGGCCGGCGGCGTGCCGGTGGCGCCCTTGAGCCAGCCGGCCAGCGGCAGCAGCAGGAGCAGCCACAGCCAGGCGGGATCGGCAAAGGTAAAGGTATCCATCAGCTGATTTTCGGGGGCACAATTTGTGGCGGCGCACTGCCGGGTCGGGCCGGGGCGGTTTCCTGCACCAGTTTCACAGCGATGCCGTGCAGCCTTCGGCATTCCTCCTCAGAGGGATCGAGCTGGGCAAATTTCGGGAAGTCACAGAACTTCAGGAATTGCCCGAGCAACTCCTTTTGTTCCCCGGTCATCTGCGGCATCTGTTGCAGTTCGTTTAGAAACTCCTCGGTGGTGCGTTCGGGGGCGTGAGCCTTGAAGCGTTCCTCCAGGTACACACGCAGGATATCGGCCACAGCCTCGGTAAAGAGCGCGGGAGTGTCGAGCAGAGCCCAAGCTTCGCGGAGTTTACGCTGGGCCACGGCATCGGGCGCCGGCGGCGTGGGCGGTTTGATTGGACGACGAAACGCCCACCAGAGTAGGGCGGCGCCGGCGATCAGCAGCACGGCCAGCACCCACCACAACGGGCCCGTGCCGTCGCCGGGATCGAGGTCCAGCGGCGGCTTGATATCGAGCAGGTCGAGCTGGTTGGTGTCGTCGTTCATGTGCGGCGTTGCCGTTCCAGACGGGTTCGAAAAAACCGTCCCAGCTCCGGCACAAACGGTTCATTGGTGCGTAGGCGAATGTGATCGATGCCCAGCCCGTTGAATTGCTGCTCCAATTCATCCTGCGCCTCGGCGCGGTGGCGGAAGAAGGCGTCGAGGTCTTCCTCGCTGCGCAGGGTCACTTCGCCGACCTCGCCGGTCTCGGCATCCTCCAGCGTCATCCGGCCGAGTGCGGGCAGTTGTTCCTCATGCGGGTCGGTGATCTGGATGGCCACCACATCGTGCCGGCGGCGGGCCTGTTGCAGGGTGGAGATGGGGAGGGGGTCGAGGAAATCGGATAGCAACACCATCACCGAACGGCGGCGGAACGATTTTTGCAAATGCTGCAGCGCATGGCGCAGGTCGCCGCCGCGATGATCTGGTGTGTGCCCGAGAATATCCCGCACCACACGCAGCACATGCCGGTTGCCTTTGGCGGGGGCTACGTATTTTTCCACACGCTCGGTAAACAACGTGAGGCCAACCTTGTCGTTGTTGCGCTGGGCGGCAAAGGCGAGCACGGCACCGACTTCGGCGGCCAGTTCGCGCTTGGTTTGGCGGCCGCTGCCAAAGGTGCCCGAGGCACTCAAGTCGACCACGAGCATGACGGTGAGTTCGCGTTCTTCAACGTACTGTTTAATAAACGGTTGGTTCAGGCGGGCAGTGACGTTCCAGTCGATGTGACGCACCTCGTCGCCGGGTTGATATTCCCGGATGTCATCGAAGTCCATGCCCTGACCCTTGAAGACACTCTGGTACTGGCCGATCATCAAATCGCTGACCAGCCGGCGGGTGCGGATCTCGATCTGCCGCACTTGAGCCTGGAGTTCGGGCAGGTTCATGGGCTAGGGCACGGGCAAGTGATCGAGCAGCAGTTGCACGATTTGTTCGCTGCTTTTCTCCTCTGCCTCGGCTTCGTAGGACACATGCACGCGATGGCGTAGTACATCCATAGCGATGCTCTTCACATCCTGCGGCGTCACATAACCACGGCCCTGAACGAAGGCGTGGGATTTGGCGGCGAGCGTGAGGAAAATGGTGGCGCGCGGCGAGGCGCCCAGCTCGATGAGACCTTCGGCGGGGATCTTGTATTTGCCCGGATCACGCGTGGCGCACACGAGATCCACGATATAATCCTTCACCTTGTCATCCACATAAATGGTATTGACCACCTTGCGCGCGGTGAGGATTTGCTCGGCCGTCACCACCTGAGAGGCGGTGGGTAAATCCTCTGTTTTGGCCCAGTCATCCAAAATCCGTCGTTCGTCGGAGCGCTCGGGATAGGTGATCACCACCTTGAGCATGAAGCGGTCCACCTGCGCCTCGGGCAGTGTGTAGGTCCCTTCCTGTTCGATGGGGTTTTCCGTTGCCATCACGAGAAAGGGAGCGGGCAGGGAGTAGGTCGTGGCGCCGATGGTCACCTGCTTTTCCTGCATGGCCTCCAGTAGCGCGCTTTGCACCTTGGCAGGGGCGCGGTTGATTTCATCCGCCAACACCAGATTGGCAAATACCGGCCCTTGGCGCGTGGTGAATTCGCCGGATTGCGGATTGTATATCTGCGTGCCCGTCACGTCGGCTGGTAACATGTCCGGCGTGAACTGAATGCGGGAGAAGTTGACGTTTAACGTGTCGGCCAGCGTTTTGATCGCCAGCGTCTTGGCCAGCCCGGGCACGCCTTCGAGCAGCACGTGGCCATTGGCCAGCAGGCTGATCACCAGCCGTTCCATAAGGTAGGATTGGCCGACAATCACCTTGCCTGCTTCGCTCAGCAACGGCTGAACAAATGCGCCTGCCTCAATGACCCGTTGATTGGCCGCCTCGATTTCGTCCCGATTCATGCCGGGAGGGTAACTGCAGAGGGCGCAGGGCTAAAGGCCGAAAAATTCCTGCCAGGCATCCTCGTTGAAGCCGGTGAGGCCGCCGGATTTGTTGACCACAAATGGTCGCTTCACAAGGTTGCCGTTGGTGTTGAGTATATCGATGGCCTGCGCTTCGCTGAGTGTCGGGAGGTTATCCTTTAGGTTCAGCTTCTTGTAATCGCCGCCCGAAGTGTTGAAGAGTTTACGGATATTGCCCTCGCTGGCCTTCAGCACACGCCGCAGTTCGGTCTTGTTGGGCGGAGTCTCCCGCACGGGAACGGCCTTGTACTCAATCCCCTGAGCGTCCAGCCATTTGAGTGCTTTGCGACAGGTGCTGCAGCCTTTGTACTCGTAGACCTTGGTGGTGGGCATGGGCGGAGCATAGCTCCCTATTAAAGCTGGGTGAAGAGATATCGTGCCTGAACCACATCTTTTTCAATCTGCGCCCGCAAGGCGTCCAGTGAATCGAAGGATTGTTCCTCGCGTAATTTGCCCACAAAGGTTAGCGCGCAGACACGGTCATAAATCTCCTCGTCGAAGTCCAGCAAATGCGCCTCCACATGCAGGGTCGGCTCCGGATCCTTTATGGTGGGCCGCAGGCCGATGTTCACTGCGGCACGGTACGGTTCGCTATCCACCTCTGCATGCGCGGCATACACGCCATTGGGCGGCGTGCAACGGCCGGTGATCTCAAGATTTGCGGTGGGGAAACCCAGTTCCCGCCCGCGTTGATCGCCGCGGACCACCTTGCCCGTTAGCGCGTACTCCCGCCCGAGCATCTGCCCGGCCAGATCCAATTGCCCACCGGCGATCGCCTGTCGAATCCGCGTGCTGCTCACCGTCTCCCCATCCAACGCCACACTGGCCGTGCCATGCGCCACAAAATGAAGTTCTTGGCCGAGTTGATGCAGTAAATCGACGTTTCCTTTTCGACCCTGACCAAATGCGAATTGGGCGCCGACACAAATGGAGCTGATGCGGCCGAGATCAACGGCCAATCCCTGAATGAATGCCTCGGCCGGGATTTGACTCATGGCCTCGTCAAAGGGAAGGATCAAGGTGGCGTCCACGCCCAAGGCGCTAATGGCTTCGAGGCGTTGATCGAGCGACTGAATCAACAGCGGCGCCCGTTCCGGGGCAATGACGGTGGACGGATGTTTATCAAAGGTGACGCAGAGGGAGGAGGCTTCGAGCTGGTGCGCATCGGAAACGGCCTGTCGGATCACCTGTTGATGTCCGAGATGCACCCCATCAAACATGCCGATGGCGCAGCACACACGACCATTGGCCGGCTTCAGTTCGCGGGCGTCGCTGAGTGTTCTCATTCAGGTTGCAACAGGTGCGCCAGTTCCACGAGCGAGAGCACGCGGCCGGGCAATTCGGCTTCCGGCAGTTTTACGAGGTCCTCCAATCGGATAGCGTCGGCGACATCAAATTTTCCGGAGGCAGTGCGGTGCAGGGTGCGCAGGTGCGCGCCGCAGCCGAGTTGCTCGCCAAGCTCATGCGCCAGACTTCGCACGTAGGTGCCCTTGGAGCAATGCACCCGGAAGGTTCCGGCGGGTGCGGTGTATTGATTGAATTCGAATGAAAAAATATGAACCGGCTTCGCTTCGCGTTCGATGGTCTTGCCTTTGCGGGCGAGTTTGTAGAGCGGTACGCCGTCTTTCTTGACGGCGGAAACCATGGGTGGTTTCTGCTGGATATCTCCCTGAAAAGATTGGGCGGCGGCGTTCAGCGCCTCGCAATCGAGAGAGGGCACCGCTGCGGTGGCCGTGATGTCGCCCTGAGCATCGTAGCTGTCAGTGCATTTGCCGAACTCAATGGAGCCTTCGTAGATCTTGTGATCGGCAGTGAGTTTCATGGAAAGCTTGGTGGCTCGGCCGAGGAGCAGAATCAAAAGGCCGGTGGCGGCGGGGTCGAGGGTGCCGCAATGGCCGACCTTTTGAAGGCCGTATTGGCCGCGGATAATGTCCACAATGTCGTGGGACGTGGGGCCGGCCGGCTTGTCAATGAGCAGTGCACCGTGCAATTCGTTTTCCGGTTGGCGGGAGCGGTTGCGGGGCATTAGCGGGATGAATTGCTTTCGGCGAGCGCCTGTTTTACGGCGGCGAGTACGCGGCGTTGTACGGTGCTGGGTTTGCCAGGAATCCGTGCGCCGGCGGCGGATTGGTGGCCGCCGCCGCCAAAGGCGAGGGCAATATCGGAGGCGTTTACTTCCGGCAATTTCGAACGCAGGCTGATGCGGGTGATCTCGGGTTCGATCTCTTCAAACAGACAGGCGACCTTCACGCCCTGAATGTCGCGGATGTGATCGATGAGCCCCTCGCTTTCGTCCGGCACGGCCCCGGCCTTTTTGTAGTCCGCCTGACGCAGCCAAAAGTAGGCGACCTGATTTTGCTGGGTGAGCTTGAAGCTGTTGTACATGTGCTTCTGCAGTTTCACGCGGGACAAGGGATAGCTCTGGTACACTTCCTCGCAAATCCGCGCGAGATTGGCCCCGCGATTCACCAGCTCGGCGGCGGCGTGGTAGGTGGAGGGTTGCGTGGTGGGGTATTGGAAACTGCCGGTATCGGTGCTGATGGCGGTGAAAAGACAATCGGCAATGGGCGCGGTGATGGGCCATTTGGCCTGCTTGAGGAGGCGATAGATGAGTTCGCCGCTACTGGCGGATTGGGCGTCGATCCAGTTGATGTCTCCGTAGCGGGTGTTGGAGCCGTGATGATCGATGTTGATGAGCGGGCCGCGTTTACTGATGGAATCGCAAATGGCACCCATGCGTTCGAAGTTGGCGCAGTCGACCACCACCGCGGCATCATAGGGCCGCGGTGTGCGCGGGCCCGTGAGGATTTTGCCTAGGTCGAGAAAGGCCAGTTTATCGGGCATTTCGTCCTGACTAAAGATGGTGACCTTTTTACCGAGATTCTTGAGCGCATACCCGATGGCCAACTCGCTGCCGATGCAGTCGCCATCAGGCCGCATGTGGCCGGCGACCGCGATGGTACGGGCGGCTTTCAGCTCGCGGATGATTTGATCAATGATCTTGAGGCGGCGCTTCACGGGTTTTTGTCCTCCTCATTTTCCTCCTCCAATTCCTCGAGGAGAGAGATGACACGGTCGCCCTCGGCGATGGCATCGTTCAGCTCGAACCGGATGCGCGGGGTGTATTTTAAAACCACCTCGCGGCCGAGCATGTATTGGAAATGGGAGCGGTCGCGTTCGAGGCGTTTGCGGGCGGCGTATTGCTGGCTTTCACTGCCGAGTACGCTAACAAAGATGGCGGCCGAATGCAGATCGTTGGCCACGCCAACATCGTTGACACTGACTAGGCCACATTCCTCGGTGCTCAGTTCGCGCCGGAGAATATCTCCCACGGTGCGCTTGAGCAGTTCGCGAACGCGTTCATGGCGAAGCGACGGCATGTGAGGGCGGGGTTAAAGGGTGGCGGCCACCTGTTCGGTGGTGACGGATTGGATGAGATCACCTTCCTGAAAATCATCGTATCCATCGACCCGAATACCACAGTCCATGCCGGAACGGACGACATCGACGTTGTCCTTGAACCTTTTCAGGGTGTGGATCGGTCCGGTAAAGAGTTCTTTCTCGCCGCGCATGACACGCACCTTGCCGCGCTTGATGTGGCCATCGGTGACCATACAGCCGGCCACAGTGCCGCCCTTGCTGAGCGGGAAGAGCTGGCGGATTTCGGCGGTGCCCATCACCACGGTTTTCTCGATGGGTTCCAGCAGGCCGGCCATGGCGTCCTTCATTTCATCGATCAACTCGTAAATGATCTTGTATTGCTTGATCTGCACACCGTGTTGTTTGGCGGCGTCGGGCGCGGTCTTGTCCACGCGCGTGTGGAATCCAAGAATAACCGCCTGTGAACTGGCGGCCAGGTGGACGTCGCTCTCGGTCACGGTGCCAACGGCGTTGTGGATGACTTCTAGGTCGACCTTGTTCGATTCGATCTTGCTGAGGGATTCGCAGATGGCCTCGACGGAGCCTTGGGTGTCGGCCTTGACGATCACCTTGAGCACCTTGGCGGTGGTGGCGTCGATTTGGTCGAAAAGATTTTCGAGCGTGACGCCGGCAGCGCGGCCGTCGAGCTTCTCTTTGTGGGCGGCATCGCCGCGATCTTCGGCCAGTTCGCGAGCTGCTTTTTCGTTGTCGACGGAGTTGAATTCATCGCCGGCTTCGGGAACTCCATTGAGGCCGAGTAATTTCACCGCGTAGGATGGGCCGGCGGTTTTCATTCGCTGACCATCCTCATTGATGAGCGCGCGCGCTTTGCCAAAGTATTGGCCGCAAATGACAATGTCGCCAACCGTCAAGGTGCCCTTACGGACGAGCACGGTGGCGGTGGGGCCGCCTTGTTCCATGCCGGACTCGATGACGTTGCCCACGGCGCGGCGGTCGGGGTTGGCCTTGAGTTCGAGGAGTTCGGCCTGCAGCAAAATGGCGTCGAGTAGTTTGTCGATGCCGTCGCCTTTAACGGCGGAAACATCCACGAACAGCGTGTCGCCTCCCCAGTCCTCGGCGCTCAGCCCGTGTTCGGCGAGTTGCTCGCGCGGACGCATGGGATTGGCGGCTGGAAGATCGCATTTGTTAACGGCCACAATGATGGTGGCGCCAGATTCCTTGGCGTGGCTGACTGACTCCAAGGTCTGGGGCATCACGCCGTCATTGGCGGCGACCACGAGCACGATGAGGTCGGTGACATTTGCCCCGCGCGCGCGCATGGCGCTGAAGGCCGCGTGGCCGGGGGTATCGAGAAAGGTAATGGGTTCGAGGCGTTTCTTATCCTCGGGATGGGGTACCTCGATGGAGTAGGCACCGATGTGCTGAGTGATGCCGCCGGCTTCACCGGAAACAACGTCGGCTTTGCGGATGGCATCGAGCAGGGTGGTTTTGCCGTGGTCCACGTGGCCCATCACGGCGACGACCGGTGGGCGCGACTTGAGATCCTTCTCGTCGTCCTCGGTATCGAGTTCGAGTTTCTTCTCCTGAACAGGTGCCGGGGCGCCGGCGTCGCGCTGGCGTTTCTTGGCCTCAAACTTAAAACCGTTTTTGGCGCAAAGCTGTTTGGCGGTGGGTTCGTCAATGGCCTGATTGACATTGGCAAACACACCGAGCTGCATGAGATCGGCAATCAGTTGGAACGGCTTGCGGTTGATGGCCTCAGCCAGCTCGCGCACCATGATGGGCGGCTTGAGCGTGATGACGGGCGCATCGGCCTTGGCCGTGAAACGCGGCGCACCGGGGCGGGAAGGGCCGCCGGCAGGTTTACCGCTGGCCGCGGGTTTCTTCTTGTCTTCCTTTTTCTCGCGTCGGCGGGGTTCACGCCGGGATGGCATGCCGCCCAAATCAATGAAGCCGACTTGTTGGCCAACCTTCGGGCCGGCGGGCGTTTCGGGTTCGGCCGTTTCGGGTTCCTCGGTTGGCGCTTCAGCTTCGGGTTCCTCGACGGGCACTTCGGATGTTTCTTCCGTGGCCTCGGTTTCCTCTGAAACTTCGGATTCTACATGCTCAGTTTCCTCGGCCGTGGCCTCGGTTTCTGGGGGTTCCGGTTCGTCGGCTACGATGAGCACGGGGCCGGTGGATTTTTCCTCAGCTGGGGCGGTCTCAGTGGGGGTCTCGGTTTCGGCGGAAGCTTCGGATTCCGCCGGTTTGAGGTCTTTGGCGAGTTGTTCCTCGAGATATTCGGCGGTGATCTTGTCCAGCGAGCTGGAGGCGACCTTGGCGTTGGTGATTTTAAGGTCCTTAGCCTTGGCCAGAACATCTTTGCTCTGGACGCCTAGATTTTTGGCTATTTCGTAGATCCGAACGGGCATAAGTCAGGGGGAGTTAGTCGGCGGCTTCCTCGGATTCTGGGGTGGGTTCAGGAGCCGGCTCCTCCGTGGGGGCTTCTTCGGCGGGTTCCTCGGGTTCTGCTTCCGCCTCTACTTCGGTCGGGGCGTCTTCGGCTTCAGCAATGGCAGGGGGTTCGTCGGTGCCTGCCACGGCGGGGGCTTCGTCGGTGGCGGCGGCGAGGATGGTGGCTTCGTTTTCTTCCAAACCGGGGATACCCTCGAGATCGCCGGCTTCGATTTGTTTCAAGTCCTCAACGGAGTGGAAGCCGCTGTTCACTAATGTTTGGGCAAGCTCGTCGGTAATGCCGGGTAGCGCGGTCAGCGCAGAAACGGCGTCGGCCACCTGATCATCAAAGGTCAGGGTTTCGACTTCCTTGGCGTCGATATCAATTTGCCAGCCGGTCAGGCGCGAGGCGAGGCGGGCATTTTGGCCGCGCTTGCCGATTGCGAGGGAGAGCTGGTCTTCAGCGACCCAGACCTGAATGCGTTTCTCTTCCTTGTGCACTTCAATCTCGCGCAGCTCGGCGGGCTTGAGGGCTTCGGCGACAAACTCATCGATGTTCGGGCTCCAGTGGATGATGTCCACCTTCTCGTTGTTGAGTTCGCGTACGATGTTCTTGACGCGTTGGCCGCGCAGGCCTACGCAGGCTCCCACGGGATCGACGCGTTCGTCATCCGAATGCACGGCCAGCTTGGTGCGCCAGCCGGGTTCGCGGGCGACGGAAATAATCTGTACGGTGCCATCGGCGATTTCCGAAACTTCCAGCGTGAACAGCTTCACGACAAATTCAGGAGCGGAACGGGAAAGCACAATCTCCGGGCCGCGGCCGGTTTCTTCCACGGCTTTGACAAAACAGCGGAGTTGTTCGCCGGGCTGGTATTCCTCAATCGGCACACGTTCGCGACTGGGCAGGGTCGCCTCGTAGCGGCCGAGGTCTATCACCACATCGCTGCGCTCGAAGCGGCGGACCACGCCGCGGACGATATCGCCCACGCGATCCTTGAATTCATCATAGATCAACGCCTTCTCGGCGCGTCTCAGGTGTTGCTTGAGATTCTGACTGGCGTATTGGGCGGCGATGCGGCCGAAGCCTGTGGGGGTCACTTCCTTTTCGATTTCGTCGCCGAGATTGGCTTCATCCACAATCTGGAGGGCATCGAACCGGGAAATTTCGTCCTGCGGATTGGTGACACGATCTACTACCACCAGCTTGGCGTAGGCGCGGAGCTGGCCGGTTTTGGGGTCAGTTTCGACGCGCAGATCACGGCTGGCTCCCACCGCCTTCTTGGCGGCGGCTTCCAGGGCATCCTTAATCGCCTCGTTCAGGGCATCGCGGCTGATGCCCTTTTCCTTCTCGTAATAGTCCAATAGGGCCTGTAATTCGGCGCTGTTTACTCCGTTATCCATATGCCTGAGGCGCTGGGCGCCAAGTGGTTTCTCCCCGTGAGGGGAACAAAAAAGCCGGTTTGGAACCGACTTTACGCAGCTGGCGAACCAGCCAAACCTTCTTGTCTGGGCCAACTTTAGGGAGGAGGTCGGATGTCGTCAAGGGGCAAATCGGCGGCTTGTACGGCGTGCGTGGGAGCCGTATTCTGGGCGCATGAGCCAGCCTGATGATCGCGGTGCCCCACCGCTATTGCCGAATCCCGCGCCGCAAAGCCCGCCGCCGACCGGCGGGAACCGCTACGTTTTACCGATCGTATTCCTGTTTATTGCCGGGCTATTCATTTTCGGTGGCTGGATTATTTCGGCCTTCAATCAGTTTACCAGTGGCATGACTGCTCCGGCGCGGACGGAGTTTACCGAGGTCACCCTTCGCTCCGGAGATTCGGAAAACCGCATTGCGGTCATAGATGTTACTGGAATTATCACCAGCATCGGTCCCTCGGACATGGTCGCTACGATCAAGAAACAACTTAAACTCGCCGCGGCCGACAAACGCGTGAAGGCGGTGATCCTGCGGATTGATTCCCCCGGCGGCGAGGTGATGGCTTCGGATGAGATCGCCCGCGCCATCCGGGAGTTTGAGACTGATAACGGACCAGTTATTGCCTCAATGGGTGGCATGGCCGCCAGCGGTGGTTACTATGTGGCGGCCCCGTGCCGGTATATTTTTGCAAACGAACTGACTATCACCGGTTCCATCGGGGTCATCATGCAGTCCATTAATCTGCATGGGTTATTGGATAAAGTCGGCGTCAAACCGGTCACCTTCAAGAGCGGCCCCAACAAGGACATGCTCTCCAGCCTGAACCCGCCTGAGGCAACGACCTCGGAGCAAAAGGAAATTATGCAGCGATTCATAGACGACACCTACGATGCCTTTGTCAAAGTGGTGGAAGAAGGCCGTGCTAAGAAAGGAAACCGTACAGAAAAAGATGCGCGGGCTCTTATCGAGGAATGGCAGGATTACGCCGATGGCCGTATTCTCACCGGCAAAGAAGCGCATCAACACGGCTTGGTGGATCAGCTTGGGAACTTTGATGATGCCGTAAAATTCACCGAGAAATTCGTCGGGATCGATCTTGGTAAAGCTCGCCTGATCAAGCATGAGGCGCCGCTAGATTTCGGTGGCCTGCTGCGTTTTCTTGGGCAAGCCGAGAAGGCGCCGGCGGGCACGACGGTGCAGGTCGATCTTGGGATGGACCTGCCACGCCTGCGGCCGGGCGTGCCCTATTACCTCTCCAGCCACCTCTACGCGGAATAACCGTGAAAGGCTGCACTGTCCTTCAGCACGCGTTGGTCCAAACCCGATTGGCCACGCTAAGGAATGTCGATACCGACATGGAAACCTTTCGGCGAGCATTGGGCCAAATCGGCTTGATGCTGTTGACCGAGGCACTGCGGCCATTGGAAACCAAAACCCATCGCGTCCGGACGCCTTTGGCTCGCACCACCGGTCACCGTTTGCGAAGAGAAATCCTGCTTGTGCCCATTCTTCGCGCAGGCCAGGGCTTGGTCGGTTTGGCGGATCAACTCCTCCCCGAGGCGCGCCTTGGCTATCTTGGCATGGTCCGCAATGAGGCGACGTTGCAGCCCGAATGTTATCTCGAAAAACTGCCGCCGCGCTTGAGGCGGTATGAAGTGATGATCTGTGATCCCATGCTCGCCACCGGCGGCAGTGCCGTGGCAGCCGGCCAATTGCTTCAGCAACGGGGCGCGGAACGACTCCATTTTCTCCATGCCTTGGCCGCGCCCGAAGGGGTACGAGCCCTGCGCAAAGCATTTCCCAACGAACCGGTTTACCTCGGTGCGGTCGATGAGCGGTTGAACGAGCACGGCTATATTCACCCGGGCCTGGGCGATGCGGGTGACCGTTGTTTTGGTACTTGAAAAAACGCTTGGTCCCTCTGGCGTAATTACCAAAAAGGGTGTAGGTTAATGATATTACAACCTGTCACCACTCTGTTATGTCTATTTTCTTGCCCCCGGAAGGGGATTCGATAGCGTTGCCGGAGATGCCTCCCGCTCGTAAAAAGGCCAAGTCTTCCAAAGCTAAAACTGCCGGGAAAAAGTCGGCCAAAAAAAAGCCGACCAAACGACAGCAGTCGAAGGTGCCTTCGCGTAAAGCCCCTTCAGTCATCACCCATATCAAACAGCCCGATCATGCCACCGGCAGTTATGGGGCGAATTCGGCTATCAATTTGTATCTCAACGAAATCGCTCAGTACCCATTGATCACGGTGGAGGAGGAGTGTGTGTTGGCCGACCGGATCAAGGCCGGTGATGAATCGGCCGAGCAGGAGCTGACCAATGCCAATCTTCGTCTTGTCGTGAAGATAGCTCGTGATTATGAGGGACTCGGCCTGCCGCTACTCGATTTAATCGACGAAGGTAACATGGGCCTGATGAAGGCTGTGAAGCGGTTTGATCCCAGTAAAGGTGGCAAGCTTTCGACCTACGGCGCGTGGTGGATCAAGCAATCGATCAAGCGCGCGTTGGCCAACCAGTCCAAGACTATCCGCCTACCGGTTCATTTGGTGGATAAAATTTCTCGCATGCGCCGTATTGCGATGAAGTTACAGGAAGACCTTGGTCGAGAGCCCACTGATGAAGAATTGGCTGAAGAGATGGATCTTTCGCCGGCAAAGGTTTCCCAGCTGCGCACCGCGGCCATTCGCCCCGCCTCGCTCGATGCGCCCTTGGGAGACGAGGCCGAGAGCGATACGCTGGGCGACGTGGTGGAAGACGACCACATGCACAACCCGTACGAGGATCTCGAGGAGAAGACCGTCAAGAAGATGCTCTACTCGATGCTCGATCACCTCAATGAACGTGAGGCGGCGATCCTGCGCTACCGGTTCGGCATGGATGACGGAGGAGAGACACGTACGCTAGAGGTAGTTGGAGAGAAATTTGGTGTAACCCGCGAGCGCGTGAGGCAGATTCAAAATATAGCCCTCGGCCGGCTCAAGCGCATGATCAGTCACGTTGAGGAAATTCACGAGCAACATTAATCTATGAGCGACGTCACCGTCGGCGATCTCGAAGCCGCCATCCGAAACGTACCCGACTTCCCGCAGCCGGGCATTCAATTCAAAGACATCACCCCCGTGCTTGGCGACGCCCGGCTCTTTGCCGGCGCCATTGACCTGATGGCGGCACGCCACGCCGATGCCGGCATCGACGCCTGCGTGGGCATTGATGCGCGTGGGTTTATCTTTGCCGCCGCAGCCGCCAAGCAACTCGGCACCGGCTTTGTGCCGGTTCGAAAAAAAGGCAAGCTTCCGTGGAAAACCCACGAGGAAAGCTATAGCCTCGAGTACGGCGAAGCCACCGTGGCTATTCATCAGGACGCCTTGCAACCCGGGGCTCGGGTATTGTTGCTTGATGATCTTCTCGCCACCGGCGGCACCGCCGCCGCGGCCGTCAGCCTGCTCAAAAAGATCGGTGCAGAAATTGTGGAGATCGGGTTTTTAATTGAGTTGGGCTTTCTCAATGGCCGCGAAAAAATGAACGGCGCGCCGATCAATTCGCTGATCACCTACTAACCCATGGCGGCCGCAGCCACCGTCACGTTTGAGGTGCCGGATTACGACCTCGCCGCCACGCTCACCTCCGGCCAAGCCTTTCGCTGGCGCGAAGTGGATGGCCATGAAAACACGTGGGAAAACGTCCTCACTGGCCGTTGGGTTCGACTCCAATCCAACGGCCAAACCATCACCGCGCGCGTTGCCCGCCCCATCGGCAACTGGCAATGGCTGCGCGATTACCTCCAGCTCGATCTCGATCTGCAAACCATCTATGACGGATTCCCCGCCGATGATCCGCATCTCGCCGCTGCGCGCGGGACGTGTCATGGTTTACGCCTGCTGAAGCAGGATCCCTGGGAAACCCTCGCCGGTTTCATCTGTTCTTCCAATAAACAGATCGTGCAGATTGAGCAAATCATCGGCGAGGTGTGCGACCGCTTTGGTGAACCGGTACGTGACAATTGGAAATCCTTCCCCACCGCCGAGCGTATTGCCGCCTGTACTGAGGCCGAACTGCGCGCCTGCCGCATGGGTTACCGTGCCAAGTACCTCCTCGGTAGCGCCCAAATGATCACGGGCGGTGAGCTCAACCTCGAATCGCTACGCTCAATGCCCTACGACGAGGCCTGCACCGAAATTCAACGCCTTCCCGGCATCGGGCCCAAGGTTGCCGATTGCATCCTGTTGTTTGCCTATGGCTTCCCCGAAGCCTTCCCCGTCGATACCTGGATCATCAAAGCCCTGCACCAACTTTACTTTCCCCGCCGCGCTCCCAAGCCAAAGCGTCTGCAGGCCTTTATCAAAAAGCACTTCGCTCCGCACCACGGCTACGCCCAGCAATATTTGTTTCATCACGTGCGAACACAGGGCGGATTATTGGGGGAAACCAATGAAGAGTAGGTGCTGGTCTACTTGGTTGGTGCACGCCCCGTATGCTGTGCATTCTGCCCACGCATCGGCCACGGGCTTTTGGCGAGACCTTTGGAGTCGGTCTTGATGGCGTAGAGCTTT